>JAWLFQ010000064.1:0-14404 GCA_041685505.1 Nitriliruptoraceae bacterium
CGGGTGTGCCGGTGATGTGGTGATCGACCTGCAGCCCCGTATCGCGCACACGGTCGAGCAGGACCGTGAGCTGGTCGAGTCCGGGGGCGGGCTGCCGAGCGTCCCCCGCGGATGCGTCATGGATCCTGACACCGAGGTTCTCCTCATCGTCCGCCGTCGACAACCGGAGAGCCGCGGCAGCGAGCGCGCTGCGAGATGCCGATGACGCTACGGACGTGACGGCGGACGACGTGGCAGCCCGCCTCGCCGGCGACAACTGGACGATCCGACCCCACCGCGGACCTGCGAACCGGGGACCGCTGGACCGCTCTGGTCGGCGTCAGGATCGCGTACCTGGTCGACGCAGGTCACCTGCTCGGCGCTACCCGGTCGCGGTCTCCGCAGAGCGTCATCTGGTCGTGGCGGTAGGCCTGGCCGGTGGCAGGGGCGAGCCGGAAGCGCACCGGCAGGTCGCGGCTGGCTGCCAGCGCCGTGACAGAGATCCACCCACCACCGGTCGCCAGCTCGCCACCGTGCCGACCGCGGTGCTCCACGCCGCCGAACATGCCCTGTCCGGGATCGCCCGACGCGAGGCGTCCCCCAGGGTGGTGCTCGGACTCGACGTCGTCCCGGACCGCCGATCGGCGACAGCGACCCAGGCATGGAACCAGCTGCTGGACCGGCTCCGTCTGCTCAGGGTCGCCCCGTCTGCGCCTCGGCGGCGATGAGCGCACCCAGCGCTGCCGCGCGGTCCTCGACGGTGGCCAGCCGCCGTTCCTCCAGTCGCGTGGCTTCGGCGCGTGCCCACGGCTCGTGGGACAGAGGCTCCAGGGCCTCGCCGGTCCACAGCGCGAGCGCCGCAGCGCCGCGGTCGGCTGCCTGCGCCATCGCTCCCGTGGCGAGCAGGTCGTGCACCTCGTCGGCCAGGGCCTCGAACCGTCGCGCGTCGATCCACTCCGGTGGGATGCGCAGCGCGTACCCCTCGCCCTGCCGGACCAGCACGTCGGGGACCGCCGGGTCGTTGCAGCCGATCTGGCCGAGTAGTCGGAACTCCATGCTGCGACGGTAGGTCGTCGGTCCCGGTGTGGCCCGACCATGGGCCCTTCGTCCCCACGGCGCGGTGGGTTATGCCCTGTAGGTGCCCCACCCGTACCCCGGGGGCGCGCCCGGTCGACGGTCACGGCACGGTCCCGGCCTTCGAGACCATCACAGTGGCGAGGAACGTCATGGGTCTGGTGAGCAACCTCGTCGTGGTCCTGCTGTTCGCGTGGGTCGTCCGAGCACTGCTCGGCGCACGGCAGGTGACGTGGGGTCGGTTGGTCGCAGCGGTGCTGCTCGGGACGGCGGGGGGTGCGGCGGTCGCTGCGCTGCTGGTGATCGACGTGACCGCACCGATCGAGGGGCAGCTGGCGGCCTTCGAAGACCAACGCGAGAGCTTCGCGACACTGGCGCTGCCGTTCCAGGTGCTGGGGACCATGCTCACGGTCGTGGTCCTGGAGGTGTTGTTCGCCCGGCCACGGTCCGAGGCCCGTGCGGGCCTGCTCACCCGGTTGCGGCGGAGTACGCGCTGGGTGGGGCTCGGCTGGCGAGCGTTGCGCGTGGCCCGCATCGCGACCCGCCACGGCCTGGCGCCGGCGCTGGGGCTGCGCCGCGGTGAACTGGACGTCCGTAGCCCCGAGGAGCTCGCACGTCGCGCACGGCTGGCGCTGGAGGATGCCGGCGGGATGTTCGTCAAGCTCGGGCAGCTCCTGGCCACCCGGCCCGACCTGCTGCCGCCGGCGGCGCTGGCGGAGTTGGGCCGGCTGCATGCGGGCGCGCGACCGCTGGAGCGCACCGAGGTCGAGGCGGCGATCCGGGCCGAACTGCCCGGCCCGCTCGAAGAGGTGTTCGCCACGATCGACTGGACGCCGGTCGGCTCGGCTTCGATCGCGCAGGTCCACGGTGCGCGTCTGCAGGACGGCCGCGAGGTCGTGGTCAAGGTGCGTCGTCCCGGCCTGATGGCCGAGGTGGAGCGTGATCTCGCGATCGCGGTGGCGTTCGCCCGGCTCGCAGAGCGCCGCACCGCCTGGGGACGCGCCTACGAGGTCGGGGCGCTCGCCCAGGGCTTCGCCCGATCGCTGCGCCTGGAGCTGGACCTGCGCGTCGAGGCGCGTCACGCCGCCGAGATGGCGCAGGCCACCGCTGCTCGCGAGCTGGTGCAGGTACCTGGGGTCGTCACGGAACTCGCCACGCAGCGGCTGGTGATCATGGACCGCCTGGTCGGGACCCCGCTGTCGTCGCTGCCTCCCGGCGCGGCCGCCGATGACCCCGACGGCCGGCGCCGGCTGGCGGATGAGCTGTGCGCCTCCCAGGTCGAGGCCATGCTCCAGGGGCAACGCTTCCACGGTGACCCGCACCCCGGCAACGTGCTGCTGCTCGACGACGGCGGCCTCGGACTGATCGACTTCGGGGTCACGGGCCGGCTGGACGCGTTCGAGCGGGCCTCGGTGTTCCAGATGCTGCTCGCGCTGCAACTCGGTGAACCGTCGCTGCTGTATGAGTCGCTGGTCGCCGTCGGGGCGGTCGCCCCGACCCGCGATCCCGACGCGATCGAACGGGAGTTGGCACGGTTCATGGCCGCCAACCTCGGCTCGGGACTGCCGCCGGCCAGCGCGCTCACCGACCTGCTACGGCTGACGACCCAGCTCGGCTTCCGCCTGCCACCCCAGACCTCGACGATGTTCCGGGCACTCGCCACGCTGGCGGGCACGCTGGAACAGCTCTCGCCCGACTACCCGCTGATCGAGCAGGTCGCGGCGCTCGGCGGCGCCGAGTTCCAGCAGCGCAGCTCACCCGCATCGGTCGCAGAGCTGGTGCAACGCGAGTGGGCACAGCTCGGTCCACTGGTGCAGCGCGCACCCCGCCACCTCGACCGCCTCGCGACCCTGGCCGAACACGGCCGGCTGACGGCCCGCGTCCGGCTGTTCGCCGATCCGGAGGACGTCGCCGTCGCCGAACGGCTGGTCAACCGGGTGGTGCTCACCGCGCTGTCGCTGGGCCTGGGCCTCCTGGCCACCCTCCTGCTCGCGGCGGAGACCGGGCCGGTGCTCGCCGGCGGCGACACGCGGCTGGTCGAGGTCCTGGGATGGATCGGCCTGTTCGGGAGCGCGGTCCTGTTCCTGCGCGTGCTGCTCCAGGTCGTCCGTCCACCGCCCGACACCAGCGAGGGGGGCCGGCGCTGATGCGCCGGTCCGCTGTGCTCGTCGCTTTCCTGCTCGTGACGTTCGTCTGGAGCTGGACGCTGTGGGCCCTGGCCGCCTGGCTGGAGCTGCCGGGCGCGGCGGCGGAGGTGCTCATCGTCGCCGGTCGCTTCGGCCCCAGCCTCGCCGCGATCGCGGTGACGGTCGCCGCAGCTGGCCGCTCCGGGTTGACCGGGCTGCTGGCCCCTCTACGGCGGTGGCGCGCCCCGGCGCCGATCTGGTGGCTGGTCGTGGCCGGGCCGGTCGTGATCGTGCTGGCCGCGATCGGACTGGCGGCCCTGCTCGGAACGCCGCCGGGCCCCTTCAACGATCCGGCCACCGCCTACCTGGTCCTCCCGGCGTTCCTGCTGATCCTGGTGTTCGGCGGGCCGCTGGGAGAGGAGCTCGGCTGGCGCGGCTTCGCACTCGACCGCCTCCAGGCCCGCGCCGGCCCCGTCCCAGCGTCGCTGTTGCTCGGCCTCGTGTGGGGGCTGTGGCACCTCCCGTTGTTCCTCGACCCAGGCCAGGTGCAGGCCTCTCTGCCGCCGGTGCTGTACCTCGGCCAGACCACCACGACCGCCGTGTTCTACACGTGGCTGTGGAACCGGACCCGGAGCCTGCCGATCGTGCTCGTCCTGCACACCATGACCAACCTCGCCGCCGGCGTGTTCCCGCTCCTGGCGCCGGAGGCGCCCAACGACCTGGCCTTCGGCCTGGCGATCGCCCTCGCCGGTCTCGGCGCGCTGGCACTGATCGGCGGCACCCACCGCCGTCTCGGCTACGAGCGCACCCGCGTGGCAGCACCCACGTCGACCGTCACCCGACGAGGCCGTGCGCCGGCCCAACGCCGCCCCCCACAGGCGTCCTGACGGCGCAAGCGGCGGGGTTCAGCTCCGTGGCCCGGCGGCGGTCTCCGGCAGCACGGTGTCGGCCACGTCGGCGACGAACCGCTCCGGACGCTCGAAGAGGGGCCGGTGGCCCGCGGTCTCGAACTCGATGAGTCGCTTGCTCGGGGCCTGGAGCGCTGGGTACCACTCGGCCAGCAGCTGTCGGCGTCCATCGATCTCGTTGGCGCCCTGGACGAGGTAGACCGGCACCTCGAGCTCGGTCGCGGTCTCCCGCAGGTCGACCGCCTGCAGCTGGGGGTAGAGGACACCGAAGGTGTCGTCGACGGCGCTGTCGATCGTGTAGCTGTGGGTCGGGTCGAGCGCGGCGTAGGAGCGTCCCGCCCCGCGCTGGTCCCAGGTGACCACGGTCACGTGTTCCTCGAGCGCTTCGAGGTGGCGACGCATGGCCCCGAGTTCCGTGCCCCGGGCCCGCCCGCCAGGAACAGCAGGACGGGGTTGTCGGTGCTCGACGGGCCAGTCCGAGCCCGAGCCCGGCACCGAGCAGCATCGGCAGGACGATCACCAGCGCGATCAGCCCCCGGCCGGTGACCAGGGCGATCAGTCCGTACAGGCTCAGGTGAGGGAACCCGACGGTGGGCCCGTCCAAGGGCAGCCGGCTGAACTCGTATCCGATGACGAAGGCGGCGGGGCCGGCGAGCAGCGCCCACGGGGAGCGCCAGAACAGCCCCGTCGCCAGCCCCAGCAGCAGCGCGATGCCGAGCATGGCGAGGCCCTGGAGGTGGTCCGCGGGACTCCGGGGCAGCGTCAGGCCGAACGTGAGCGCCGCGACCAGCGGCAGTGCTCCCACCAGCATCGGCCGCTCGGTGCGCCCGAGCCGATCGAACAGGGCCAGCAGCGGATCGCTGCGCAGCTGCGGTGGCGGTGGCGTCACTTCGGGGGCGGGGCGGGTCGCGCTGTGGGTGCTCACGGGAGGATCCGATGCTCGACGAGCTGACGTCCGACGCACCCACACTGCCCACAGAGCCTGGCGCCACGCTGTCACGTCGCTGTCACCCCTTGCGACACCCCGGATGCGCACCGGCATCGAACCCGACGACGACATGGCCGAGGCAGCGATGCGGCTGCACGCAACGCCGAGCGGGACGGAACCGGTCGACTTCAGCTGTCGTCCGCTGTGGAGACGGTGAGCCGCCAGGACAAGGGCCGCCGGCGCTCGATCACCGGTGCCAGGCCCGCAGGATGCGGGCCATGAGCCGGAAGGGAGCGCTGCGGGCGCGGGTGGTGGCCTGGTCGATGCTGCCGGCGAGGTGGAGGTCGAGTTCGGGGCAGTGGAAGAGCCAGGTTCCCGTGACGCCGGCATGGCCGACGAGTGTCGCGGGCCGACGACCGGGAGCGATGAGCCGGTTGACGGAGAAGATCCAGGTGCCGAGCCCGTAGCGGTTCGGGATCATGTTGCGCAGCAGGTTCGATCGTTCCGTGAACAGCTCGACGGTGTCGGGCCGTTCGAACAACTCCCCGGCGCGTAGCGCCTGCTGGAAGCGCAGCAGGTCGCTGGTGGTGGAGAACAGGTCGTTGCTGGACTCGAGCATCCTCGGTAGCTCGACGGGCCGGTCCTTGACACACACAGGCGCCGGCGGTGCGGTCGCCACGGCCGGACGCGAGCGGCCCGGCAGCCAGGTGTGGTCGAGTCCAAGTGGGGTGAGGATCCGTTCGTGCAACAGGGTCGCGAAGGGTCGTCCGGCGGCAGCCTCGGCGGTCGCGATCAGCAGTTGGAAGCCGGTGTCGGAGTAGTGGGCGCGTTGGCGATCGGCATCGAGATCCTGTGGCGGGAAGCGTGGGGTGTGCTCTTCGCGGACCATGCGGATCATGTCGTCGAAGGTCCACGCGCGGTCCTGGCCTGCAGCGAGATCGTGGAACAGGCTCGGCCGGCCCGTGTTCGGCTTGTCCCAGTAGTCCGGCAGCCCGGAGGTGTGGCTCAGTAGATGGCGGATCGTGATCTCGGGCGTGTGATCGACGCCCTCGAGCACGTGGAGTTCGGCGGTCGTCTCTGCAGGTAAGTGGTCGACGAGGCGATCATCGAGGCCGAGCTCGCCCCGTTCGAAGGCCTGCAGCACCAACGTCGCGATGAACCGCTTGGTGATGCTGGCGATGAAGAACGGCGTGTCCGGCGCGAGCGGACTTTCCCCGACGGCGGCCATACCTGCGGCACCGCTCCACCGCTGGGTGCCATCGGCAGAGGTGACCGCGATCATCGCATGATGGAGACCGCCCCGGGTCACCGTCGCTTCGACCAGATCGGTCAGCCGCTCATCGACCTCGCGGCCGACGCGGTTGTCGGGGCTTGTGAGCGTGGCGGCAGGCTTCCCCGGTGCCATCGGAGGCTCCTGGTTCACGACGATGGACATCCCGGCTCGCAACGATTACAGCAGACGCGCCATCCGGATCGCAGAGCCGAAGGACCCGATACCGCGTCGGCCCGCGGCGAGCACCTCGCGGCCGAGGCTGTAGACGACCGGCGGCTGTGCCGGACCTCGAGGACGCCGAGCCGGTTTGGCCCGCGGGACACCATCACCGGTCGCCGGCTCGATCACGGGCGCGAGCGGTGAGCCGTGGGTCGGTCCCGAGGATGGAGTGCTCGGCGAGGTCCGGGGAGTAGCGGCTCGCGGGCGGGGTGCGGCCGAGTTCCTCGGCCATCGACCGGATCAGATGCGGAGCGGCACCGCAGCACAGACCCAGGTAGCGGACCCCGAGTTCGAGAGCGGTTCGGGCGAACGCGGCCACCTCGAAGCGTGTGCACAGGCTGGGCTCCAACGCCAGGGGGAAGGTCTGTCCGCCGGGTGGGGCCACGGTGGCATCGGGGTCGGGCAGGTCGAAGTAGGTGGGATGGTCCTCGGTGGTGCGGTAGGGCACCGGAAGTGCGGCCACCGGGATGCTGACCCGATCGAGGATCCTGCGCAGTGGTGGGAGGAGGGTGGCCGGACCGCGGAAGCAGTTGAGCCCCACGACGTCCGCACCGTCATCCTCGAGCGCGGCGCAGGCGTCTGCGATCGTGACGTCGTCGAGGAGCGTGCCCTGCGCCGGCAGCGCCAGGGTGATGACACCGGGAAGGCCGACCTCGGCGATCACCTCCAACGCCAGCCGGGCCTCGCCCGCAGCGTAGAACGTCTCGCCGATGACGAGGTCCGCTCCCTCTTCGGCTGCCCACCGTGCCTGCTCCTTGAACATCGCACGTGCGTGGGCGATGGCGTCGTCGTCACCGGGACGGTAGACGTTGGTGTTTGCGAGGTTGCCGGCGACCAGCGGGCGATCCTCGAACTCGGCCGCGACGTCGTGCGCGAGCCGCAGGGCCTGCCGGTTGAGGGGTTCGAGCTGCTCCTCCTTGCCGATCTGCCGGAGCTTCTCGCGGTGGCCGTAGTAGGTGAAGGCCTCGATGATGTCGGACCCGGCGCGGACGAACTCACGGTGGACCTGCGCGAGGGCGTCGGGATGCTCGAGCACCACCTCAGGCACGAAGGCGCCGGCCTTCAGGTAGCCGCGGCGTTCCAGCTCGAAGAGGTACCCCTCGGCGCACAGGACCGGGCCGGCCTCCAGGCGCTCGTGGAGGTCACGGACCGGGTGGGAGGTGCTGCTGGTGCTCATGGCGCCCTCACGTCGGGTCGGCGGCTCCCGGGAGCAGTCCCATTCCGAAGACGAACACATGCTGCCCCGAGACCGCGGCCGCGAGCAACCGTTCCCGCTGCTGGCAACCACCGTGTTCTCCCTCGGTGACTGGACCGACGCCTGCCGTGAGGACAGCAGGAATCCGAGAGCCGTGTCCGCCGCCACGACCACACCGCGGTCACGGTCAGGGGTCCGCCCACGTCCCTCGCCAGCCAGCGAGATCGGTCGCCAACCACGAGCGGCGGAGGCGGCGGGTCGTGATCAGACGTTCGAGGTCCGAGCGGGTGTCATGCATCAGTTGGACCCGGAAGTAGTTGATGAACTCGGCCCAGGCGAACGCGAGGAAGCCAGCGGCCCACCAGCGGTCGGTCGCCGTGCCGAGCCTGACCAGCCATGCACCGACCAGAGCGAGACTCCACGCGGTCAGCAGCCACGGCAGCCAACGGTCGAGCCGATCCAGGATCGCGAGGGCGCTGTCGATCGCTCGGCCATGCCGCAGCTGGAGGAGCTTGCGGTGCCAGTACCAGCCTCCAACCAGCAGCAGCCCTGCGACCGGCAGGAAGGCCAGGGTCCGTACCCAGGTGTCAGTCGGGATGGCTCGCCCACCCGCTGCCGGCACCCACCACAGCAGCACCACCGCCAGGAACGGGATGTTGCACCACTCGAGGTTGCGCAACCAGGCCAGTCGCCGCAGCAGGCGCGACCGGCGCTGCGGGAGGCTCGATCCGCTCGACACCTCGGTGCTCTCCACTCGTCGACACCCACGACATCTGCATCCCCGTCCACAGTGGGGAACCCCGACAGGAGCACACCTCCAGCGTGAGGGCGTCTGGGCGGGTCCGGCCCTGGGCTCAGTCGGTCCAGTTCATCTCCTCGAGCATGACGTCGGCGATGATCAGCGCGAAGGCGGCGCCGTATGGCGAGGTGTCGATGAAGGTACTGCCCTCGGTGCCGAACCCGAGGAACAGCACCTCGTCCTCGTGGCCTGCGACCCGGAGCTGGATCTGCGCACCGGACGAGTACGCGAAGCCGTCGCTGTAGTTCCCGAACGTGACGTCGTCGTCCATGACGGCGTGATGCTCGAAGTCGGCCGGCTCGTCGCGGCGATAGCCCTGACCGCGCGGGTCGTTGAGGACCGGCGCCAGGGTGATCCCGAGGCCGCCGTCACTCTGGCTCGCCCATCCGTGCGTGGACCAGATGGCTCCTGTTGGGGAGAGCATGCGGCAGGAGCCGCTGGTCGCGAACGACTCCAACTCGGTGTCGAGCTCGGCTCGAGCCAATGCCTCGGCGACGATGCTGTCCATCTCATCGGCGGTGAACCAGTCACAGAGGGTGTCCTGCTCGAAGTCGAACACCGTTTCGGTGTCGCCGGATCGGGTGCCGGAGCTCGCCAGGTCGTAGCCGAGATCGTGCACCAACGTGGCCATGCGTTCGGCGCCCTCTGGTGTTGGGTGGAGGCCGTCTGGATCGACGAGGCCCGCGGCGACCAGATCGATGTAGTCCCCGTCGGTGCCCATGAAGTCGTCGAAGACCTGCGCGACCGGCAAGCCGTGCTGGCCGGCAACCTCCTCCACGTGCCCCTGAGCTTCCCGCCAGTAGGGATACATGATGTCGAAGTCCTCCTGCGGGCCATTGGTGTGGAACTGATAGAAGTCGTGGACGCGGATCAGGGTCTCTGCCGGGTCCACGATGGCCGTCAGTTCGTCGAAGATCTGATCGACCTGCTGCTTGTAGCCCTCGATCACGTCACGCAGGCATTGCTGGTGGTCGTCCCCGCCGCAGTCGGATGGGTCGCGACCGCCGACGCCGAGTGCGGTCTCGAAGGGTTCAGCCCACTCGTCGTTCGGGATCAGCAGCGTGATCACGTCAGCATCCGCCAGATCCTCTCTGAGTCGGTCATCGCTGCGCAACCGTTCGAGGAAGCGATCGGTGCGCTGGCCCCCGACGGTGTGGGACCGGCGTGCCACCTCGACACCGAAGTCCTCCTCGAGCATCGCCGTGTAGCGGTTGATGAACGAGGGTGAAGCCGTGTAGGTGAGCGAGTTGCCCATCGGGACATAGACGAGCGGTCCCTCCTCGATCTGCAGCGTCGCTGTTGGGGCGGTCGTCGCAGTGGCTGCTTCGTCGGTCGAGCTACCGCAGGCGACCAGCAGTAGCGCGACCAGGACCAGAGGTAGCGACCACCACCTCGTCCCCGCGGTCGGGAGCGATCGGGTTGTGCAGCGCATCGTTGCTCCCTTCTGTCCACACCAGTCTTCGCCAGCGGCCGAGCGCTGACGGGTCCACAGTGGCCCCCGTGCGTTCCCGGGATGTTCCCGGCCGTGGCCCTGGTTCGCGATAGCAACGTGGGCGGGCGCAACGTCCTCTCGATGGAGGATCTGCGAGCAGTTCCCCGGGCTGGCGAGCTTCGCCGTCGTTCGGAGCTGGATCCAGTCCGGCAACGTCGCGTTCACGGCCGAGGCGCCTTGCGGCTGCCGACCTGTCGACGGTTGCACTGCTACGACAAGGTTAGGCTAACCTAATGCCCGCCAGCACCGCTGGCGGTCCCTGCAGGTCCACGACCGCACCTCTCGTGACGAAGGATCATCGAATGCGTACCCCCGTTCCGCGCCGCGTCCTTCGGGCCGTCGCCCCGATCGCCTTGCTCGCCGTCGTCCTCGCCGCCTGCGGCGCTGAGGAGGAGGCCGTGCCCGAACCTGACGATGCCGAGGACGCCTCGGTCGAGGAGGACGCGGCCGACACCGAGGACGCCGACGCCAACGCCGACGCCGACGCCGAGTCCGACACCGGCGACGACGCTGCGGCTGCGCCCGAGAACACCGTGACCGTGTACACGGGCCGTCACTACGGCATCGAACCGGTCTTCGAGTCCTTCACCGAGGCCACCGGGATCGAGGTCCGTTTCACCACCGGTTCCGACCCGGAGCTGCGCGAGCGCCTGCTCGCCGAGGGCGAGAACACGCCCGCGGACGTCGTGATGACGGCGGACGCCGCCAACATCGCGCTCTCGTCGGAGGCGGGCCTGCTGGCGGCGCTGGACAGCGAGGTCCTCAGCGACACGATCCCGGAGGAACTGCGCGCCGAGGACGGCACCTGGTACGCGCTCAGCCGCCGGATCCGGGTGATCCAGTACTCCGAGGAGCGCCTCGACACGCCGCCGACCACCTACGCCGAGCTCGGTGACCCCGAGTACGACGGCAGGTTGTGCCTGCGGCCGAGCACGCACCCCTACACCCAGTCGCTCGTGGCGGCACTGATCCGCAACGAGGGCGCTGAAGAGGCCGAGCGCATCGTCGCGTCCTGGGTGGCCAACGACCCCATCTACATCAACTCCGACACCGACATGCTGCGGGCGATCGAGGCCGGCGACTGCGATGTCGCGCTGGCCAACTCCTACTACCTGGGGCGGCTGAAGGCCGAGGACCCCGACTTCCCGGTGGCGATCAGCTGGACCGAGCAGGACAGCGTCGGCGCCCACACCAACATCAGCGCGGCTGCCGTCACCGCGGCGGCCCCGAACCCCGAGGCCGGACAGCAACTGCTGGAGTGGCTGGCCAGCGATGGCCTGAAGGAGTTCAGCGACGTCAACTTCGAGTACCCGGCAGCCACCGATGTGGAGCCCGCCGAGGTGCTCGTCGGCTTCGGCGCCTTCGAGCCCGACCACGCCTCGGTGCGTGAGCTCGGTGCGCTGAACGCCGAGTCGGTCGACCTCCTGGCCGAGGTCGGCTACGAGTGACCCGGTGACCACCCTCACGCGACTCCGGGCACTGCCCGGTTGGGCGGCGACCATCGCGATCACCGCGGTGGTCGCCGCCCCGATCCTCGTTCTGGGCGCCTCCGTTCTGGACCCGAGCGTGGAGGTCTGGGTGCGACTGTGGGAGACCCGGTTGCCCCGGATGATCCGGGAGACGGTGCTGCTGCTCGGCCTCGTGCTGGGCGGTGCCCTGCTGCTCGGGACGGGGCTGGCCTGGCTGGTCGCAGCCCACCGTTTCCCGGGGCGTCGTGTGCTGGGCTGGCTCCTGGTCACCCCGCTCGCCGTGCCCGGCTACGTGGCCGGCTTCGTGTGGCTGGACACGCTGTCGGGTCCGTTGGGCATCCGGGCGGTGCGCAGCCTGTGGGTCGGCGCGTTCGCCCTCGTCCTCACGCTGTACCCCTACGTCTACCTCTTCGCCCGAGCCGCCTTCCGCGACGTCGGCACGAACGCGCTCGACGCGGCGCGCACCCTGGGACACGGGCCGGTCAGCACGTTCCTGCGCGTCGCGCTGCCGATGGCCCGCCCCGCGCTGGCCGCCGGCGGGGCGCTGGTCGCGATGGAGGTCCTCACCGACATCGGCACGGTGCGCCTGTTCAACATCGGCACGCTCGCCGATGGGGTGCTGCGGGTCTGGTTCGGCACCGGTGACCGACAGGCCGCCGCTGAGCTGGCCACGGCGCTGCTCGTCGCCGCTGTGGTCCTCATCGCCTCCGAGCGGCTGCTGCGCCGAGGCGCCTCCTTCACCACCGGAGGGACCACGCGTCCGCTGGTCCCGCAGCCGATGGCGCCACGACAGGCCGGCATCGCGCTGGCCGTGGTGCTGACCGTGCTGGTGGTGGCGGTCGGGGTCCCGCTACTGCGGCTGCTGGACTGGGTCGGCGAGGTCGGCACCGAGGTGGCCACCGTCGCCGGTGGTCTCGGCCATCACGTGCGCAGCACGGTGGTCGTCGCCGGCGCCGCCAGCGTCACCAGCCTCGTGGCCGGGTCGGTGCTGGCGCTGAGCGTGCGTCGTCGGGGGTCGGCGGGGCGTCTGCTCGGGCGGGTCTCCTCCCTCGGGTACGCCATGCCGGGCCCGGTGGTGGCGGTCGGTGTGGTCATCACGCTGGCGGCGTTGGATCGGGTCCTGCCCTTGCCGCCGGGCAGCGTGCTGGTGGGCTCCACCCTGGGGCTCGTGTTCGCGCTGGTGGTCCGCTACCTCGCCGTCGGGTACCAGGGCGTGGATGCCGGCCTGGACCGCGTCCCGCCCGAGACCGTCGACAGCGCACGGGTGCTCGGGTCCGGCCCGACCCGCACCGCCTTGACGGTGGAGCTGCCACAGGCGCGCTATGCCGTCCTGGCCGCCGCGGCCCTGCTCGCGATCGACACCATCAAGGAGCTGCCGATCACGCTGCTGCTGCGCCCCTTCGGTGTGGACACGCTGGCGGTGTGGGTGTGGCAGGCCACCTCGGAGAGCCTGTGGGCCCAGGCGGCCCTTCCGTCGCTGGCGATGGTCGCGGTGGGCATGGCTGCGGTGGGTGGGCTGCTCGTCGCGCTCGAGCGCGGTGCCGAGGTCCGCTCCTGAGGTCCGATCAGCGCGACGTGTCGTCGAGCGGGAAGGTCACGACGGGACCGTTGATCGTGACCGCGACCGTTCCGCCGTGCTGCAGGTCGGACTCGGGACCGCAGCGTGCTCGCAGTTCGGTGCCGTCGGGGAGCCGCACCCCGACCAGTTGGTCGCGCCCGAAGTAGGTCAGCGTGTCCACCTGCGCCGTCCCGGAGGCAGAGGATCGCAGCCGCACCGACTCGGGTCGGATCACCGCCGCGACCCGCGCCGTGTGGACCGGGCCGGAGGTGGCGAGCCGCCCGAGGGGGGTGTCCACCAGGTACCGCCCCGCGCGTGTCCCGGGTACCACCTGGGCATCACCGATGAACGCTGCGACCTCGGGGGTGGCGGGTACCCGGTACAGCAGCTGCGGGTCGGCGACCTGGTGCAGACGGCCGTCGAACATCACGGCCACGCGGTCGGCCATCGACAGCGCCTCCTCCTGGTCGTGGGTGACCAACAGCGCGGTCTGCTCCGCCGCCCGCAGGATCGCCCGGATCTCGGAGCGCAGCGTGAGACGCAGTCCTGCGTCGAGGGAGCTGAAGGGCTCATCCATGAGCAGCAGCGTGGGGGAGGGGGCCAGCGCCCGGGCGAGTGCGACACGCTGCCGCTGGCCCCCGCTCAGCGCGGAGGGTCGGCGCCGCTCCAGCCCGGCCAGGCCCACCAGTTCGAGCACCTCCGCGACGCGGGCCTGCCGGGACCGACGTTCCATGTGCCGCAGCCCGAAGGCGACGTTCGCGCCGACATTGAGGTGGGGGAACAGGGCGTGTTCCTGGAACACCAGCCCGACCGAACGCCGTTCAGGTGGGGTGCGGCGGCCGGGCCCATCGACCTCCCTGGCCCCGAGCGTGACCGAGCCGGCGTCCGAGCGCTCCAGTCCGGCCACGATGCGCAGCAGGGTGGTCTTGCCGCACCCCGAGGGCCCGAGCAGTGCCGTGAAGGATCCCGTCTCCACCTCGAGGTCCACCGCGTCGACGGCCTGCACGGAGCCGAACGCCTTGCTCACTCCCCGACAGCGCAGCGCCGGAACGGGCGTAGGGCCGGCCGTGACGTCCAGAGGCGTTCCCGGTGCGACGCCGGCCGTGGCCTCGTGAGGCGGTTCGAGCATCGGGCGCTCCTCCGCGGGCGTGAGGAAGGACGAGGGCGATCGGCACGGGACAGGTGAGGGTACCCTTACCTTCTGCCCGGCCGCGGACCCAGCCGGGGGACCGCGCCGACGAGGTGGCCCGCGACGGCGGGCTGGAGGTGCCGCGCGGATCGCTCAGTCCTCGCGGCGGTGCCCGGCGTCGTCCAGCACGTCGCGCCAGGATCGGGTGGGCGACCATCCGAGCAGCCGCTGTGCTTTCGACGAGTCGATGCCGGA
>JAWLFQ010000065.1:0-14400 GCA_041685505.1 Nitriliruptoraceae bacterium
GTGTACCTGGCCGCGAAGTCGTAGGCACCGTCCTTGGGCTGGATCTCCACCGCCGGCAGGGTGTGTCCGTCCAGGACCGTGACCGCCACCTCGGTGCCCTCGATGAACCGTTCGATCAGCACGACATCGGCGTAGGAGAACGCACCCACGATCGCCTGCGGCAGGCGCGCCGCGTCCTCCACGATCGTCAGGCCCAGGGAGGACCCTCCGGTCGCGGGTTTGACCACCAGCGGTATCGAGAGCTCCGCCGCGATGCGATCGACGGCTGCCGTGGCGCCCATCTCGCGGAAGGCCTGCTGGGAGAGGGTGACCCGCTCCGGCACCGCCACCCCCTCGCGGGCGAACAGTCCCTGGGCGATGGGCTTGTTCCAGGCCAGCGAGCTGGCGAGCACATCGGGACCGGTGTAGGGCAGCTCGATCAGCTCGAGCAACGACTGGATGGTGCCGTCCTCGCCGGCCGAGCCGTGCAACGCCAGGAACGCGACGTCGAAGCCGCCCGTCTCCAGCGTGCGCACCAGATCCCCATCGATGTCCAGGCGGGTGACCTGGTGGCCACGGTCGGCGAGTGCGTCGGCGACCCGGCTCCCCGAGCGCAGCGAGACCTCCCGCTCCAGCGAGATGCCGCCCGCGAGCACGGCGATGGACGTCTGGGTCATGGGATCCTCCTCACGATCGGCCGGCCGGGGCGGATCATCCTCCGACGCCGGTGGCCGGTCCGCTCTGCTTGCGGTCCGGGGCGGGCGCCTGGTCCCCGTAGACCGCCTGGACCAGCTCGAGCTCGTCGTGGAGCAGTTCACCGAGCCGTGCCACACCCTCTGGGATGCGCTCCACCTCGGGATAGCTGAAGCACAGCCGTGCCTGCGCACCCCCGGACCCGTCGGCGTAGAAGCCCCGGCCGGGGACGTAGGCCACGCGGCGGCCGACCGCTTTGGCCAGCAGGTCCGAGGTGTCGATACCGGCGGGCACCGTCAGCCAGATGTAGAAGGCACCCGCGGGGGTGGTCCACCGCACCCCGGCGGGCATCTCGCGCCCGAGCGCCTCGAGCATGACGTCCGCCTTCTCGCGGTACAGCTCGGTGAAGCGCTTGATCTGCTCCTGCCAGGGCTGGGTCGCCAGCCACCGCTCCACGATCATCTGCGTGAGGTTCGAGGGGCACAGGTCGGCGGCCTCGCGCAGCAACACGAGCTTGTCACGGATCGGCCCCGGGGCGGCGATCCAGCCCGTGCGCACCCCGGGTGCGAACAGTTTGGACATCGTGCCGACGTAGACGACCCGCTCCGGCACCAGGGATCGCAGGCTCGGTTGCACCCGGCCCGCGAAGTCGAGCAGCCCGTAGGGGTTGTCCTCGACCAGCAGCAGGTCGTGGAGTTCGGCGAGCTCCGCGAGGCGGTGGCGCCGGGACAGCGACATCGACACCCCCGCGGGGTTCTGGTGGTTGGGCACGGTGTAGACGTACTTCGCCCGCCGCCCCTCGGCCCGGAGCCGATCGAGCTCCTCCTCGAGCCGGTCGATGTCCATGCCCTGGTCGTCGACCGGGATGTGGCGCACCTGCGCGCGATGGCTCTTCAGGGCCCCGATGCCACCGACGTAGGTGGGGCCTTCCGCCAGGACGACGTCGCCGTCGTCGATGAAGCACTTGGCGACCAGTTCCAGCGCCTGCTGCCCTCCGACCGTGACGATGAGCTCGTCGGCGTGGCCGGGCACGCCCTCGTGGTGCATGACCTCGGCGAGGTGCGCACGCAGCTCCGGACGCCCCTGTCCGCCGCCGTACTGCAGAGCGAGCGCACCAGCGTCGCGGATCACCCCGCTGACGACGGCTTCCACCGCCTCCATGTCCAGCGCCGAGGTCGCCGGCATGCCGCCGGCGAAGGACACGACCTCGGGCCGCGAGGCCACGGCGAACAGCGCCCGGATCTCCGAGGCGCTCATCCCCGTGACCCGGGTGGCGTACCGGGTCAGATAGGGGTCGGTGTCGAGCCGCACGTGGATCTCCAGACGGCGGGGCCGCACCCGTACCGAGCCGGGTCCGGCCGGGGCGGCATCGCTAGGCTCGAGCGTAGCGACCGACGACCGGGGCCCGGCATCGGGCGCCCCCGCAGCCCGAGCCGACCGCTGATGGAGCACACATGCTGATCGAGAGCGGTGACGACGGGATGTCAGCTGGCGGCGACCACGTCCGACAGGTCGTCCCCGGCGGGTGGCGGCGTGTGCTGTTCGCGCTGGCGGTGGGGGCGGCGCTCGGGGCGGTCATCGGGCTGATCCTGCCGCGCGACGACGGACCGCGGCGCACCGAGGGGTGACGAGCGTGCGCCGTCGGCCGGTCCCCCTGACGGCAGGCGACGTGGACCGGCTGCCCGGCCGGTGCGCGGACTGCCTGTTCTGGGAACTGGGGGGCCCGTGCCCGCAACCCCGCTCGCCCACGGTGCTCGGCGGGATCGCACCGGCCGTGAGCCCCGAGGAGGCGGCGCGCCCGGCCCGCGCGCGCAAGCGCGACTGGGTCGGTGCGAGGGTCCAGGAGGACGGGCCGCCAGGAGCGCGCATCGAGGTGATCGTCGACGGCGGATCCGCCCGGGAACGCGCCCGGACAGCCGCCTTCGCGCTCTTCGCTCCCGCGGAACGTTACGCACCCCGGGCCGGGAGCGCACCGCGCACCGCACCCGGTGCGATGCTGTTGGCGACCGTGTGGGTCGACGACGTCTTCCGCGGGCAGGGCCTGGGTCGCCTCCTGCTCCAGACGGCGCTGCGCGAGACCCTGCGCCAGGACCGCCCGGCACTGCAGGCCTACGGTGATCGGCGGTTCCGGGAACGCAGCTGTCTGCTGCCCGCGACCTGGCTGCTGCACGAGGGGCTCACCGTTCACCGCGAGCATCCGCGCGTTCCCCTGTTCCACCTCGACGTCGGGCGCACCGCCCGGTGGGCGGAGTCCCTCGAGCACGCCCTGGAGGAGGTGCTCGCGCGCCTGCCACGCCCCGAGCGAGCGCCCGTCCCGGACCGTTCGGGCAGCCGGTAGCCTGCAGCGAAGATCTCTCGATGTCGAGACGCTGAGCGGGCGCCGAGCCGGCACACGGCCCCTGCCCGTTTCCGCACCGGCCACACCCGGGGACCCACGCCGTGCGCGCCTATCTGCAGCTGATCGGGCACCGTGACGCCCGCTGGCCGCTGCTGACGTCGATGGTCTCGCGCCTCACCCCCGGCATGATGATCCTGGCCCTGGTGCTGTTGCTGCGCGAGCACGGCTACAGCTACGCCGCCGCAGGGCTCGTCAGCGCCGGCCACCAACTGGGCGTGGGCCTGGCCTCGCCGCTGCAGGGGCGGATGGTCGATCGCCACGGTCAGGTCCGCGTGCTCGTCCCCGACGCCGTGCTCTACCTCGGTGGCACCGTCGGGCTGGCGACCACTGCCGCGGCCGGCACGCCGGTGCCCCTGCTGGTCGTCACGGCGCTGGCCACGGGCGCCTTCTACCCGCCGGTGACGGCGGCCTCCCGGGTGCTGCTGTCCCGGCTGTTCCCGTCAGGCCAGCTGCGAGAGACGGCCTTCGCCGTCTCCTCGATCTCCGTGGAGCTCGGCTTCGTGGTCGGTCCGCTCCTCGCGGTGGCCGTCGCGGAGGCAGCCACCGCCAGCTGGTCGGTGATGCTGGCCGGGGCTGCGGCAGCCGTCGGTGCCGTCGGCTACAGCACCACGCCAGCGGCCCGCGACATGCCGCCCCGTCAGGGACGACGTCCGTCGGGCGGGGCCCTGCACGCCGAGGGAGTGCGGGTCATCGTGCTGGCCATCGGGCTGGCAGCGATCGCCTTCGGTGTGCTCGACATCACGGTGCCCGCCGTCGCGGAGTTCGCCGGTGATCGCACGGTGGCGGGGCGGCTGATCGCCACCCTGGCCACCGGCAGCCTGCTCAGCGGGGTGGTGTACGGCGGGCGGATGTGGCCGGGGACCCTGCCGGAGCGGCTGCGCTTCTTCGCGGGTGGTCTCGCCGTGGCGATGCTGGTGTTGCCGCTGACGGTCGCTGACCTGCGGGTGTTCTCCGTGGGTCTGTTCGTGGCAGGTGTCTTCCTCGCGCCGACGACGATCTGTGCGTTCCAGTTGCTCGACGACCTGGCGATCCGGGGGACGCAGACCGAGGCCCAGTCCTGGGTCCAGTCATCGGTGGTGTTCGGTGTCGCTCTGGGGACGACCACCGCCGGCTACGCCGTCGACGGCGGTGGGCCCGGGTTGGCCTTCGCCCTGGGGGCGCTGGGGGTCGCGGTCGGCGTCGTGGTGATCCACCAGCGGATCGCGGTCCTGTCACGGCCGCGGGTCGACACCTCGCTGGCCCCGTGAAGCGGCCAGGGGTCGCTGGCCGCCGTCACACCGTGACCGCGACGTCGCCGACGAGGTAGTGGACGACCGCCTCGGTCAGCGCCTCCGCGATGCGGGACTGGTAGCCCGGCTCGCACAGCAGGCGGCCCTCCTGCGGATGGGTCAGGAACCCCGGCTCGATCACCACCGCCGGCGCCCGCGACTCGCGCAGGATCGCCAGGGTGGCGGCGTGGACCCGACAGTCCGGCGTGCCCGTGGCCGTGAGCACCGCGGCCAGCGCCAGCTCGGCCAGCCGCTTCCCACGGTCGGAGATCTGCACGTCGGTGCCGAAGTGGTAGGCCGCTGCGCCCCGTCCGGCAGGGGACGGGACGCCGTTGCCGTGGATCGACAGGATCAGCTCCACGTCCTCGCTGTTGGCCTGATGGGCCCGCTCAGACGGCGTCGGGGAGGTCCCCGGCCCACGGCTGAGCACGACGTGGGCACCGAGCGCGGAGAGACGTCCCTCCAGGGCCGCCGCGATCCCCCAGGTGACCTCGTGCTCAGGGGTGCCGTCCGGTGCCCGCAGGCCGGGATCGGCGACGCTGCGGCCGGGGTCCACCAGCAGGCGAGCCCCCGCGATCGCGCGGCGGCGCGGCCGCCGCAGTGCCTCGCGCTCCCGGACGGCCGCGGCGGCGGCCTCCTGGTGGGAGCGGTGCAGACGCAGGAGATGGTCCACGGTCTCACGGCCGGCGATGCCGTCGACCAGCACGCCGGCGTTGAGCTGGAACTCGCGCACCGCAGCCACCGTCTGTGGACCGAAGAGGCCGTCGTCGTACCCGGCATCGAAGCCGAGGCGGTTCAAGCGCCGCTGCAGGTCGCGGACGTCGTCGCCGTACAGCAGGGGCCGGGTGACGTAGAGCAGACGGTCACCGAGGTGGAAGGACGCACCCACCAGGGCCTGCCACGTCTCGGGCCCGACGACACCGTCGGCCAGCAGCCCACGGCGCTGCTGGAAGGCACGTACCGCGGACTCGGTGACCGCGTCGAAGACCGCGCGCTCCCCGTCACACGGCAGGCCGATGGCCCCGAGGCGACGCTGGACGTCCTCCACCTCGGGGCCGATGCTGCCTGGTCTGATCGGTTCCATACCGCGAGCCTACGCCGCAGCGCGTCGCGGGCTGCGCCGATGCCACGACCCACCGGCCGTGCGTGCGCTCGTCAGCCGACGTAGTCCTTGAGGTCGGCCAGCAGCGCGGCCTTGCCCTTGGCGCCGACGATGCGCTTGTCGGGCTTGCCGCCCTTGAAGACCAGTAGCGTCGGGATCGACATGATCCCGTACTCGCGGGCGGTGTCGGGGTTCTCGTCGACGTTGAGCTTGACGACCTTCAGCTCCTCGGTCCGCTCGTCGGCGATCTCGTCGACGATGGGCGACACCATCTTGCAGGGTCCGCACCACTCGGCCCAGAAATCGACGAGCACCGGCTTGTCGGACTCGATGACCTCCGCGGTCCACTCGGCGGTGCTGACGGGCGTGGCTCCCATGCTCGAACTCCTGTGTCGGTGCGGTGATGGAGGGGCGGATCGGTGTGCTGCGGAACCGTACAACGCGGGCCGCGCGACCGGCTCACGCGCCCCGATGTGGGCGGGAGCGGTCGCGGGCGGTCGCCGGCCCACCTGCGGTCGGCGACCGTCAGACCGAGATGGTGGCCGGCTCGGCCTCGGGTTCGGCAGCGGTGATGCCGGTACCACCAGCCAGCCACCGCTCGGCGTCGATGGCGGCACGGCACCCGGTCCCGGCCGCGGTCACGGCCTGACGGTAGGTGTGGTCCATCACGTCCCCGCACGCGAAGACACCCTGCACGTTGGTGGCGGTGGACGGCTCGTCGACCAGCAGGTAGCCCTCGTCGTCGGTGTCGAGCACATCGCTGAACAGCCAGGTGTTCGGGATGTGGCCGATGGCCAGGAACAGCCCGTCGGCGGCCAGGGTGCGCTGCTCGCCGGTGACGGTGTCGGTCAGAACGACGCCACTCATCAGCCCGTTCTCACCGAGGATCTCGGAGACCGTGGCCTGCAGCGCGAACTCGATCTTGTCGTTGGCGAAGGCACGTTCCTGCATGATCACCGAGGCGCGCAGCTGATCGCGGCGGTGGACGACCGTCACCTTGGCAGCGAACTTGGTGAGGAAGGTCGCCTCCTCCATCGCGGAGTCCCCGCCGCCGACGACGATGACGTGCTTGTCCCGGAAGAAGAACCCGTCGCAGGTCGCGCACGCGGACACCCCCGAGCCCCACAGCTCGTCCTCACCCGGGACCTCCAGGCGGCGTGGCTTCGCGCCGGTGGCCACGATCACCGAACGGGTACGCAACCGCAGTCCCGACGCCGTGGTCAGCACCTTCGGGTCGGCGGTGGCGTCCACCGAGGTGACGTCCTCGGTGATGAAGTGGGTCCCGAAACGTGCCGCCTGGTCGCGCATGTTCTGGATCAGTTCCGGCCCCATCACCCCGTCGGCGAAGCCGGGGAAGTTCTCCACGTCGGTGGTCAGCGTCAGCTGCCCACCCGTCGGCCCGCCGTCGAGCACACCCTCGATCAGGATGGGCTCGAGGTTGGCGCGTGCCGCGTAGATCGCGGCGGTCAGCCCGGCGGGTCCCGAACCGATGATGATGGCCTCGTGTACGCGGTCGGCCAGTTCAGGGTCGCCGGTGGGCTGGCTGGCCTGCGCCGGGGCACCGGTCGGGGTGAGCGAGATCTGCGGGATGTCTGCCATGGTGGGACCTCTGGGAGCGGTGAGGGTGGGGCGGCCGGTCGAGGTGGGCGTCGAGTCGCGAGCCGAGGGCGCGGGTCGTCGACGCCGCTGCACGGCGCGTCGCTCAACGTAACGACGGGCTCGGGCACCGTATTCCCCTGACCGCAGGCAGGACGACGTCGGCGGTCAGGGGCGACCACCCACCGCGATGCCGTCCGCGTCCGTGGATGCGCCCGCGCAGTACCCTAGACGGCATGTCCGAACCTCTGTCCTGTGCCCGCCACCCCTCGGTGGAGACGCGGCTGCGGTGCTCGGCCTGCGACGACCCGATCTGCACCGAGTGCGGCCGTGAGGCCGCCGTCGGCTACAAGTGTCCGGCCTGCGCGCGCCACCTCGATGGCACCACCGAGCTCCGCGGCTCCGCACGCGCAGCGAGCGGCGGTGCGCTGGAGCGCTTCAGCGCCGGCGTCAACCGCCGGGCCGGTCGAGGGTCCGAGGGCGGTTCCGCGGCAGGTGGCGGCTCCGGGCGGCTCGCTGTCCGGGTGGGTGCCCGGGCGACGGTGGTCGGGATCGCTGCCACCGTCCTCGGTGGCCTCGTCCTCGCCCCCGTGCTGCAGGGGGGCTTCTTCTTCCTGCTGTCGGCCGGGGCCATCGGCTGGGGCGTGGCTCGCGCGGTGTACTGGGGCAGCCAGGAGCGGAACTCGCCGTATGTGCGCGCGATCGCCATGACCCTCGCGGGGTTCACGGTCGCCATCGGAATGGCGTTCGCCGGGCTCGGTACCGCCCCGGGTGGGATCGTGTTCCTGGCCTATCCCGCGGCGGTGTACGGCGGTTGGCTGGTCGTCCGCGCGCGGTGAGCGCACACGTTGGACCCGGTGCGTCCGCGAGAGGAGCGCTGAGCAGCACTACGACTGGTCGAAACGCAGCACCTGACAGGCGTCCAGTGTCAGGGTCCACGCCTCGATGCGGGTGAAGATGTCGCCGTCCGGATCGCGGCTGAGCAGACCGAAGATCGCCGCGTCCTCGCCGTCGATGGTCACCAGCTCGATCGTGGCCGGGATGGCCTGCTGGCCGGGATCGAGCAGCTCGGTCAGGCAGCGCCGCACGTCCTCGCTGCTGGCGGGATCGAGCACCCGCCCATCGCGGGTCATCAGCGGTTCCACGTCCCCCTGGGCCTCATCCCGCTGAGCGGCGTCCCCATCCGGTGCGGCGCCCTGCTCGCCGTCGGCCCCACCACCGCCCTCGGGGTCCTGCGTGGTCGCCAGACCAGCGGTCACCGCTGCCCCGAGCACGCGTCGCTGCACCTCTTCAGCGAGGCGGACACCGTCCTCGGGGGGGAGACGGCGCTGCGCGAGGGCCTGCAGCACCGGATCGCCGAGGGGCCCCTGCGCGTCCTCGCCGGTCGCCGTGGTGGTCCGCCCCTCGTCGATCACCACCGGGAGGTCACCGGGCGGCGCCGCCTCGGTCCCCGACAGGGCCCGTTCCTCCTCCGGGAGGACCTCGCTCGTGTCGGCCTGCGTCATGGCCTGGTCCCCGCTGCGCTCCGGCATGAGCTGGCCGATGCCGATGACCCCGCCGGCCAGCAGGGCGAGGCCCGCAGCGACACCGGCCGTGGTCGCCACCACGGGCCGTCGGCGTCGTCGCTGCGCGAGCTCGTCGACCGCTCGTCCGGAGGCTTCGGCCGTGGTCGGCGCCACCGCGACGGCGTCGGTGGCCGGCGGGTCGTGCGTGAGCGCCTCGTCGACGACCTGGGCCAGTGCCGCGTCCAGCCGCTCGCGTGCCCCCGCAGGCAGCGGTGTCGGCTCCAGGGCACCGAGGGCCCGCTCCGCGCGTTCGAGACCGGCCAGCAGCGCGCGCAGCTCGGCGTCGCCGGCGAGCTCCGCCTCCAGGGCGGCACGCTCCTCGGCATCCAGCGTCCCGTCGAGGTAGCTGGTGCAGCGCTCGATGTCGTCCACGGATGGTCCTTCGGGCCCGGCTCCGTCCGGGGGTGGGGTGCTCATGGGTGGGACGTCGGCTCGTCACCGACGGTTCCCTCCGCCAGCAGCTGCGCCAGGCGGGCGCGGGCGCGTGACACGCGGCTCTTGACCGTCCCCGTGGCCAGATCGTGGACCGCAGCGGCCTCCGCGTAGCTGAGACCCTCCACCGCGACCAGCACCAGGAGCTGTCGGGACAGCGGATCGAGCTGGTCGAGCGCCGCGCGGACCGTCACCGCGGCGTCGGTGCCGGCGCTGGTGTCCTGCGCCACGGGCGCCTCGGCGAGGTCGCCGACCTCCGCCACGGGCGTCGAGGGCCGTCGGGCGTCGTGGCGGACGTGGTCGGTGCAGACGTTGCGGGCGACGCGGTAGAGCCAGGTCGACAGCTTCGCCTCGCCCCGGAAGGACGCGGCGTTGCGGGCGAGCTTGAGGAAGGTCTCCTGGGTGGCATCCTCGGCGTCACCGGCGGTGGACAGGACCATGTGGCAGACCGCGAACACGCGGCGGTGGTAGCGGTCGACCAGGGTGTGGAAGGCCGCCTCGCGCTCGGAGCGCTCGGACGCGACATCGAGGTAGCGGGCCAGCAGCTCCTCGTCGCTGGGTGTGGGGTCCGTCACCGGCATCGTGGGCTCAGGAGGGGCCGAGGAAGCGCACCTGCGCCACCTCGGCGGTGAACTCGGCGCTGGTGCCGGCGCTCAGCCCGGTGATCCACAGCAGCCAGTACCGCTCCGTGGTGGTGTTGAAGGAGAAGGGTTGCTGGCTGAGGGTGTCGGTCTGCGATGCGCGGGGCTGCCCCCAGGCACGAGGCCCCGCCACCTCCGCCGGCAACCGATCGTTGGCGTACAGCTCCACGGCCAGCCCACCCCGGGCCAGCTCCAGGGACACCCCCCGGACATCCCGTGGCTCACCGAGGTCGAAGGCCAGCCCGATGCCCTCCTTGCGTCCACCGAAGTCCTCGTCCTCGTAGCCCTCGGTGACCCAGGTGGTCTGGGGGTCACCGTCGACGGTGTTGCCGACCAGCTCCGCGTTGTCGCCTTCGCCGGGTGCGTCGGGGTCGTAGACCTGCACCTCCTCGACGGGGTGGACCACCGCCGTGGTCGAGGACGGCTCGTTCTCCCCGGCACCCTGGAGGGCGTCGTAGGCGAAGACCGCGACCAGGGTGAGCACGATGCCGCCGAGTACCGCGGCTGCCAGTCGCCGGGCGTACTCCCGCCGGGTGGCCGGCATCGGTCCCGAGTAGGGCCGCTCGTCACGTAGGGCGGGCAGGGCGTGGTCCTCATCGGTATCGGCCACGGTCAGCAGCCCCGCGGTCACCTCGCTGGGTCTGGAGGTGACCAGTGAGGCCAGTGCCGTGGACATCGCGTCACCGTCGTCGTAGCGGTCGAAACGCTCGCGGCGGGTGGCGCGCACGATCACGTCGTCGAGGGCACGCGGCACGTCGGCACGCAGCTGACGCGGTGGCAGCAGATCATGGGACAGGCGCATGGCCGCGGTGGCCGTAGGGGTGTCGCCGCTGAAGGCCGGACGGCCGGTCAGGGTCTCGTGGAGCAGCACACCCAGGGCGTAGATGTCGGCCCGGGCGTCGATCTCGCCCTCCTCGAGCTGCTCCGGGGCGACGTAGGCGGCGGTTCCCACCACGGTGCCCGGCGTGGTCAGGGTCGCGTCGGTGGACGAGAGTGCCTTGGCGATGCCGAAGTCCGTCACCTTCACGGTGCCGTCGGCCGCGATGAGGATGTTGGCCGGCTTGACGTCGCGGTGGACCAGGCCGTGTCGGTGGGCCTCACCGAGCGCGGCAGCGACCTGCTCGCCCAGGGCAGCGACCGTGCCCGGCTCGAGCTGCTCGTGCTGGTCCAGCACCTGTTTGAGGCTCGGACCCGCGACGTGCTCCATGACGAGGTAGACGAGGTCGTCCTCCCGCCCGGTGTCGTAGATGCGGACGGCGTTGGGATGGTTGAGCTGGGCGGCGGAGCGTGACTCCCGCTCGAAGCGTTCGACCACCGTGGGCTCGTTGGCGTGGTGGGGGTGCAGCAGCTTGATGGCGACGGTGCGCGACAGGTTCTCGTCGAAGGCCCGCCACACGATCGCGGCACCACCGGAGGCGATCGGCTCCTGGAGGGCGTAGCGGCCGGCGAGGTGGCTGCGGTCCGGCCATGGCCGCGCGGCGGGTGACAGGGGTTCGCCGGGGGCGAAGCCGTCCTTGCCGACGATCGTTGGGGCATCGTCGGCGGGGCCCGTGGACGGGGCCTTTACCTCCGCCGGGTCCCCCGGCGGGGGATCGGTGGAGGCAGTGGGATCGGTCCGGTCGGCCACCGGTTCAGGTCCCGAGTTCGACGCGTCGCTCGCCGGTGCGCGTCAGCATCGGCCGCAGGGGCGGGATCCAGTGCACCACCAGGGTCCGCGCCTGACGTTCCACCTCCACCACCAGCATCCCTTGATCCCGCTCGAAGGCCGTGAGTCCGACGCCGCGCATGTCGGCGACGTCCTCGGCCGCCTCACGGGCGGCCGTCAGTGAACCTGATGCACGGTAGGCAACCGTCCCGGCTCGTGCGACCTCACCGGCGGCGTCGTCGGCGTCGATGTGGGCGTAGGTGATCGCAACCACCTCGAAGATCACCAGCGCCAGCACCGCCAGCGTCACGACCAGGCGCAGGAGCCAGCTGAGGATGATGTCGCCCTGCTGCGAGTGCACCCCGCGCATGCCTGCTCCTCACCCCGGTCGTCGTTCAGTATCGCGCACGACCTCGAGTTGTGGGCGACCGGGCCGCCGCAGGGAGCCGACCAGCAGCAGGACGATGACCAGAACGGCCATCGCGGTCAGCGCCGGGCGGGACAGCGTGGTCGAACGCACCGAGAGGCTCTCCTGGGCCAGCACCTGCGTGCCGTCCGGGTCGGTGATGGTGACCGTCACGGGGAAGGTGCCGGTGGTCACCGCCCGGGTGGGGAAGCTGATGGTGGTCGAGTCACCCTCGTCGAGCTCGAGGATCTCCGAGGTCTGGCCCTCCGGCCATCGCAGGCGCCCCTGGGACTCGACCTCGACGCTGACCAACAGTGGTCCCCCCTGGTCGCGCACGAGGGTCACCGGGACCTCCCCGGTGTCCGAGGTGAGGGTGACCGACGCCGCGGCGAGGGAGACCTCCCCGAAGGTCTCGTCGACCGTGCGTTGTACCGCGCGGATCATCGCCGCGGCCTCCCCCTCCATCCCACCGCGGTACCACCGCGAGGCGGCGCGCAGCAGGTCCTCGCGCAGCTGCGTCGTCGGACGGTCACCCAGGCGCGTCGTGCCCGGCGGGGAGGCGCCGAGCGCGGCGTCGAGCCCCTCCCACGCTGCCGCCAGGTCGACGGCGATCGCCGCGGTGAAGGGCCCCTCCACGGGTGGCGACAGCCCCGGGGCGCCGGCGTCGAGACGGGCCTCGGTCGCGACCGTGTCCGGTGCGACGAACCGCAGCCAGTTGGCCTGACCGAGGGTGTGCAGGAGGTCCTCCGCGACCGCGCCGGGTGGTGCCCACCGCCGGGGCGGCAGGAGCACCAGACCGCGATCGGCCTGGGCCGGGGCGGTGAGGTAGGCCATGGCCGTCTCCGCGAGGACGCGTTGGGTGGCGATCACCCCACCCTCGGGTTCGTCCAGGTCCGCCAGTGCCGCCGTCAGGTAGGGATCGGCGACGAGGCCGGTGAGCAGGCGTCCTGACGGGGCACGCAGCCGGTGTACCGGTTGACCGAGGTCGGGATCTCCGCCGAGAGCCGGCAGGTCGGTGGCGCTGCCGGACAGGATCAGGGTCTCACCGGGCAGCACGTCGAGGACCTGCTCGTCGATGCGGTCGGGCACCAGGTGCGTCGCCCCGTCCACCTCGCTCCCGAGCTGGAGTTGGAGCCGTCGGCGACCGTCCGTCGCGGCGATCGCGCCGATCTCCGCGAGGGTGTCGTCTCCCGCGAGCAGGGCGGGCAGGTCGGCGTCGGCGTAGGTCCCGCCCACCGGCGACAGCACCAGGTCCGCGGCCGCTTCCCGGATCCGGCGCAGCAGCGCCGAGGCATCGGTGGCGTTGGCCGAGGAGGCCGGCACCGTTCGCGCCTCCAGGTTGCCGGACTCGGTGCGCACCAGGGTGGTGTAACCGTCGGCGCGGTCGCTCAGGTCCTCCAGGAGGTGCGCGGCGGGTGCCATGACCACCGGCACGTTGGCAGGGCCGCGCTCCAGCGCAGCAACCAGACCGTCCAGCCGGGAGCCGCGGCGTGTCTCGCGCTCGAGACCCTCGGGATAGTCACCGCCCGGCCCACGCCATGGGGTCGCGTCCAGGGGCCACACCAGCGAGCTGAGCAGCGGTTCGGACACGGGTTGGTTGAGCCACACCACAGCGGTGGTCACCTCCTCCAGCACCCGGGTGCCGAGGGTGACGGCGATGCGGACCGGGTGCACCCCGCCCGCGTCGCCGGCCCAGCTGACCTCCTCACGCAGGAAGGTGTCGGTGAGTCCGGCGATCGCACCCGGTGCGAGTGCACCCTCGCTGCGCAGGGGTTGGGTGTGGACGTGGAGCGCCGGGCCGTCGAGTTCCCCGTCGAGCGCGTTGGCGAGCAACCCCCGGGTCAGCGTCGGCGGGTGGATCTCCACCACGAGTCGCGCCGCGGTGAGCGGCACCTCGCCGTCGTTCTCGACCAGGATGCGCAGGTCGAGGTCCGCGGCGTAGTCCAACGCTTCGCTCGGATCCTCCACCGGGGCCGCGGAGCCGGGACCCAGCACCCCGTCCATGGCCGTGACCGTGATATCGGCGCTGGGCTCCGGGGGCGAGCCCTGGGCCAGGGCCGTGCGCGCGGGTGCGAACGCGCTGCACAGCGCCACGACGACGAGGAGCAGCGCGCCGGCGCGACCGGGGCCGCGCGTGCAGCTCACCCGTCGATGACCGCGGCGGCCTGGCGCGGCGGTTGTGGTCGCTCGGGGACGGCGTGTCGCGCCTTCTCGACGAGCTTGCGCTCGTTGCGGTGCGCGAGCCGCACCAGCGCCACCTCGAGGGGTACCCACTCGACGTGCTCGGCCTCGTCGTCACGGGGTCCGGCCAACTGCCCGTCCCACCACATGTAGTAGTAGTGCACGAACTTGTGGTAGCGGACCTGGTCGGGGCGCCAGACGAACCAGTAGTCGATCGTGCCGAGCAGCTCATCGATGACGGCGCCGTAGCCGGTCTCCTCGCGGACCTCTCTCAGCGCGGCCTGCTCGTCGGTCTCGCCCTCCTCGATCCCACCCTTGGGCAGGGTCCACTGGGGCTTGCCAGCGGCGTTGCGCCGCGCGATGAGCAGCACCCAGCGGCGACCGTCCGGTCGGTCGTCACAGACCACGCCACCGGCGGAGGTGGCGCGTCTGGTCGGGTACCTGGCCATGGAACGAGGGTAGCGAGCGTGGTGTGCGCTGCGGGGCGTAGTCTG
>JAWLFQ010000066.1:0-3587 GCA_041685505.1 Nitriliruptoraceae bacterium
CCATCCGGATGCGCCACGACGCTGGTGCCGCGACCCAGGACATGGTCGCCCGTGAGCACCGCGCCGTCCTCCAGACGGAAGGCGAGGTGGTCGCCGGTGTGGCCGGGGGTCGCCACCACCTCGAGGTGGGTCCCGGCGACCGCGATCACCTCCCCGTCCTCGAGCCTGCGATCGGCGCCCGTCAGCTGGGGCGCTGCCGCCAGGACCTCGCAACGGTGGCCCCGCGCCCAGCGCACGGCGGCCTCGGCGTGGTCGTGGTGATGGTGGGTGAGCACGATCGCGCGCACCTCGGCATCCGCCTGGGTCAGCACCTCGACCACACGGTCGTGGTGCGCACCGTCCTCGGGCCCCGGATCGATGACCACGGCCTCGCCGCTGCGTGCTGGGACGAACAGGTAGGTGTTGGTGCCGTCGAGGGTCATCGGCGAGGGGTTGGGGGCCAGGATCCGGATCAGGTCGGCGGAGAGGTGCTCGACCGTCGCCATGGCCCCGAAGCCCGGGAGCGCCCACTGGGCACGTGGGTCCGGCGGGGGCTGTGGCGCTGCCGTGGCACGGCCCATCAGCGGCTCCGGCCCCTCACGACGACGCCGAGGTGACACGGTCGCGCCAGGCGGCCAGCCACGCGGCCGCCTGGCGGTAGGAGGCGTCGTCGGCGTGGATGCGGTCGGCCTCGTCGGTCCGCCGCGCGCCCGAACGCCGGTAGGAGCCCAGGATCTTGACGTCACGGTGGGTCCGCTTGGCCGCAGCCAGCGCGTCACCGACACGTTCGTCGGCGAGGTGGCCCTCCACGTCCAGGAAGAAGCAGTACTCGCCCAACTCGTCCTTGGTCGGCCGCGACTCGATCTTGGTCAGGTTGAGCTCGCGTTCGGCGAAGATCTCCAGCAGCTTCAGCAACGCGCCCGGACGGTTCGCATCGATGAACACCACCACCGAGGTCTTGTCCCAGCCCGTGGGCATCGGGACATGATCGCCGACGACCACGAAGCGGGTGAGGTTGCGGGCGCTGTCGGCGATGTCACGCGCCACGACCTCCAGCCCGTACCGCTCGGCAGCCAGGGGGTTGACGATCGCCAGCCGTCCGGGACCGTGCTCGGCGACCAGTTCCGCGGCCCGCGCGGTCGAGGCCACGGGGATCTGGCCCGCGTGGGGGACCGTGGACGACAACCAGCGGCGGCTCGAGGCCAACGCCACCGGGTGGGAGACCACCTCTGCCACATCGTCGAGCTGTGTGCCCGGCACGGCGGCGGCGATCAGGGTGATCGGCAGCTCGAGTTCGCCATGGATCAGCAGGCCGGTGTCGAAGGCCAGCGCATCGAGGGTGGCGGTGACAGAGCCTTCGAGTGTGTTCTCGATCGGGACCACACCCCGGCTTGCCCGCCCCTCCTCGACCGTCCGCAGGACCTCGGAGATGTCACTGCAGGCCAGCAGGTGCCGGTCGTCACTCGCACCGGTGATCAGCCGCGCTGCGGTCTCGGTGAAGGTCCCGGCGGGACCGAGGTAGGCGACGGGTTCCTGGGCGTCGGGATCGGCGGGGTCGGTCACGAGGCTCTCCGGCGTCGTCGACGGGTGGGTGGAGGGTCACCGGACCGGCGGCCGGACATCGCGGCATCGATCGCCTCGACCTCCTCCGCGCTGAGGGAGTGCTCGCTGTGGCCCGCGGTGATCCCCTTGGCGTAGGACCGGGTCTCGGAGCGGCCGTTGATCGCGGAGATCACGACGCCATCTCCGTGCTCGTCGAGCAGGGCGGCCGAGAAGGACAGGGCACCGCCCATGTCCTCGAAGGCGTCGTAGCGCACCACGGCGAAACGCGACAGATCATGGCTGAGCCGATCGCGCAGGTCATCGGCCCGCAGCTCCAGGTTACGGGCCGCGCGTGCGAGCTGATCGAGGCTGGCACCGTGCTCACCGATGACGTCCATCAGGTCGCGTTCGACACCGTCGAAGGCGCGGCGCTGCGCGCGCCGGACCACGCGCAACCTGAGTGCCAGCACCACGACGACCACGGCGAGCACGGCGCTCATCGCGGTGGCGATGACCGCGAGGATGGCCACGACGTCCGGAGCGAGTTCCACGGTGGTGTCCTCATCCTGCGTGGGCCGCGGTGGCCGACGCGCACCTGCGCCAGCGGCGACGTGCACCTCCGGTCGGCGGCCGACGACTCTACCCCGCAGGCAGCCATCGACCACGACCACCGCTGCGACCGCCCCGCGTCGGCGGTGCCGCCACGGCCGTGCTGCCACCCCAGCTCAACCCCATCTGCGAGCGCCAGACGCTCACCGTCAGCGCTACACGCGCAGTCTTTCTGCTCGTGAACGCCTGCACAAGCTCGCTGACGCCCACGTGGATGCCCGTGCGGCCCGGTTCTCGCTGTTTCGCCACCCCGGGGTACGAGGTTTGGGGTCCAGTGTCGGGTGAACCTGGGACCCTCGCCGCGCGAACCCTGGGTGCAAGCCACACGCACCGATCATCCCACTGCGGAGGCACCACCCATGAAGAAGAAGCTCTACGCCGCGCTCGCCGCGGCCGCCCTCGCGGTCGTTCCCGCGACGGCCGCGTTCGCCGACATGCACACCGCTGCGCAGGTCACCATCGTGCACGGTGTCCCGGGCGCTGACGGCGTCAACATCCTCGCCGACGGCGAGCCCCTCCTCGAGGGTGTCGACTTCACCCAGATCACCACGACCGAGGTGCCTGCGGGGACCTACTCGATCGCGGTCTCGACCTCCGACTCCGAGGACGACGCGGTCATCGGCCCCGTCGACCTGACCTTCGACGAGGGCGGCTCCTACGCCGTCGTCGCGCACCTCACCGAGGATGGCGACCCCACCGCGTCCCAGTTCGACGTCAACGACACCGAGGGCATCTCCGCGTTCCACACCGCCGCCTTCCCCGCAGTGGCCATCGTGGCCGGCGGTGAGATCCAGGCCGACGACCTGACCAACGGCAACGCTGCGCAGCTCGACCTCGATGCCGGGACCGAACTGACGGGCGTCGGCGTCGCCGCTGCCGGCGACACCGAGCTCGCGCTCGACGCCGGTGACGTGACCATCCCCGAGGGCCAGCGTGTGCTCGCCTTCGCCGTGGGTACGCCCGACGACGGGTCGCTCCAGCTGGTCCCCGTGGAGGTCGATCTCATGGGTGAGGGTGACGGCATGGAGGCCCCGACCGAGGAGCACTCCCCCGGTGAGGCCGGCCTCGCTGCGACCGGGCTTCCGGGCTTCGTCCTCGCACTGATGGCGGTCGGCGCCCTGCTGCTCGCCGCCCCCGCGGTCGCGACGGCACGTAAGCGCCGCTGAGCGACACACCGAGTGCGCGGTGGGGGGAGGCCTGTGGCCTCCCCCCACCGCTGTCTCCCCTCCCCGTGCCGCGCTCGCGCCACCTCGGCGTCGGCACGACGCATCCGACATGACCTACCGTGCCCCGTCCCGGAGGCCCTCCATGCCACGCATGCCACGCTGGACGATCGCGCTGATCGGCGCGGCGCTGCTCGTCGGGGCGCCCGCAGCCTGGTACCTCCAGCAGCCCGCCGAGTCCGTCGGCGAACTGCCCTCCGGCTTCGCCGCGTCCGACGCATCCTCCGACGACAC
>JAWLFQ010000066.1:3687-14252 GCA_041685505.1 Nitriliruptoraceae bacterium
CAGCCGACACCGATGCGTCCTCGGCGGACGGGGCGACGGCATCGGATGCACCGTCGCCGGGTGATCCCGGGTCATCGACCGACGACGACAGCGACGCCCAGGCGACCGGCACGGCTGACACCGACCAACCCGGCGACCAACCCAGCGAACCCGTCGCCGAGGTGGCACCACGGCCGGCGCCACCGGTCTCGGTCCACATCCCCTCGATCGACGTGGAGCAGGCGACGGTGGTCGACGTCGCACTGGACGAGCGGGGGGCGGTCGAGATCCCCGACGATGTCCAGGAGCTCGGCTGGTACCGCCGCGGACCGCGGCCCGGCGAGGACGGCAACGCCTTCATGACCAGCCACGTCGACTCCCGCACCCAGGGTCGTGGTGTGCTGTTCGATCTGCGCCGCGTCGAACCGGGCGATCCGATCACCGTGACCCACGAGGACGGCACGAGCTCCGAGTGGGAGGTGGTGCGCCGTGAGCGCATCACCAAGGGCTCGTACCCGATGGAGCAGGTGTTCCGCTTCGACGGTCCACCCGGCCTGGTCATCGACACCTGCGGTGGCGCCTTCGACGAGTCCACGGGCTCCTACGAGAACATCGACATCGTCTACGCGGTGCCGGCGACGTCCTAGCGGCGCCCACGCCATCCCGATGCGACGGCCCCCGGCATCGCCGGGGGCCGTCGCTGGATCCCGAACCTGTCGGGCAGGTGGCCTCAGGCAGCCAGCTTCGCTGCGGTCTGCGCGAAGTGCCGGCCGTAGGCGTGCGCGATCGCGCGCTCGTCGTCGCTGAGCCCCTCGCCGTTGCCGAGCTGGGTCGGGCCGTAGGGGCCACCACCGGTCCGCGAGGACATCACCTCGGGCGCGAGGGCGTAGCCCACCGGCACGATGATCATCCCGTGGTGGAAGGCGAAGGTCGACATGGTGAGGATCGTCGACTCGTGCCCGCCGTGGATGGTGGCAGCGCCGGTGAAGAACCCGGCAGCCTTGCCCAGCAACGCGCCGCTCTGCCAGTGCGGCCCCGTGGTATCGAGGAACGCCTGCAGCTGCGAGGTGGCGCTGCCGTAACGGGTCGGCGAGCCGAAGATGATGCCGTCGAAGTCGGGGAGCTCGTCGACGTCGGCGGCGGGGACCTCCTCCTGGGCCGCGATCGCCTCGCGCACGCCGTCGGAGGCCTTGACCTCGTCGGGCAGCAGCGGATCGGGGACACGGCGCAGGTGTGCCTGGCCGCCGGCCTCCTCGACGCCGTCAGCGATCGCGCGTGCCAGTTCGTAGGTCGCGCCGTACATCGAGTAGTAGACGATGCCGATCTTCGCCATCCGTGGACCTCCTCGGGTCGTGGGTGTAGGTGGCGTACAGTTGCGAGTGCAACCATTCTAGGGCACAGCCTCGGATCCTGCTCGTCCACGGTCCGGCGACGTCGCCTCAGGGCCGCTGGAGCCAGGCATCGAAGGACTGGCCGGTCAACCGCTCGTAGGCCGTCACGTACCGCTCCCGGGTCGCCACGACCACCTCCTCGGGCAGCGGCGGCGCAGGTGCGGTGCGGTCCCACCCCGTCGAGGTCGCGTAATCACGGACGTACTGCTTGTCGAAGCTCGGCGGTGTCTGCCCGGGTTCCCAGGCTGCCGCCGGCCAGTACCGGGAGGAGTCCGGGGTGAGCACCTCGTCAGCCAGGACCACCTCGCCGTCGAGCAGACCGAACTCGAACTTGGTGTCGGCGAGGATGATCCCACGCTCGGCGGCGTACTCCGCCCCGGCGCCGTACAGCGCCAGGGACCGGTCACGCAGCTGCTCGGCGAGCTGCACCCCGAGGGCCTCGACGAGGACCTCGAAGGGCACGTTCTCGTCGTGAGCGCCCCCTGTGGCCTTGGTCGCGGGGGTGAAGATCGGGGAGGGCAGGCGCGATGCCTCCACCAACCCTTCCGGGAGTTCCACCCCGCACACCGCGCCCGTCCGCTCGTACTCGCGCCACCCCGACCCGGCGAGGTGACCGCGCACCACGCACTCGAAGGGCAGGATCTCGACGCGCCGGCACAGCAGCATCCGGCCCTGGAGGTGTGCGACCTCATCGGCGGTCAGCTGCGCCCGCAGCGCAGCGGGCAGGCTGTCGATGGAGGTGTCCACGAGGTGGTGCGGGCCGAGGTCGGCGAGCCGGTCGAACCAGAAAGCCGACAGACCGGTGAGCACGCGGCCCTTGTCGGGCACGGGCGTCGGGTGCACGACGTCGTAGGTGGACACCCGGTCGCTGGCCACCAGCAGCAGGTGGTCGTCGCCCGCGGCGTACAGCTCACGGACCTTGCCCTGCGCCAGCAGCTCGAGTCCCTCGACGGTCACCGGCCGCTCCCATCCAGCGTGGGAGGTGAGGCTAGTGGGCACCACACCCCCACCGTCGGCGCGTAGCATCACGCCACATCGACGTCGGCAGAGGAGTCCCCGTGTCGACCACCGCCCACCGACGTGCCGTGGTCATCACCGCCAGCGACAGCGTCAGCGCCGGGCTGCGCGAGGACGGGTCGGGCCCGGCGGTGGCGGAGGTACTGACCGAGGGGGGCTTCGACGTGGCCTCCCTCGAGGTGGTCCCCGACGAGCGTGAGGTACTCGCCACGCGCCTGCGCGCGCTGGCGGACCAGGGCGTCGACATCGTCGCGGTGACCGGTGGGACGGGGTTCGCCCCCCGGGACGTCACCCCGGAGGCGACGGAGGAGGTCATCGAACGCCGCGCGCCCGGCCTGGCGGAAGCGATGCGCGCCTCCGGACGCGCGCACACCCCCATGGCGGACCTCTCCCGCGGCGTGTGCGGTATCCGGGGCCGGACGATCATCCTCAACCTGCCGGGAAGCCCCCGGGGCGCAACGCAGAGCCTGGCAGCGATCATGGAGGTGTTGGCCCACGCCCTGGACCTGGTCGGGGGTGACACCGAGCACCGGACCGACTGACACCCGCAGGTGCAGGCGGCGCAACACCCGACAGGACGATGCCGCCGTTCGCCGTCAGGTGCGCAGACGTGGAAGCGGGCCGGCGTGGTCCGCCACCGGCCCGTCATCCGTCGGTCGCCCGCGGGATGGGAAGGGAAGGGATCCGCTGTCCGTCCGATGGGCTCCCGACCACCGGGCGGACAGCAGATCCTCTTCCCGGCACCGGGCTCCCGACCGGTGCCGCTCCCTGCTCCCGTGCACGAAGTAACGCACACGGTACGTCCCTGGGGGAGGGAACGGCAGTCCGTCTCCCGTTCCGGATGGGTTGCGTGCGCTCAGCGTACGCTGCTGCGTCGATGCCGTAGCCCGCTTGGCACCGGCGTGTCGCTGCCCGAACGGTCGACGGGCCGTCAACCGCCGATGTAGGACATCTCCACCCGGGGGCCGGTGAGACCCTCGGCGCTCCGCAGCTCCGAGGCCCGGTCCGTACGGGCCGTCCACACCCCTGAGATCGCCGCGCGCAGGGCGTCATCGTCGCCACCGTCACGCAGCACCGCCCGCAGGTCGTGCCCGCGTGCCGCGAACAGGCAGGTGAACAGCTCACCGATCGCCGACAGGCGGGCCCGCACGCAGGTGCGACAGAAGGGCCGGGTCACGCTCGCGATGACACCGACCTCGCCGGCGCCGTCGAGGTAGCGGAAGCGTTCGGCCACCTCACCAGGGGCCACGGGCTCCGCCGGCTCCAGGGGGTGCTGCTGCGCGAGCCGGTCCACCACCTGTTCGGCGGGCAGGACGCGCGACCGGTCCCAGCCGTTGGTGGTGCCGACGTCCATGAACTCGATGAACCGGATCGTCACGCCGGCGTCGCGGGCCCAGCCGGCCAGGGGCTCGATCTGATCATCGTTCACGCCGCGCTGTACGACGGTGTTGACCTTCACACCCAGCCCGGCCGCCTGCGCGGCGGCGACCCCCTCCAGGACCGAGGAGACCGGAAGCGGGGTGTCACCGACCGCCCGGAAGGTGGCGTCGTCGAGGGCGTCCAGGCTGACGGTGACCCGCCGGAGCCCGGCTGCTGCCAGCGGCGCGGCGTGGGTGGGCAGCAGCGTGCCGTTGGTGGTCAGCGCGAGGTCGTCGATCCCCGCCACGGCTGCCAGCTCCGCCACCAGCTGGGGGAGGTCCCGGCGCAGCAGCGGCTCCCCGCCCGTCAGCCGGACCTTGCGCACCCCGAGGTCGGCGAAGATGCGGACCAGCCGCTCCAACTCCTCGAAGGTGAGCAGTTCCTCGCGTGGCAGGAAGGCGTGATCCGGCCCGAACAGCTCGCGTGGCATGCAGTACCCGCACCGCAGGTTGCACCGGTCGGTGACCGAGATCCGCAGATCGGTGACCGGTCGACCCAGCCGGTCCTCGGGACGTGCTCCTCGCTGTGCAGCCATGGCGGGACGGTACCCGTCGGGGCGCACCTCGGCGGAAGATAGGCTCCGGTCCCGACGCGTCGGGGCTGATCGTCGCGCAGCCCACCGGGCCCGGGAACCGCCCAGGGCCGTCAGGCGGCGAGACCCCACGGGGAGGATGGTGCCATGCGGATCCGGGTCTTCGGCGGGTTGACCGAGCAGGTCGGTGGCGACCACATCGAGCTCCCGGTGCCCGCGGACAGGCCCCTGACGGTCACGCAGCTGCGCGCGGCGATCGCGTCCGCCCACCCCCACCTCGCGCCCCTGCTGCAGCGGGTCACGGTGGCCGTGGATCTGGAGGTGGCACGCGGGGACGAGGCGGTGCCCCCCGACGCCGAGGTGGCACTGCTGCCACCGGTCGCTGGCGGCGCCGAGGACGAGGCGGTCGAGCGCACGACGATCACCGGTCTGGTGACACCACCGATCGATGTCGAGGGCACCCTCGCCCGGATCGCCGATGCCGGGACGGGTGCGACGGCGCTGTTCCTCGGCACCGTGCGCGATCACGCGCCGGGCGTCGCCGGAGTGGTGCAGCTGCAGTACTCGGCGTACGAGCCCATGGCCGAACGCGAGCTGGACACGATCGCCGCCCGGATACTGGCCGATCACCCCGCCGTCACCGGGATCGCAGCGATCCATGCGCTCGGCGACCTCGAGGTGGGGGACCACACCATCCTGATCGCCGCAGCCAGCCCCCACCGCGCTGCGGCTTTCGATGCGTGCCGCGCCACCCTCGAGGCGGTCAAGACGCAGGTCCCGGTCTTCAAGCGGGAGATCACCACCGACGGCACCGCCCGGTGGGTCGGGTTCGAACCGGAGCAGGAGCACTCTCTCACCCCGGAGGACGACTGATGAACGAGGACAGCAAGGGCATCCGGGCGGTCCCGGCCCGCGAGGCGGCGCCGCGACTCGACGATCCCGAGGCGATCGTGCTGGACGTGCGAACCACCCCGGAGTTCGTGCAGGCGCACCTGCCCGGCGCGATCAACATCGACTTCTACGGACCGACCCTGCGCCAGGAACTGGCGGAGCTCGACCGCGACGCACCGGTGCTGCTGTACTGCCGCTCCGGCAACCGCAGCGGCAACCTCCACGGGTTGCTCGCGGAGCTCGGTTTCCGCGATGTGCTCGACATCCAGGGCGGCATCATCGAGTGGGTCAACGAGGAGCTGCCCGTCAACCGCTGACACCGCGCATCAGGCCGGTCGGTGCGCCCGGACCAGGACGTCGATGGCGCTGTGTGTCGCCCCGTCCACCTCGACCTCGCGGGTGACCTCCTCCGCGCGTGTCACCACCAGACCGCTGCCGTCCAACGCCGCGGTGATCTCCTCCGGCGTCGGCAGCAGTTCGGGGTCGGGCGGACCGCCCACACCCTCGGTGAGGTTGCGGCGGGCGTGGGCCACGAGCAGGAAGGTCCCCCCGGGCGCGACCCATCCCGAGGCCTGGTGCAGGACCCCGCGCTCCGCGGCGCGGGGGAGCTGCAGGTAGGCGATCAGGACCACGTCCGCAGGCGCCAGTTCGAGCGGTGCCGTGAGATCGCCCAGGGTGAAGGTCACCGCGACCCCACGGCGGTCCGCCAGTGCGCGGGCCTTGTCGATGGCGACCGATGAGAACTCGACCGCCTCCACCTCGAAGCCCTGCTCAGCCAGCCACAGGGCGTTGCGACCCTCGCCCGCGGCCAGATCCAGCACGCGCCCCCGGCGGTGGTCGGCGAGTTCAGCGGCCACGAAGGCGTTGGGGCCAACGGACCACATGAGCTCGGTGTCCCGGTAGCGCTCGTCCCAGCTTGCCGCATCCATCGTGGCTCCTCGCCTGCACGCATCCGCTCGGGCACACCCGAGCGCCGGTCGGTCACACACCCGCGGCGATATCACCGCGACGGTGGACGCCCTCGAACTCGATGTGGTCGCTGGCGTCGTAGGCGCGAGCGCGCGCCTGCGCGACGTCCTCCCCCAGCGCGGTGACGGCCAGCACACGACCGCCTGCGGTCACCAGGCGACCGTCCTCGACACGCGTGCCCGCATGGAACACCTCGACGTCCTCGAGGGCCTCGGCGGCCGACACCCCCTCGATCGCGATCCCGGTCGGGTAGCTGCCGGGGTAGCCGCCGGAGGCCAACACCACCGTGACCGCCGCCTGCGCACGCCAGGACAGCTCGGCGCCGGCGACGGTTCCGGTCGCAGCCCGCCACAGCAGCGCACCGAGGTCGCCATCGATGCGTGGCAGGATGGCCTGGGTCTCCGGGTCACCGAAACGGGCGTTGAACTCCAGCAGCCGGGGGCCCGCGGCCGTCTCCACCAACCCCGCGTAGAGCAGGCCGCGGTAGGGGGTGCCGCGCTCGGCCAGTTCGTCGAGCACGGGCCGGAACACCAGGTCGCGCAGGTGATCGACGTCCGACAGGGCGAACCCGGGTACGGGGGTGTAGGCGCCCATGCCGCCGGTGTTGCGGCCGGCGTCGCCATCGAGCGCCCGTTTGTAGTCCTGGGCCGGCTCCAGCAGGACCACCTCGGTGCCGTCACACACCCCGAACACGCTGCGCTCCGGACCCTCGAGGAACTCCTCGATCACCAGCTGGCTGCCGGCCGCACCGAACATGCCGCGCACCAGGCAGTCGTCGACGGCCGCACGGGCCTCGCCGAGATCGGCGCAGATGCGCACCCCTTTCCCAGCCGCCAAGCCGTCGGCCTTGACCACGTAGGGCGGGCCGAACCGCTCCAGGGCGGCGTAGGCCTGCGCCCGATCGCCGGTGGCCACGGCCCCGCCGGTCGGAGCGCCGGAGGCCTCCATGACCTCCTTGGCGAAGGCCTTCGAGCCCTCGATGCGTGCTGCGCCGGCGACGGGCCCGAAGGCGGGGATCCCACGAGCAGCGAGAGCGTCGACGACCCCGGCGACCAGGGGCGCCTCCGGCCCCACCACCACCAGGTCGACGCCCGATCGCGCCGCGAGCGCGGTCACCGCCTCGGGGTCGGTGGGGTCGATCGCGTGGGTGGGTCCGAAGGCGGCCATGCCCGGGTTGCCGGGGGCGCTCGCGATGCTGGCGATCGACGGTGAGCGGGCCAGCGACCAGGTCAGGGCGTGCTCACGGCCACCGCCGCCGAGCACCAGGACGTCACGTGCCACCTCACGCCTCCGAAGGGTCGAGCGGTCGGGCTGGACGACTCGGGTGTGGTCCGCGCGGGCCCCGGGCATGCCTGCGGTCCACGGCACCAGCCCGCGGGGTCATGATCCCGGCACCAGGGGCACGTCGCGCCGCACCAGCGTCTGGGAGCGCTTCGGTCCGATCGAGACCCAGGTGATCGGGGTGTGGGACTGTTCCTCGAGCAGGTCGATGTAGTCGCGGGCCGCGCGCGGCAGGTCCTGGTAGCGCTCCACCTCGGTGATGTCGCCGCCCCACCCGGGGACCTCCTCGTACAGCGGCTCCGCGTGGTGGAAGATCGACTGGTGCGGCGGGAAGTGGGTGTAGACCGCGCCGTCGTAGCGGTAGGCGGTGGCGACCTTGAGGGTGTCGAACTCGCTGAGGACGTCCAGCTTGGTGAGGAAGATGTCGGTCAGCCCGTTGACCCGGTTGGCGTAGCGGGCCAGCACGGCGTCGAACCAGCCGACCCTGCGGCGACGTCCGGTGGTGGTGCCGTACTCCCCACCGACGTCGGTCATGCGCTCACCGACCTCGTCGAACAGCTCCGTGGGGAAGGGGCCCGTGCCCACGCGGGTGACGTAGGCCTTGGTGATCCCGATGACCCGGTCCACGTGCTTGGGGCCGAGGCCCGCACCGGTCAGTGCACCACCCGCCACGGGGTTGGAGGAGGTGACGAAGGGGTAGGTGCCGTGGTCGAGGTCGAGCAGGGTGCCCTGGGCACCCTCGAGGATGATGTGCTTGCCGGCCTCCAGGGAGGTGTGGATCAGATCCGTGGTGTCGGCGAGCAGCGGGCGGAGGCGCTCGGCGAAGCCGAGGTACTCCGTGGCGATCTCCTCGAGGTCCATGGGCAGACGGTTGTAGATCTTGGCGAGCTGCTCGTTCTTGTGGTGCAGCGCCGCCTCCAGCTTCTGCCGGAAGATCTTCTCGTCGAACAGGTCCTGGAAACGCAGGCCCACCCGGGCGGCCTTGTCGGCGTAGGCCGGACCGATGCCACGCTTGGTGGTGCCGAGGTTGGCCTTGCCGAGCCGCCGCTCGATGAGCAGGTCCAGCTCGCGGTGGTAGGGCATGATCAGGTGCGCGTTGCCCGACACCTTGACCCGGGCGTAGGGCTCGAGCCCGCGCGTGTGGAGGCTGTCGAGCTCCTCGAGCATCACCTTGGGGTCGACCACGACGCCGTCGGCGATCACGGGGGTGACGTGGGGGTAGAGGATGCCGCTCGGGATCAGGTGCAGCTTGAACACCCGGTCCTCGACGATGACCGTGTGGCCGGCGTTGTTGCCACCCTGGTAGCGGACGACGAGATCGGTGGTGTCGGCCAACAGGTCCGTGGCCTTGCCCTTGCCCTCGTCACCCCACTGGGCGCCGACGATGATGGTCGCGGGCACGCCCTCGTCCTTGCCTGCCTCCCGGCGACCGGCGGCTGCGGCCGGGACCGATCGGAGCCGGTCCCCGGGTGCTGCGCCGCTGGTCGGTGGCGGGTGGCGTCGTCGCTGCTGGGAGCGGACCGCCGCTCCGTCGGCCGCCCGGTGCGGCCGCCGGCGACGCACCCTACCCACCGTCGGGCGCACCCGGAGACGCGGATGCGGACCCGCCGCCTCACCCGGACACGGCGGTCGCGTCGCTGTCGTCCTCCCGCGCCGCGTCGGGCGCCTGGCCGGTGGTGGCGTCATCGTCCTGCGACCGCTTCGACACCGAGGAGGCGACCAGCACCAGACCGAAGAGCACGAGGAGCCCGGGCCCGATCCAGCGCAGGTCGCCCACCCCGAGGTTCACCGCATCGGTGAGCGCGACGACGGCGGTCAGGGTGAAGACGAGACCCGCGGTCAGCGAGACGACGTCGAGTGCGTGACGTTCCATGATGATCCTCCGAAGACGATGGTGTCGTGGTGGGTGATGGTCGATCGCCCCGCGGCTCGCGCGGGTGGTGGGCGGTTCAGTCGAGCTCGCGCACGGGCGCGGGGGCCTGGTCGACCCGGATCTCCCCGAGCCCGGCGCTCAGCTCCAGCTCCACCTCGCCCCGGGGATCCTCGACCTCGGTGTCCGTGCGGACGTCACCCACGCCCAGACCTCCGGCGCTGCGCTCCAGCAGGCGGACCTCCCCGATACCGACGCTGCCCTCGGCGGTGAGGTCGACGTCGTCGGGCACGATGACGCGGATCTCACCCACACCGACGGACAGCTCCACGCGCACGGTCTCGCCGTCGAGGGGCAGCTCGGTGAGGTCCAGGCGGAGCGAACCGGCACCCAGTTCGTAGCTCGACTCGAGCTCGGCCAGATCGGTGGGGACGAGCCGGACCTCGCCCACGGCGTCGGAGGCCGTGTTCACCGTGGGGAACACCCCGGTCCACCCGCTGCCCGGCACCTGCGCGACGAGCACGAAGGGCAGCAGGATCACGCCGAGCCACACCAGACCGCGGCTCCGGCCGGCGACGGCACCGACCAGCAGCCCCAGGCCGACCACCAGCAGCGCTGCCGCCAGCATCTGTCCGACGCCGATGGTCAGGACGCCCGCCAGCCGCAGGGTCCACAGCACCCCGAGGGTGACGAGCATGAGGCCGACCGTCGCACGGCCGAGCACGCTGTCGCCACGGTCGGGGGCGGGAGGCGGGTTCCAACCCTCGCCGCCGCCCGCGGGCGCGGGGGGTGTCGGCGGTCCGGGGGGGACGGTGGAAGGTGCGGCGGTGGTCTGCATCGTGGTCTCCTGTGAGGGGGTGGGAGGTGAGGGGGTGGGAGGGGTGGACGCGGTCGTGGCCGGGGCACGTTCGCCGGTGACCCACAACGCGAGGCCGACGGCGATGAGCAGCAACGGGGCGGCCAGCGAGCCCAGCGAGACGCCCGGGAAGGGGCCGATACCGATCGGCGTCACGGCCAGCAGCCACCAGCCGCCCAGCACCAACAGGCTCACGCCGAGCCAGAAGGACGGGGGCCGGTCGGCCGTCTCCGCGCTCGTGCGGCGGTCGGCGGGCCGGGGCGCGCCCGGCTCGGCCGCCGGGATGAGCACTGCTGCCGCGATGTAGGCGAGCACACCGAGGCCCTGGGTCAGCAGCGTGCCCACCACGAACAGCAGCCG
>JAWLFQ010000067.1:0-14129 GCA_041685505.1 Nitriliruptoraceae bacterium
CTGCTGCTGCCCACCCTGCTGCTGCGCCACCTGGGAGAGGAAGCCGCCCATCCTGCCGCCGAGGCCCCCACCTGCGCGTCCGCCGCCGTGCTGCGTGCCCTCGACCGCGAGCACCTCGGGCGGCACCGTGGCCGTGTCGAGAGGATCGGGACCGGTGGCCCGCTCCTGTGCTTTGCCGACCAGTTCGCGGAACTGTTTGGACGCCTGCTGGAGCCGCTGGTCCCAGACCGCGTTCACCTCGACACCCTCGATCGCACGGTGGTAGGTCACCAGGGTGTAGATCGCGGCGAAGGGCTCGTAGGTCGCGGCCACGATCAGCCACGACAGCATCAGCACCCCCACGATGACCACCGCCTGGAACCAGATCGCATCGAAGGCCAGCAGGACCAGCACGCCCGGGATCCCGAGCACCAGTAGCACCGCCAGGAACAGGACCCGCCCGAGCAGCCAGATCTTCACCGCTGCGCCCAGGATCGGCTGATAGGCCTGCGCGTACAGGATGACCCCGTGCCGGGCGCTGCTCCAGACGTTGTCCTGTTCCCGGGCGATCGCGTAGGACAGGATCGCCTCGTCGACGTAGGACACCGAGCGGTTCACGATGGTCGCACCCAGACGTGCCAGGCCCTCGAACGCACCCCCGAGCGGGAGCATGTCGACGATGCGCACGAAGCTGCGGGTGAAGGTGCGCACCACCCCATGGACCATCCGGTCGAGCACGAACAGGAAGCTCACGTCACGGAAGCGTTGCTGTACCTGCGCGCGACCGAAGGCGACCTGGCCCTGGCCTTCCGGGATGCGGTCGTGCAGCAGCAGGGTGGTGGCGACCGCGATGTGCGCACCCTGGACGAGGTAGAGCAGGTACCGGCGCGCGAGCGCGAGCAACGCCCCGGGCCCCGCGATGGCGATCAGCAGGAAGACGAACGCCAGCAGCTCCACACGTGTGGAGAACAGCACCGCGAGGCCACCGAACAGCGCCAGCCACGCGACGATCACCAGGAAGAAGCCGGCGTAGACGCCGGCGTTCAGCAGCAGGAAGGGTGTGGTCCGCCGCAGCAATCCCACGGCGATGGAGAACGGCTTGCGCTCGTCAGGCACGTGGCACTCCCCGAGAGGTGATGTTCGTAGATGGCAGAAGGGCGAGCGGATCTGCTCCCACAGCGGTCGTCCTCCTGCCGCGCTGAACCTAACGGGTGTGCGCGGGACCGTGGCTCCTTGGATCACCTATCCCCCGCCCGCCACGCAGGGCGCGAACCCCTCAACGGCCGCCGAAGATCTCGCGGAGCACGCCCGCGGCCCACGCGACGGTGTCCGTAGGCGCGGGCCGCGGCGCCGGGATGGTGAGGATCGCCTGGTCACGACGTACGCGGTGTCCCGGGAAGCGCCGGTCGAGGCGTACCAGCTGCGACTCCGACAGCTCGACCGGCGCGACCCGCAGCTGCCCCTTCGGCGTGAGCATGACCTCGGTGATCCCCCAGCGACGCAACGCCGCCTTGAAGGCAGCGATGGTGAGCAGGCGGTCGGCTGGCGCCGGCAGAGGCCCGAAACGGTCCTCGAGCTCGCTGCGCACGTCCCGCACACCGGCGGCGTCACGTACCGCGGAGATGCGCTGGTAGAGCTCGAGCCGCTGGGTCTCGTCGGCGACGTAGTCGTGGGGCAGGTGGGCGTCGACGGGCAGGTCGACCTTGATGTCGACCTCCTGGGCGACCGGCTCACCGGTCAGCTCGCCGATCTCCTCCTTGAGCAGCTGGGAGTACATGTCGAACCCGACGGCCGCCACGTGCCCCGACTGCTCGGCACCCACCACGTTGCCGGCACCCCGCAGCTCGAGGTCCCGCATGGCGATGGCGAGACCGGAGCCGAGCCGTGCGTGCTCCGCGATGGTCTTCAACCGCTCGTAGGCGGGCTCGGTGACCGTCGCACCCTCGGGGAACAGGAAGTAGGCGTAGCCCCGCTCCGCGGATCGGCCCACGCGGCCCCGCAGCTGGTGCAGCTGGGACAGCCCCAGCTGGTCCGCCCGCTCGATGATGAGGGTGTTGGCGTTGGCGACGTCCAGCCCGGACTCGATGATGGTGGTGCACACCAGCACGTCGATCTCGCGCTCCCAGAAGCGCACCATCACCCGCTCGAGCTGTCGCTCGTCCATCTGGCCGTGTGCCACCTCGACGCGTGCACCGGGCACCAGTTCCGCGATACCGGCCGCCACGCGGTGGATCGTGTCGACCTGGTTGTGCACGTAGAACACCTGCCCGTCGCGCAGCAACTCGCGCCGGATCGCCAGCGCCACCTGCCCCTCGTCGTAGGGCTGGACGCTGGTCAGCACGGGCTGGCGGTCCTCCGGTGGGGTCTCGATCACCGACAGGTCACGGATGCCGGAGACCGCCATCTCCAGGGTCCGTGGGATGGGGGTCGCCGACATCGACAGCACGTCCACGGAGGTACGCAGCTGCTTGAGACGCTCCTTCTGGGTCACGCCGAAGCGCTGCTCCTCGTCGACGATCACCAGCCCGAGCCGCTTCCACGCCACCCGTTTGCCCAGCAGGGAGTGGGTCCCGACCACGATGTCGACGGTGCCGGCGGCCAGCCCGTCGAGGACACGACGCTTGTCCTTGTCGGTGACGAAGCGGCTGAGCTCCTCGATCTCGACGGGGAACCCGGAGAAGCGCTCCCGGAAGGTCTCGAGGTGCTGCTGCGCCAGGATCGTGGTCGGCACCAGCACCGCCACCTGTTGGCCGTCGAACACCGCCTTGGCCGCGGCCCGGACCGCGACCTCGGTCTTGCCGAACCCGACATCGCCGGCCAGCAGGCGGTCCATCGGCAGGGGCGCCTCCATGTCCCGCTTGATCTCGTCGGCGACGGTGAGCTGGTCCACCGTCTCCACGTGGGCGAAGGCGTCCTCGAGCTCGACCTGCAGCTGACCGTCGGGGGAGAAGGCGTGACCCGGTGCGTGCATCCTGGCGGCGTAGAGGCGGATCAGCTCCGCGGCGATGTCGCGCACCGCCTTGCGCACCCGGTTCTTGGCCCGCTCCCACTGCGCACCGCCGAGGTTCATCACGCTCGGGGACTCGCCGCCCTGGTAGCGCGCGATGGCGTCGACCTGGTCCGAGGGCACGTAGAGGGTGTCGCCGTCGGCGTACTCGAGCAGGACGTAGTCACGCTTGGCCGCCCGCCCGTCCACGCCCCTGAACTCCCGGGTGACCATCCCGCGGTAGCGCCCGACACCGTGGGTGCGGTGGACGACGGCGTCGCCCTCCTCGAGCTGCAGCGCGGTGTCGGCGGCGGTGGAGCGGGTGCCGAGCCGGCGGCTGGCACGGCGGCGCCGTGGCCCGAACACATCCCAGGTACCGAGCACGGCGAGCTGCAGCTCGTCGGAACGGAACCCGACACGCAGACGGCTGACCACCACCTCGACGCGGGCACCGGTCTGCTCGGTGGCGGCCCGCTCGGCCACCACGGCGGGCACGCCCTGCTCGCCGAGCACATCAGCGACGCGACGGGCGGGTCCGTCGGCATCGACGGAGACGATCACCCGCTGCCCGTCGCGCAGCAGACGGCGCAGCCGTTCGGCCACGGTCACGATGTCACCGCGGAAGGAGTCCCACCCCGTGGCGTCCAGGCGCTGGCCGGTGGCGGCACCGAAGGCCGGCAGCCGCCAGGAGCGCTCCGGGCCTCGTTGCAGCAGCGTGGCGGGATCCTCGAAGCCCTGCAGCGCCTGACCCTGCCCACGGCGGTCGTCACCGCCGGGCACCGGGGGCGCGCCCTCACCCACGCTGGCCACGGTCCGCCAGGCCGTCTCGGCCAGGACCTCGGCCTCCTCGGCCAGCTTCCCGGCCCGCTCCTCGAGCAGCAGTGGATCGAGCAGCGCGAGCCCGGCCTCCTCGGGGAGGTAGTCCACCAGCAGGGCAGGCTCCTCGGCCAGCATGGTGACCAGGGACTCGGCGCCTTCGAAGGCCTGTCCCTCGGCCAGGCGGTCCAGCTCCTCGGTCAGCTGCGGCCACACGGCCACGGCGGCCCGCGCCCGCTCGCGCAGGTCATGGTCGAGGACCAGCTCCCGGGCCGGGTCGATCACCACCGCGTCCACGCTGCCGGTGGAGCGCTGGTCGCCGACCGAGAAGGCCCGGATCGAGTCCACCTCGTCGCCCCAGAACTCACACCGCACCGCCTGCTCCCCCGCGGTGGGGAACACGTCGACGATGCCGCCACGCACCGCGAACTCCCCACGCGCATCGACCTGTGGCACGCGGCTGTAGCCGAGCTCGGCGAGGCGGTCGGTCAGGGTCTCGAACCCCGTCCAGGTGGCGTCGATGGTCACCGGACGTTGTGCGGCGAGGTTGGGGTCCATCGGCTGCAACGCGGCGCGCACGGGTGCCACGATGGCCAGCAGGGGCTCGTCGTGATCCTCGGGATGGGTGAGACGGTCGAGGACCTTCAGGCGCCGTCCGACGGTGGCCGGCTGGGGGGAGAGCCGTTCGTGGGGCAGGGTCTCCCACGCCGGGAAGACCGCCACGCGCTCCTCGCCGAGGTAGGCGGCCAGGCCGTCGCCCACCGACTCGGCCTCCGAGGTCCGGGCGGTGAGCACCAGCAGCGGCGACGCCTGTTCCGCCAGCAGGCTCAGCACGTAGGGGCGGACCGACGGCGGGCAGACCACCTCCCCACCCGGCAGCAGGGTGTCCCAGTTCGCCCGTCCAGGTCGCAGGGCAGCCGCGAGCGCCCCCGTCGCGAGCCCGGGGTCGAGGACGTCGTCGACCGAGCGGGGTGGACCCGCTCGGGCCGTCGGATCGGCTGCCGGCACGACGCTCAGCGCGGCTTCGGACGGCGCCGGTTGGCTGCGGCCATCGGGTCGACGCCCTTGGGGATCGGCAGGTCCTTGTCGAGCGGCTTGAGGCGGCGCTCGAGCTTGGGCACCTCGCCCTTCTTCAGTTCCCGAGGCAGCTTGGTGATCGTGACCTGGAGCTTGCGCAGCGGCACCTGGTCGTCACGGTCACCGACCACGATGGTGGTGATGGGCGTGTCACCGACGGCCCGGCTCATGCGCTTGCGCTCCTTGGCCAGCAACCCCTTGACCCGCTGTCCGGCGCCCTCGCCGACCAGCACGATCCCGCACCGGCCGACCACCCGGTGGACCATGTCCTGCTTGGCGTTGACCGCGACGGCCGGGTTGACGAACCACTGTCCCCGCATGCTCTGCAGGACCGCGGCGGCGGCACCGGGCTGGCCCTCGATGGCCGCGTACTGCGCCTTGCTGGCGCGGCGGTTGAAGACGAGCAACCAGCCGAGCAGACCGAACAGGACCCCGAACAGCGGCATGAACACGAGGTTGAGGACAGGGGACACCGCACCGAGCCCGACGCCCACCAGGATGCCGAGCGCCGCACCCAGCAGGGTCCAGGGCACCACCTTGGGATCGATGGCGCGGACCTGCGTCCAGGCCTGACCGATCTGCTGTAGCCGCTCCCTCATGGGGACCCTCCTCAGGACCAGGTGGTCAACTGCATCGTCGTGCCGTGCCGGTCACCGACCGTGGTGGCGGTTCTGGGCCGGCTCCAGCCCCTCGGTGACGAGGCTGGTGACGGCGGCCGCAGCCTCCTCGAGGCCCGCCTCGACCGCCTCGCGCTCCGCCGGGGCGAAGCGACGCAGCACGTGGTCGCGCGCGGGCACGCGGCCCGGTGGGCGGCCGATGCCGATGCGCACCCGGAGGTAGTCGGGACTGCCGAGCGCACGGTCGATGTCCTTCAGCCCGTTGTGCCCGGCGTGACCGCCGCCACGCTTGAGGCGAAGCCGCCCGGGCTCGAGATCCAGGTCGTCGTGGCACACGATGATGTGCGCCACCTCGACCTTGTACCAGGCAGCCGCCGCCTGGGTCGGACCGCCCGAGCGGTTCATGTAGCCGTCGGGCACCGCGAGCACGAGCCGCTGGCCGTTCACGGTCACCTCGGCGATCTCGCAGCGGGCGCGCTTGTTGCGCGACCAGGAGCCGTGCTCGGCGGCTGCGAGGTGCCGCACGGCCTCCTCGCCGACGTTGTGACGGGTGCCGGCGTAGCGCGCACCGGGGTTTCCGAGACCGACCACCAGCCACCGGTCGTCGGCCACGACATCCTCCGCTGCTGCGCCGCTGGGGCGTGCGCGCCACCACCCCGCTGCGAGGGGGCGGCGCCGGTCAGCCACTGCGTCCGCTCAGGCCTCGTCGCCGGCGGCAGCGCCCTCGGTCTCCTCATCGGCCTCGCCGATGACCTCGGGCTCCTCGGCCTCCACGCCGGCGCTCTCCTCGAGTGCCTCGAGTGCCTCCTCGGACATCGGCGCGTTGATGGTGATCACGGTCCGTTCGGGCTCGATGTCGAACTCCGCGCCCTCGGGCAGTTCCGAGCTGAGGTCCTCGACCCGCTTGACGTCGCCGATCTCCAACCCCTCGACGGACAGCTCGAGGTAGTTCGGCACATCCAACGGCTTCACGAGCACGGGCACGGTGTAGAGGATCTGGTTGAGCACGCCGTTGTCGTCACCCAGATCGTCCTCGCCGATCAGATGGACCGGCACCTCCACCGAGATCTGCACGTCCTTGTTCACCGCGAGGAAGTCGACGTGCTGGGTGTCGCCCTTGACGGGGTGCCGCTGCATGTCGCGCGCCACCGTCAGGTGGGTGTCGCCGTCGAACTCCAGGCGGATCAGGGCGTTGGTCCCGGCCTCGGTGTGCAGCGCGTGGAAGAGCTCGAGCGCGTCCACGTGGACGGCAGTGGGCTCCACCCGGTAGCCGTAGACGATCCCGGGCACGCGGCCGGTGCGGCGCAGACGGCCGGTCGCACCCTTGCCGAGCTCGACGCGGGGCTCGGCGGTCAGTCGGATCTGGTCGGACACGGTCGTTCCTTCGGATGGCAGGTCCCCAGCGCGGGTCGGTCACCGTTGCGGCGGCGAGGTGTCACGAGGGGTGCGTGGCGCGCAGCGAGGGCCGGTCGAGGGAGGAATCGTCGACGTGGACCCGTAGGGCCGCCGGACACACGCTCGGCCCGCACCGTACGCGGGCCTGGAGGTCGAAGGTACCGGGCGGCTGACCTGCCCGGCAACCGGTGCCTCACACGTTCTCGCCCTGGAACAGCTCGGAGACCGACTGGTCCTCGAACACCGCGCGCAGCGCCGAGGCCAGGATCGGCGCGATCGACAGCACCACCAGCTTGCTCATGCGGCGCTCGGGCGGGATCGGGATGGTGTTGGTGACCACCACGGTCTCGATCACGGAGTTCTCGAGCCGCTCAGCTGCGGGACCGGAGAAGATCGGGTGGGTGGCGCAGGCGACCACGCGCTTGGCGCCGCGTTCCTTCAGCATCTCGGCGGCACCCACGATCGTGCCGGCGGTGTCGATCATGTCATCGATGAGGATGGCCGTACGGCCCTCCACGTCGCCGATGACGTCCAGGGTCTCGGAGATGTTGTGCTGGTCGGGATCACGCCGCTTGTGCAGGATCGCGATCGGCGCACCGAGGTGCCCGGCGAACTTCTCCGTCAGGCGCACCCGGCCGGCGTCGGGAGAGACGATGACCCGCTCCTCGGCACTGGTGTGTTCGACGATCCAGGACTTGAGCAGCGGCAGCGCGGTGAGGTGGTCGAAGGGGTCGTGGAAGAAGCCCTGGATCTGCCCCGTGTGCAGGTCCACCGACATGATGCGGTCCACCCCCACCGACTCGTACATGTCGGCGATCATGCGGGCCGCGATGGCCTCACGGGACCGTGCCTTCTTGTCGGAGCGCGAGTAGCCGTAGTAGGGGATCACCGCGACGGTGCGTTTGGCCGAGGCGCGCTTGAGGGCGTCGAGCATGACCAGGTGCTCGATCACGTAGTCGTTGATGCTCATCCCATCGGGGATGCTCACGTGCGACTGGAGCACGTAGACGTCGGCACCCCGCACGGACTCGGTGAAGCGGGCGTAGAGCTCGCCGTTCGCGAACTGCGCGAGCTTCACCTCGCCGAGACGCATGCCGAGGTGGTCGGCCACCTCGCGGGCGAGCTCCGGGTACGAGGACCCGGAGAAGATCATCATCCGCTTCCTGGTGACGACTTCCATCTGCTCCCTGACCCGCCGCGTGGCCGGGACGCTAGCCCGCCGGCGAGGTGGGCGCGAAGCGGTGCCCGGGCCGACCGTCGGCTCATCCGCGGCGGCGCTCCGCCCAGCCCTCCTTGGTGGTCTGGCGTGACCGGGCGATACCCAGCGCACCCGCGGGGACGTCCTCGGTGATGGTCGAGCCGGCGGCGGTGTAGGCACCGGCACCGATGGTCACCGGCGCGACCAGCATCGTGTCACAGCCGACGAAGGCGCCGTCCTCGATGGTGGTGTGGGACTTCGTGCGACCGTCGTAGTTGACCGTGATCACCCCGCAGGCGATGTTGACGCCCGCGCCCACGGTCGCGTCCCCGACGTAGGCGAGATGGGGCACCTTCGAGCCCTCCCCGACCGATGCGTTCTTGGTCTCCGCGTAGGCACCGACCTTGGCGTGCGCGCCCAGCACGGTGCCGACCCGCAGGTGGCTGAAGGGGCCGACGGCGGCCCCGTCGCCGATGGTGGCCTGCTCGGCCCGGGTGGAGTGGACCGTGGCACCCGCGCCCACCGTGCACGCGGTCAGATGGCTGTGCGGTCCGATGACCGCCCCGGGGCCGATCCGGGTCCCCGCCTCCAGGATCGTTCCCGGCAGGAGCACGGCGTCACGTGCCACCTCGACGTCGACGTCGACGTAGGTGCTGGACGGATCCACGACGCTGACGCCGACCTCGCGCAGCAGGTGGTCGAGGTGGCCGGCGCGCAGCCGGGCTGCGGCATCGGCGAGTTGGGCACGGTCGTTCACCCCGGCGATCGCGGCGGCCGGCGCATCGATGGCCGCCACCGGCGATCCGGCCCCCGCCAGCAGCGCCACGATGTCGGTGAGGTAGATCTCGCTCTGGGCGTTGTCGTCCCCGAGGCGTCCCAGGGCAGCCTCCAGGCCGGCCCGATCGAGCACGTACATGCCGGCGTTGATCTCCGCGATCGCGAGCTGCGCGGGGCTGGCGTCGCGGTGCTCGACCACCCGCTCGACCGTGCCATCGGCGGCACGCACCACGCGGCCGTAGCCGTGCGGGTCCGCCATACGTGCGGTCAGCATCGCGCCACCGGTGCCGGCACCATCCAGCAGCTCCTCCAGCACCGCCGCCGGCAGCAGCGGGGTGTCGCCCGGCAGGATGAGCACGCGGCGGATGGCCGGATCGAGCGCCGGGACCGCCTGCTGCACGGCGTGCCCCGTGCCGCGCTGCTCCGCCTGGAGGACGCTGGTGGTCCGCGGCAGCTCCACCTGCGCGAGCTCGGCCTCGACGTCCTCGGCCTGATGACCGACCACCACCACGGTCTGGGCGAGCTCCAGGGGCCGGACCGCGTCCAGCACGTGTCCGAGCAGGCTCCGGCCGGCGGCCCGGTGCAGGACCTTGGCCACCTCGGAGCGGAAGCGGGTGCCCTTGCCGGCGGCGAGCACGATGGCAGCGGTGTCGGATCTCACGGTTGGCCTCCTGTGGCCTTCGGCGCGGCGGTGCCCGCACGCTAGCGAGGGGTGCAGCCGCCCCCCTCGTAGCCGTGATCGCCGCGTCGCGAGGACCTCGGACCCTTGCGAGACGCCCCCTGCGAGTGGGACCATCGCAACACCCGTGAGGAGGTGGCGTCCATGCCCCCCGAACCGCGGCTCGCAGCACGCAGGCAGCCGGAGATCTTCGTCGGTGTCGACAGCTCGGAGTGCTCGCGCTCCGCGTTGCACTGGGCAGCCGGGCTCGCGCGCCGGCTCGGCTACCGGCTCCATGTGGTCGAGGCGTGGGAGTACCCGCGCGACACGGTCGTGCGGGTCGGACGGGTCGAGCTACCCACCCCCGAGCACGCCGAGGAGCTGCTCAGGGACCATCTCGACGCCCTGGTCGCCGAGGTGGACGAGGAGCATCTCGCCCTGACGGTCGACGTGCTGCGCGGACCGCCCAGCGAGGCGATCCTGCACGCCGCGGATGCGCGGGCGCGGATGATCGTGGTCGGTTCCCGTGGGCTGGGCGGGTTCCGTGGCCTGCTGCTCGGGTCCGTGAGTCGGCAGCTGTGCGAGCACGCTCCGTGCCCGGTCACCGTGGTCCGCAACTGCGCTCCCGAGGAGCAACCGCGGCTGGAGACGATCGCCGTCGGCGTCGACGGCAGCGTCAACGCCCAACGGGCCGTGCGGTTCGCCGCGGAACTGGCCGAGGGCACGGGCGCCTCGGTGGTCGCGGTCCACGCGGCCGCACCCGGCGCCGTCCCCACCGGGCAGGCCGATGATGCCGCCGTGGCGCACCCCACCCTGAGCGAGCTCCTGGAGGGTTGGTGCGCCCCGCTGGAGCAGCGCGGGCTGGACGAGCACGACCTCGTGATCGCCGAAGGTGACCCGCGCACGGCGCTGCTGGATGTCGCGCAGGAGCGTGGCGCGGACCTGATCGTGGTGGGATCGCGTGGGCTCGGACCGGTGTCGAAGCTCGTGCTCGGCAGCGTCGCCAACTCGCTGATCCAGTACAGCCCGGTGCCGGTCACGGTGGTGCCGCCCGAGCCACGCCACTGAGCACTGCCCCCGCGGCCGCGCCTCGGCCGTTCGGACGGGCCGGCCTGCGCGAAGGGGGGCAGGATGGGACGCGGCCAGCGCGCGTCACCCGCAGGCGGGACGGCGCGTGACCGGAAAGGCCGCGACGGATGGGTTGGCGATGGCGATGGCAACGGACGGGGGCAACGCTGAGGGCGGCAACGTCGCAGCCGACCCGCAGCTCAGCCGGGACGGTGACCAGGCGCAGCGTTGGTTCGCCATGGCGACCGAGGAGGTGCTCGAGCGCCTCGGGACCGACCACGACGGGCTGAGCCAGCAGGAGGCGGGAGCGCGGCTCGAGCGCCACGGTCCCAACCGCATCCGCGAGAGCGAACGCGTCAGCGCGTGGCGGATCCTGCTCGGTCAGTTCACGAGCCCGCTCATCTACGTGCTGCTCGCGGCGCTGGTGGTGACCCTGTCGATCCAGAGCTGGGCCGATGTGATCGTGATCGGCGCGGTCCTGGTGATCAACAGCACGATCGGCTTCATCCAGGAGTACCGCGCCGAGTCCGCCGTCCAGTCGCTGATGGAGATGGTCTCACCCGAGGCCACCGTGGTGCGCGAGGGGGAGCGCCGCACGATCGATGCAGAGGAGCTCGTACCCGGTGACCTCGTCGAGGTGCGGCAGGGCTCCGTCGTGCCCGCCGACGTCCGGCTGCTGGAGATCGAGGGCCTCCAGGTCAACGAGGCGGCGCTCACCGGCGAATCGGTCCCCGTCGACAAGCTCACCTCGGCGATCGAGGACGACGACCAGCTCCCACCCGCCGAGCAGACCAACATGGCCTTCATGGGCACGGCGGTCACCAGCGGCAACGGCCGGGCCGTGGTCGTCGCCACCGGGGCGCGCACCAAGATCGGCGAGATCGCCGAGCAGGTCGAGGAGGCCGAGGAGAGCGAGACACCGCTCCAGCTGCGCATCGATCGCCTGGCACGCTTCATCGCCGCGGCGATCCTCGGTGTGGCCGCCGTCGCCTTCATCGGCGGGGTGCTGGCCGGCCGCGGGGTGTTCGACATGCTGCTGCTGGGCGTCGCCCTCGCGGTCGCGGCGATCCCGGCGGGTCTGCCGATCGTGGTGACCGTGGCGCTGGCGATCGGCGTGCAGCGGATGACCCAACGCCAGGCGGTGATCCGCAACCTGCACGCCGTCGACACGCTCGGCAGCACCAGCACCATCGTCTCGGACAAGACGGGGACGCTGACCCAGAACCAGATGACGGTCCGCACGATCGTCGCCGGCGCCGGTCGCTACGAGGTCGACGCTGCCCCGGACGACGGCGATCAGCCCGGCACGCACGGTGGCGCGATCACCCGCGACGGCACCGAGGTGACCGCTGAGGAGGATCCGCTGCTCGACGAGGCGCTGCTGGCCGGCGTGCTGTGCAACGACGTCGAGATCCCCGAGGACGGCGGTGTGGAGGAGCTGTCGGGCGGGGATCCGATGGAGGTGGCACTGCTCGTCAGCGCCGCTCGCGCGGGTCGCTCCCCGCTCGAGCTGCGCGAGCGCTACCCGCGCCGCGGGACGGTGCCCTTCCGCACCGAGCAGCGCTACATGGCCACGATCCATGCGCATCCCGACGGTGGCGACCCGATGGTGGTGGTCAAGGGCGCACCCGAGCGGATCGTCGCGATGTGCGATCGTCAGCGTGCACACGACGGCGGCGACGAGCCCCTCGATGCCGACGCCGCCACCGAGCGCAGCGAGTCGCTGGCGGCGGAAGGGTTGCGGGTGCTGGCGGTGGCCGTCGGCCGCGGCGAGGACCTCGCCGGCGCCGTGACCTCCGACGACCCGCAGGGCATGACCCTGGTCGGTATGCACGGACTGCTCGATCCGCCGCGTGCCAGCGCGGTCGAGGCCGTCGAACGGTGCCACGACGCCGGCATCCGCGTCGTGATCGTCACCGGCGACCACGCCACGACCGCCGCGGCGATCGGCCGCCAGATCGGCGTGGGGGGCCATCTCGACCGTGATGCCGACACACCCTCGCACGACGGGTCCACGCACCCTGCGACGTCCCGGGACGGCGGTTCGGGCGCGGCGACATTGGAGGGCAAGCAGCTGGCCGAGTTGTCCGACGAGGACTTCGACCGACGGCTCGAGGACGTCAGCGTCTACGCCCGGGTGACCCCGGACCAGAAGCTCCGGCTCGTGGAGCGGCTGAAGGCGGCGGACCATGTCGTCGCGGTGACCGGTGACGGCGTGAACGACGCGCCGGCCCTGGAGTCCGCCCACATCGGGGCGGCGATGGGCAGCGGGACCGATGTCGCCCAGGAAGCCAGCGACATGGTCATCACCGACGATGACTTCGCCAGCGTCTACGCCGCCGTCGAGGAGGGCAGGACCGCCTTCCGCAACGTGCGCGTCGCCACCTTCTTCCTGCTCAGCACCGGCCTGGCCGACGTGCTGATCATCCTCTCGGCGCTGGTGTTGGGATGGCCACTGCCCTTGCTGCCGGCACAGATCCTGTGGGTCAACGTGGTCACCAACGGCATCGCCGACGTGGCGCTGGCCTTCGAACCCGGCGAGAAGGCGCTGTTCCGTCGCCCGCCGCGGCCGAAGTCCGAAGGTGTCCTCGACCGCACCCTCATCGAGCGGCTCGTGATCGTCGGGATCTGGCTCGCCGTCGGCACGCTCGCGGTCTTCTGGTGGTCGTGGGAGATCCGCGGCGACGACGTCGACCTCGCCCGGACCATCGCCGTGACGACGCTGGTGCTGTTCCAGAAGGTGCACGTGTTCAACTGCCGCAGCGAGGACGTGTCGCTGTTCCGCAAGTCACCGCTGACCAACAAGATCCTGTTCATCGGTGTCATGACCTCGCTGGCCGTGCACATCGGGGCGCTCTACTGGCCGGTGACCCAGCAGCTGCTGCGTTTCGAGCCGCTGGGGTTGGATGCGTGGTTGATCGCCATCGCGGTCGCCTTGACGGCGATCATCCCCAACGAGTTGCACAAGCGTCTGCGCCCACGCCCGGTCGCCCGCCACACGGCGACACAGGTGACGCCGTCGCCTGTAGGGTCGAAGGAGACGGCAGACCGGAGGTGAGGTGTCACCGCAGCAGGGATTCTGGATCCGCAACGGGGCACCGCACTCCCCCGATGAGACGCTGGAGCTGGCCGTGGCTGCCGAGGCCGCCGGTTGGGACGGGGTGTTCGTCAGCGATGCCGTCCAGGAGTCGCACACCGAACCCTTCACGCTCCTCGCGGCGGTGGCCGCCCGCACCGAGAAGGTGACGCTCGGGACGTGGGTGACCCCACTGGTCGCGCGCGACGTCGTACACGTGGCTCGCAGCGCCGCGAACGTCGACCAGCTCTCCGGTGGACGGCTCCTGCTGGGCTTCGGCCTCGGCAACGCCACCGAGCACGATGGGCTCGGCATCGAACGCACGCGACTCGGGTCCCGCTACGACGCCGCCCTCGCCGTCCTCGACGGCCTGTTGCGCGGCGACACGGTGACCCGGCACGACGAGTGGTTCGACCTCGACGATGTCCAGCTCAACGTCCGGCCGGAACAGCAGCCGCGTCCGCCCATCCTGCTCGGCGGGA
>JAWLFQ010000147.1:0-3386 GCA_041685505.1 Nitriliruptoraceae bacterium
GCCTCGTCGCTGTCTCGGGCCTTCGGGCACACGCGGCGGGCACCGCGGGGCGTGCGACGGTTCCCGTCCGTGGAAGCTGCCGACGCGCACCGGCGCCGCTGGGAGGCCGGGGAGCTCGACGGATCCGCGGCGTCCGCGGACCGTGAGGACGCTGCGGAGCGCGGGACGCGCTGAGCACCCGCAACGCGACGCGCCGCCGGCGGTGAGCCGGCGGCGCGGACGTTGCGGGATGGCTGGCCTACTTGGAGGCCTTCTCCATGCGGCGCTTGAAGCGGTCGACGCGCCCACCCACGTCCACCAGCTTCTGCTTGCCGGTGTAGAAGGGGTGGCACTGGTTGCACAGCTCGACGGAGATGCGGTCGGTCGTCGCGCGGGTCTGGAAGGTGTTCCCGCAGGAGCAGGTCACCGTGGCGACCTGGTAGGTCGGGTGGATGTCGGACTTCATGGCGTCCTCCGAGCGGCGCGAGGCGCGCAGGTGGTCGAGGTCGTGGGGGTCCGGAAACGGACGCGCCCGACCCGTGGCCGGGTGCGCGGTGGACCGTTCCCACGCGAACGCGCGCCGACGGGCGACGCGCTCCAAGCAGCGTACCAGAGGTCTCACCGCCGCGTCCTGGTCGATGTGACCGTCCCTGGGCACCCCCCGCCGGTACCTTCCTCGCTCCACGTTCACCCACCGCACCCGAGGTCCGTGCCATGGCGTCGTTCTCCCCTGCCGTCCCCGTCTCGTCCGCACCGCCCGAGGCCCGCACCGCCTACATGACCCGGGTCTACGTCCGGCTGCTGGCCGGACTGGCCGGGTTCATCCTCGGTTCGATGGCGCTGTTCGTCACCGGGCTCGCCTACTCGATCGCCTCGTTCGTGCTCAGCGTCAACTGGCTGCTGATCCTGGGCGGGTTCATGCTCGTGTCGTGGATGTCCACCTCGCTGCTCGCCAAGGCCGACACCGTCGGCGCGCAGCTGGGTGCCTACGCGGCGATCGTGGTGGCGAACGTGCTGCTGTTCGCCACCCCGCTGGTGATCGCCCAGGAGTTCGCCCCGGAGGGCACCATCACCCTGGCGGCCCAGCTGTCGGTGGTGGCCTTCGCCGCGCTGTCGGTGATCTCGATCCGCACCGCGAAGGACTTCAGCTTCCTGCGGGGGATCCTGCTGTGGGGCGGGGTGCTGGCCCTGCTGGGCATCGTGGGCTCGACCGTGTTCGGCGTCGGGCTCGGCGCCTGGTTCGCGGTGGCCATGATCGGCTACGCCGGCGCGGCGATCCTCTACGACACCCAGAAGGTCTACCGCTCCTACCCGCTGGGCACCGAGACCGCCGCAGCTGTCCGGCTGTTCTCCTCCCTGACCCTGCTGTTCTGGTACGTGCTGCAGCTGCTGTCCAACCGCTGAACCGGCCGCGCCATCCAAGGTCACCACGAGGGGCCCGCACCGTGACGGTGTGGGCCCCTCGGTTGGTCGGGCGGATGCGACCCGCTCAGCCGCTGAAGTCGCGGAACAGCCGGATGCGCTCCTCGATCTCCGCGCGCTGCTCGGGGTTGCGGACCCCGAGCCCCTCCTCACGCGCACCGACCAGCACCCCGAGCTTTCCGGTGTGCTCGTTGCGGTGCATCTTGAGCGCCGCCTGACCGATCTGCTCCAGCGGGAACGCCTCGGTCATGATCGGCTGGATCATCCCGAGGTCGACCAGGCGCGTGGCCTCCCACGCCTCTGCGTAGTTGGCGAAGTGCGACCCGATGATGCGCTTGAGCCGCATCCACAGCACGCGGTTGTCGTAGATGTGCTCGTAGCCGGTGGTGGACGCGCAGGTCACGATCCTGCCCCCGCGCTTGCACACGTACACCGACGCGGGGAAGGTGGTGCGGCCGGGGTGCTCGAACACGATGTCCGGGTCCTGGCCGACCATGTCCCGGATGCGCTTGCCGAACCGGCGCAGCTCCTTCTCATCGATGACCCCGTCGTCGTCGATGAACCGGTAGCCCTCCGCCTTGCGGTCGATGATGTGCTCCACACCGATGGCCCGCAGCTGCTCGGCCTTGGCCTCGGAGGACACGACCGCGACCGGCACGCCGCCACCGTTGAGCACCAGCTGGCAGGCGAACCCCCCCAGCCCCCCGGTCGCACCCCAGATCAGGACCACGTCGCCCTGCTTCATCGGGGCGCCGTTGGGGCTGACGATCATGCGGTAGGCCGTGGCCAGCACGAGCCCGAGCGAGGCCGCCTCCTCCCAGTCGAGCTGGTCGGGCATGGGCAGCAGCTGGTTGGCCTTGACCATGGAGATGTCGGCCAGGGCGCCGAAGTTGGTCTCGAACCCCCAGATCCGCTGGTCCGGGTCGAGCATCGAGTCCATGTGCCCGGCGGGGTGCTCGAGGTCGACGTAGTTGCAGTGGACCGTGACCCGGTCCCCCGGCTTCCAGTGGGTCACGCCCGGCCCGGTCCGAAGCACCACGCCGGCCGCGTCGGAACCCAGGATGTGGTAGTCGAGGTCGTGGCGGGCACCCAGCTCCGAGGTCCGGCCGAAGCGCTCCAGGAACCGGAAGGTCGACACCGGTGCGAACCGGGCCGACCAGACGGTGTTGTAGTTGAGGGCCGAGGCCATGGGGGCGATCAGCGCCTCACCCGGCCCCAGCGGCGGGATCGGTACCTCATCGAGGTGGAGGGTGCGGGACGGATCCTGTTCCTCCTCCGGTACCCCGTCGAAGAGGTGCTCCTCCTCCTTGCGGATCACGCACGCACGCATGGTCTCCGGCAGCGGCAGCGAGGCAAGCTCCTCGGCCGGTGCATCGTCATGGATCGCGTCGTGGATGGCTTCCATCGCTGCATCGAGTGCCACGGTGGGTCCTCCCCCTTCTGGCCGTCACGGCACGGACATCGGGTCGGTGCTCCCTGGCCGCACTCGCGACCACCGACCGCGGCGCGAACCATAGTGAGCAGTCACGCGGCGGCACGAACCGGAGCGCGCACCCGCGCGCGGCAGGTCAACGTGGGCGCGGACCGGAGGCCGGATCCGACGGGTCCTCGTCCGCGTCGTCGTGCCCGTCGGGGTCGTCGCGCCGCGCACCGTCGACGGCGGGGCGCGACTCGCGCTGGATCTCGACCACCTCGACGTCGAGGACGACCTCCTCACCGTCGGCGCCGCGTACCCGCGTGCTGCGGCGGCCCGTGGCACCGGCAGCGCCGGCGCCGGCGGTGGCTTCCCGGTGACCGGCGCTGCCAGGTGAGGTGGCGGCACGGGAGACCCGGGTGCGCAGCCGCGCGCTGACGACCCGCCGGGTCGGGGACAGCAGGAACAGGAAGCCGACCACGTCGGTCAGGAAGCCCGGGGTGAGCAGCAGCGTGCCACCGACGATGATCAGGGCACCCTGGGCGACCTCGTCGCCGGGCCAGCGGCCCTG
>JAWLFQ010000068.1:0-13981 GCA_041685505.1 Nitriliruptoraceae bacterium
GCAAAGCCACGGACCTACGGCCGCACCACGGCCACGGCAGCCGGGCTACCGAAGGAACCTCCATCCCCTCGCGGGGCTCCGTCCTCACAGAACGGACGCCCCGTGGCAGCCACGCCTCTCCCAGCCCAGGGACCACCGCCACCCCTGCAGCCGGCCGACGGCCACCAGCCGTGGCGCCGGTCGATGCTCATCACGATCGTGCTCGCCCTGGGGGCTGCGCTGCTCCCTCCCGCGGCGACCCCGGCGCACGCCGACACCGGTCTCGAAGCCGCCTTCGTCACGGCGGTCAACGACGTGCGGGCGGGCCAGGGCCTGCCGGCGCTGACCGTGACCGCGGATCTGGTCACCGCCGCCCGCAGCCACAGCCGCGTGATGGCCGAGGCCGCGGACCTCCACCACAACCCCGATCTCGCCGCCAGCGTCGGCGGCTGGCGACAGCTCGGCGAGAACGTCGGTCGGGGCCCCTCGGTCGGGGCGATCCACCGCGCGCTGCTGGCCTCACCCAGCCACCGGGACAACATCCTCGCCAGCGACTGGACGGAGCTCGGCATCGGGGTGGTCGTGGTCGACGGCCAGACCTGGGTGACCCAGATGTTCCGCCAGCCCCAGAGCACCGGTGCACCGGCCGGCGCCCCCGCGCCGACCCCCGGCCCCACACCGGCGCCGACCCCCGCCCCGGCGGTGTTCCCGGCCCTCGAGGAGGCGCGCGGCCGATAACGTGACCCCATGCGCTTCCTCGCCTCGACCGGTCCCCTCTTCGCCCGTCCCCTGGACTGGGCCTTCGGCGTGATCGCCGAAGCCGGCTACGACGGTGCCGAGCTGATGGTGACCCAGGACCCCGCCACCCAGGACGCCGCCGAGGTGCTGGCCGCGGCGCGGACCGAGGGCCTGTGGCCGCAGGTGGTGCACGGGCCCTTCCTGCTGCTGACACGCCGGGTGTTCGGCACCGACCCGATCGACAAGGCCCGCCGCTCCCTGGAGCTCGCCGGCCAGGTCGGTGCGGACCTGATGATCGTGCACCCGCCCTACCGGTGGCAGCGTGGCTTCCACCGCTGGCTGGTGCGTGACGCCGATGACGAGGCTGCGGTCCACGGGGCACGGGTCGGGGTCGAGAACCTCTACCCCGTGGCCGTCGGCAGCCGGCCGGTGCGCTTCCACCGGTACACGACCGCAGAGGACCTCGCGCCCTTCCACCACATCGTGCTCGACACCAGCCACTGCGGGGTCGCAGGGGTCGACATCAACGCGGCCTACCGCACCCTGCGGGAGCAGACCGCTCACCTCCACGTCTCCGATCACCGCGGCGGTCCGCGTGACAGCCACGCACCCCTGGGGCACGGGCGCCTGCCGCTGGCCGCCTTCCTCGCACGTATCGGCGAGGACGAGCGGCGCGGGCTCGGCGCCGTGGGGCGCGGCCGCACCGCACTGACCCTGGAACTCGACTGCCGTCGCTACCTCGACGATCGTTCCGCGCTGGTGGGCTACCTGCGTCAGGAGCGCTGCAAGGCCCAGGCGTTGCTCGACGGTGCGCCCGCGGAGGAGATCCTCGGCCGGCCGGACGTGGTGGCGATCGCACCCGGCACCGAACACGACGCCGACCAGCCGACGGTCGCACCGGACGGCACCTGACACCCCCGGGGGGAGGACATGCGCAACGGGACCACGATCGCGCTCGCGGTGCTGCTGGTGGTGATCATCGCCGCGGCGGCGATCCAGCTCAGCCAGGCGGCCCAGCTGTAGCGCCCGCGCCTTCGGTCGCCGCCAGGGTGAGCGAGTGTCCGGGCTGCGGACGTGCGGCACAGGCGTGGCGCGAGGTGCTCACAGGAAGACCGAACGCCGTCCCATCAGGTTGCGGTAGAGCATCTGCTGGATGCGTTCACGGACCTGGTCGGTCAGATCGAACAGGGCCATCGGATCCTCGGCCAGCTCCTCGCCGAGGAGGCCGGTGTCGATGGGTTCGCCGTACTCGATGATCCACTTGCTCGGCAAGGGCAGCAGCGCGAAGGGGCCCAGCAGCGGCAGCGCGAACATCTGCGGTACCACGGGGAAGTAGGGCAGGCCGAGCAACCGCGCCACGACGCGCAGATCGAACAGCATGGGGTAGATCTCCTCGCTGCCCACGATCGCCGTCGGGATGATCGGGACCTGCGCACGCGACGCGGTGGCGACGAACCCGCCCCGACCGAAGCGCTGCAGCTTGTAGCGGTCCCGCCACGGCTTGCCGAGCCCCTTGAAACCCTCGGGCCACACCGCCACGAGCTCCCCGCCCGCCAGCAGGCGGTCGGCGTCATCGCTCGATGCCAGCGTCGCACCGGTCTTGCGTGCGAGCTCCCCGACGAAGGGGGTGCGGAAGACCAGGTCGGCGCCCAGTTCACGCGCGTGGCGCCCGGTGAGGTCGAACACGTCCAGGCGCGTGATGAGCGCATCCGCTGGCAGCGTCCCGGCGTGGTTGGCGACCAGCAGCCCTCCGCCCTCGGAAGGGACGTGCCCGATGCCGTGGGAGGTCACGCGCCAGTAGCTGCGGTGCATCGGTCTGAGCAGGGGCATGAGGACGTTGGTGGTCAGGTCCTCGTCGAAGCCGAACTCGTCGACGTCGTACTCACCGGTCATCCGCCGCCGCAGGAACGCCACCAGCCCCCGCAGGGCGTCGAGGAAGCGCTCGTCGGCCGCGTCGCGGAGCAGCTCCAGTCCATCCACCGCTGCGCCATAGCCGCGTTGCAGCAGCTGCGCCTCGGCCCAACGGAAGGAGCCGTAGCCAGGACCACCCTCCGACCCACCGCCGTCGGCGCGCCACCCGTGGTCGTCCTGCGCCGCGGCGCCCCCGCCCGTCGCGTGCTGTGACCCCTGGCCGCCGGTCCGTGCCTCGGGAGCGGAGGGCTGGGACACCGTGGGATCCGCCGCGCGGTCATGCCCGCCCACCGGTGCCGCCAGCCCCGGCGCGCGGCGTGTCGGCTGGTTCACGGGTGCGCCGTCCGCGGTGCCGGCGCGGGCGTGCACCCGGCACAGCTCGCCATCGACGGCGTAGTTGCGGCAGGGCGCGCCGCTGGCCGTGAGCGCGGCACAACGCGGGCGGTCGCCACGACGCCCCTCAGCGGACCGCGACTGGCGGGCTTCGCGCTCCTCCTCGAGGGAGTACACCCGGGCGTGGTTGCCGGCAGGTTCGCTCATGCGTGCTCCCCCTCATCGGCGCGCTGGGCCTCCAGGAAGCGCTCCTGTCCCTTGCGCTGGAGGAAGTCGTACAGCTCCCGCTCCCATCGCACCACCTCCTCGCCGTCGATGCCGCCGTGGAGGCGGCGGCGCTCGAGGAAGTCCTCGAAGGCCTCCCGGGTGGTGTAGCGGGGCTGGAAGCCGAACTCCTCGCGCAGCTTGGTGGTGTCCATCACACGACCGAACTGCAGCATCCGCAGCTGATCGGGTGCGACATCGGCGCGGCCCGAGCGCCGCAGCGCGGCCGCGACACCCGAGACGAAGGGCAGGGGGACCGGGACCGCCATCCTTCCCGCCAGCCGGATCGCCTGGGACAGCGTGAGGACGCCGGAGCCGGCGACGTTGAGCGTCCCGGTCGGCGCGCCGGCCGCCACCTCCGCCAGGACCGCGACCGCATCCTCCTCGTGACAGAACTGCAGCCGAGGGTCGAAGCCCGCCACCGTGGGCAGGACGGGCAGGGAGAAGAAGGACTGGAAGGCGCTGTCGAGCCGGGGACCGACCAGGTTCGACAACCGCAGGATGGACACCTCGACATCCGGGCGCCTGCGGCCGAGCATGCGCACGTAGCCCTCCGCCTCGCTGGCGTCGCGACCGAACCCCTGTCGGGGCGCCAGCTGTGGGGTCGCAGCCTCGCGGAACAGCGCTGGATCGGTGTGGGAGGAACCGTAGACCGCACCCGTGGACTTGAGCACCACCCGCCGCAGTGCAGGAGCTGCCTGACAGGCCGCCATCAACTGCATCGTGCCGATGACGTTGTGCTCCTTCATCAGGCCCCGTCCACCGGCGGCCTTCGGCTGCGAGGTGATCGACAGGTGGAGCACCGTGTCGATGGCCGCGGCCTCGAGGACCCGCGCCACGAGCGGGTTGCGCAGGTCCGCGCGGACGAACTCCGTGCGCCGGAGATCGTGCTGCGGCTCACGGACATCCACGCCGACGATCTCGAGCACGTCGTCCCGCTGCTCGAGGATGCCGGCGACCATCCCGGCGAGCTGGCCGGCGATACCGGTCACCAGCACCCGGCGACCCTCCACCACGCTGCCTCACCTCCTGGTGCCGCACACCGCCCGCCACGCTCGTGCGCGCCGACGGTCGCACCGTCAGTCAAGCGGTCCGAGCGCGGGGACGCGAGCGCAGGCGCGCGGGCGCCGGGCCGGCACGCGCTCAGGAACCCGCTCAACCACCCGCGTCGAGCTCATCGAGATCCATGGTGGACGGATCGACGACCTGTGCCGACAGGTAGGCGGCGAGGTCCTCCTGCCGCACCCGGTAGTTGCGCCCGACCCGGACCGCGGGCAGCTCACCCGCGCGTATCAGCCGGTAGATCGTCATCGTCGACACGCGCAGCTGCGCCGCGACCTCCGCTGCTGTGAGGAGTTGCCGAGCCATCCCACCCTCCCGGGCCTACTGCTGGCGCCGGTACTGCCCGACGCACGGTCCTGGCCTCCGGTGCCCGGCCCTGGCGGGGTCCCGTACGGCGGCTGCCCCAGGACCCGGGTCATCGGGCCATCGGCGCAGCCCACACGATACACGTGACCAACAGCACCTCACCAGGGTGAGGTGCTCGCCCCACACGCTGGCGACGGCAGCGCGGTGCCGGCGACGGCGTTGCGCTCAGCGCACGCCATGGATCGGCAGGAGGTGCTCGCGCAGGGCCTGGATGGAGGAGCGCGCCGCTTCCTCGGCCTGGCCGCGCATCGCCGCCGAGACCTGGACCGGATCCTCGAGGAAGGCGGCCGGTGCGATGTCGCCCGTACGCTCCACCGCCAGCTCACGCCAGCCCATGGGGGTCTCGATCGGGACGCTTCGGCCGGTCATCTCCGCGAAGGCCATCGTCCAGGCGCGGGGGACGACGCGCACCAGTTGGTATCCGCCACCACCCATCGCCACCCAGCGCCCCTCGGCGGTCTCGTGCGCGAGCCGGTGCAGACGGGCGTAGATCGCGGCCATGTCGTCCACCGTGAGGGCGAGATGGGCCAGCGGGTCGGTCGCGTGGGTGTCACAGCCGAGCTGGGTGACGAGGACATCGGCGTCGAAGGCCCGGACGAGCGGTTCGACCACGGCATCGAAGGCCTCGAGCCACACCGGCCCGGTCGTACCGGGGTGCAGAGGCAGGTTCGCCGCACTGCCCTGCGCCCCCGGACCACCGATGTCGTCGGCAGCGCCCGTGCCCGGGAAGAGGAACCGGCCCGACTCGTGGAGCGAGACGGTCAGCACGCGGGGATCGTCCCGGAACATCAACTCCACCCCATCACCGTGGTGGACGTCGACGTCGACGTAGGCGACCCGTTCGGCGCCGTGCTCGAGGAGCCAGTCGATGGCCATGGCGGGATCGTTGTAGATGCAGAAACCGGCGGCGTGGTCGGGCATCGCATGGTGCAGCCCCCCGGCCGGATTGAAGGCGTGGTCCGCCCGGCCCTCCCACACCTGGCGTGCAGCCTCGATCGAGGCCGCGCAGATCAGCACGGAGGCGGGGTGCATCCCTTCGAACGCGGGCGTGTCACCCGGCCCGAGCCCGTAGCGTGCCTCGGCCTGCGCGGTGGGATCCCACGACAGCCGTCGCACCGTGTCGACGAAGTCCTCGCGGTGCAGACGCAACAGCTCGGCATCGTCCATCGGCGCGGGCAGGACCTCGTCCACCCCGTTGCCGAGCAGCCCCACGCGACGGATCAGATCGACGGTCAGCTCCACCCGCACGGGCGCCAGCGGATGCCCCGGACCGAGGTCGTAGCCGGCGGCGCGCTCATCCCAGATGAGCGCGATGCGTCCCCGCGACCGCGCGCCCTCACCAGCCACCGGCAACTCCTTCCCGGTCGCGCGGCCGCCAGCGTCGACTGGCTCTCCACGACCGATGGCCCGAGCCTATCCACGACCCCGCGTCGACCGCGCGGCCATGCGCCCCGCGCGGTGACACCGGTGCAGCTCACTCGTGGCGCAGGGCGGCCACCGGATCGAGCTGTCCCGCCCGACGTGCCGGCAGGACCCCGAAGACCAACCCCACGACCACCGACACCCCCAGAGCCAGCGCGATCGACCACCACGTCACCTCGGCCGGCACCGGGGCGAAGGCCGCCACCCCCTCGGCGGCCGCGATCCCGAGCAGCAGGCCCACCACCCCGCCGAAGCCGGTGAGCACCACCGCCTCGAAGAGGAACTGCCGGGTGATGTCCCGGGTGCGCGCCCCCATCGCCTTGCGCAGCCCGATCTCACGCGTGCGTTCGCTGACCGAGACCAGCATGATGTTCGACACCCCCACACCACCGACCAACAGCGAGATGCCGGCGATCGCTGCCAGGACCCAGGTCAGGATCTGCAGGATGTCACCCACGACACCGATGATCTCGTCCTGGGTGACGACGCTGAACTCGTCCTCCTCCAGGCGCTCGGCCAGCGCGGAGCGCACCGCGTCGCGGTCCGCCTCGATGCCCAGCGCCGACTCCGCCCGCACGAAGATCGAGTCGACCCGGCTGGAGCCGAAGAGGCGCTGCGCGGCGCCGATGGGGATCAGGACCTGGCTGTCGACGTCGGGGCCGAAGGCGGTGCTGCCCACCCGCTCCAGCACGCCGACGACGCGGTAGCGGATGGCGCCGAGAGAGATGGTGCGCCCGATCGGATCCTGTCCGGGGTAGAGGGTCTGTGCGCTGCTGGCACCCAGCACCGCCACGCGGCGGCCGGTGGCCACGTCGGAGGCGCTGAGCGACTGCCCCCGGGCGATGGTGCGGTCGACGACGGACAGGTAGTGCTCGGTGATGCCGAACACCGTGGCGTTGAACCGGTTGCCCTCGGCCTGCACCGTCTCGGCACCGACCAGCGAGCCCGCTGCCCGGCCCTCCGGTCCGGGCAGCGCACGATCGATCCGCTCGACGTCCTCCACCTCGAAGTTCGAGCGCTGCGGACCGGCACCGAACTCACCGTCCCCGGGGAGCACGAACAGCAGGTTCGAGCCGAGGCCCTCGATCACCCCGGTGATCTCCGAGCGGGCACCCTGCCCGATGGCCACCAGCAGCACCACCGACATCACCCCGATCAGCACACCGAGGGTGGTCAGGGCGGAGCGCAGGCGGTTGGCGCGCAGCGCCTGCATCGCCACTCGCAGCGACTCGCGCAGGGTCATGTGGTCGCCACCGCCCGGTGGGCCGGTCTCATGCTGCCACCTCTTCCACGATCAGCCCGTCACGCAGCTCGATACCCCGTTCGGCACGCGCCGCGATGTCGCGCTCGTGGGTGATCACCACCAGGGCCGTCGACTGGTCGCGATGGAGCTCCTCCAGCAGCGCCATGATCTCCTCGCCGGTGCGGGTGTCGAGGTTGCCGGTGGGCTCGTCCGCGAGCAGCAGCGCGGGCTCGGTCACCATCGCCCGGGCGATGGCGACCCGCTGCTGCTGGCCGCCTGACAGCTCGCCGGGGCGGTGACGGACGCGGTCTGCGAGCCCCACCTGTGCCAGCGCCGCGTGGGCCCGATCGCGCCGCTCGCCGGGCGAACCGGGCCGGTAGACCAGTGGCAGGACCACGTTGTCCAGCGCGCTGAGCCGCGGCAGGAGCTGGAAGGACTGGAACACGAACCCGATCGAGCCGTTGCGCAGGCGCGCCAGCTCCGCGTCGTCCATGTCCCGCACATCCCGCCCGTGGTAGCGCACGTGTCCGCTGGTCGGTCGGTCCAGGGCGCCGAGCAGGTTCAACAGGGTGGACTTGCCCGAGCCCGAGGAGCCCACGATGGCCACGTGCTCGCCACGGTCCACCGAGAAGCTCACGCCCCGCAGGGCGTGGACCTCGTTGTCCCTCCCCAGGGTGTAGACCCGGGTGACGTCCTCGGCGGTGAGCAGGGGTGCCTCTGGCTCCGGTGCCGGAACCGCATCCTGTGCCGCGTGCGGTCCGCCCGCCGAACCCGTCGTCATCGCCGCTCCCGCGGCGCCAGCGCCAGGCTCTCGTCGGGCTCGGTCTCGATCCGCTGCCCGTCCTCGAGCAGCTCCACGCCCGTGGTGACGACCACGTCGCCGCGCTCCAGCGGCGCGTCGATCGCCGCGGTCCCGTCCCCCAGGGCCAGCACCTCCACCGGGATCCGTTCCGCGCGTCCGTCACGCACCACGTGCACGACCTCGTCGCCTCCGCGACGCAGCAACGCCGAGCTCGGGACCACCAGCTCGTCCTGCACCTCGCGTACCTCGATCTCCACCGAGGAGGTGAGCCCGACCAGCAGCTCGAGGTCCTCCGGCACCTCCTGGATGCGCACCGTGACCGGGAACTGGGCGCCACCGGTGCCGGCCTGCCGCGGCTCGATGGCGATGCGCTCCACCACGCCGCGCAACTCCGCCGCGGGGTAGGCGTCCACCAGCACCAGCACCTGCTGGCCGACGGCGACCTCGACGATGTCGAGCTCATCGACCTCGGCGCGGACCGTGAAGCCGTCGAGGTCGAAGATGGTGAGCACGGGCTGACCCGGGCCCACGCTCGCACCCACCGCGGGCGGACCCGCGGTGCGCGGCCCCTCGGGTGCACCGAGGGCGGCGTCCAGCGCGCCGGCACCGAGCCCGGCCGCGCCACCGGACAACCCGTCGGTGAGTCCGCCGGCCAGCGAGCCGAGATCGCCACCGAGCCCCTCGAGATCCTCGAGGCCGCCCAGCCCCTCGACGCCCCCACCGGCTCGTGCGTCGCGCACCAGTTCGACCACGCCACCGTCGGGCGCCACGACCGCCAGGTCCTCGAGCCGCTCGCGCACGGCCTCGACGGCCGCTTCCGCCTGCTCGCGCTGGGCGGCGGTGGCCGCTGCCTGGGCCTGCTCGGCCCCCTGCGTCTGGGCCGCGAGGGAGTCGGCCACCTCGTCGAGCTGGCCGGTCGCCTGGCGGTAGTCGACCTGTGCCGCGTGCAGCCGTCTCTCGGCACTGGCCAGGGATGCTTCCAGGCCGCTGGTGTCGACCGTGACGAGGGTCTCGTCCGCCTCGGGCGCGGAGATCAGCTCGGGGTCGACATCCAGCTCCTCGGGCAGCGCTCCGCCGAGGGAGTCACGCAGCTCGCGCAGCGCGGCGACCGTCGCGCGACCGCTCTCCTCGGTCGCGTCGGTCACCGCCGTGACCGTCGCCTCCAGCGCACCGACCTGGTCCTCGAGGGTGCCGAGCAGCGCCGGCACCACGGCGTCGAGCTGGGCCTGCAGTGAGGTCACCACCGGCGCGAGGTCCACGCCCCCCAGCCCGTCCGTCGTGCCCGCCAGCATCCCGACGGTCTCCACGCCCGCCTCCGCCTGCTCGAGCTGCTGCTCGAGGGACTCCGAGCGCAGGGTGAACAGCGGGTCGCCGGGATCCACCCGGTCACCGTCGTCCACCTCGAGGGCCTCGATCTCGCCGCCGGCGGGGGCGGTGACGGTGGTCCGGCCGGCCGGCTCGAGCACCCCGGCAGCAGCGACGGTCTGGACGACCTCGCCCGTGGTGATCTCGGCGGTACCGAAGACGGGCTCGTCATCACCGCTACAGGCCGACAGGACGACAGCGGCGAGGGCGAGCAGCACGAGCGGGGCCGAGGCGCGGGATCGGCGCACGGAGGGCTCCTCGGGGACGTCGGAGGACATGTGCAGTGGGTGGCTGCACGAGTCAGGTTCGTCCCCCATGGTGCCCTGTGTCGGTGGCGCCGTGATCCACCCGCCATGTCGTGCGGTCACCGCCTCACTCGCCGCGCGCCAACTCCTCGCCGCGCAGCTTCGCCGCCTCGATGGCGTCGAGGAACGCCGCCCGCACCCGGGCCGACTCCAGGGTCCGGATCGCCGCGATCGTCGTCCCGCCCGGCGAGGTGACCATCTCGCGCAGCTCGACGGGATGCCGGCCGCTGTCGCGCAGCATGGTCGCCGAGCCGACCATGGTCTGGATGATCAACTGGGTGGACACGTCACGCGGGAGGCCGAGCAGGATGCCCGCATCGATCATCGCCTCGGCCAGCAGGAAGAAGTACGCGGGTCCAGAGCCCGACAGGGCGGTGACCGCGTCGAGGTGCTCCTCGTGCATGCGGATCACCTGGCCGACGTGCGTGAGGATGTCCTCGGCGACGTCGAGGTCCCGGTCGCCGGCGTGGGTCCCGCCGCTGAGCACGGACATGGCCTGGTCGACCTGCACCGGGGTGTTGGTCATGACCCGGACGACGGGCACCTCACCCTCGATCGCGTCCTGGATCGTGGCGGTGGTGATCCCGGCGGCGACCGAGATCACGGTCTGACCGGGGTTGAAGGCGTCGGTGATCTCGGTCAGGGTGCGGACCAGCACCTGGGGCTTGAGGGCGATCAGGACCACGTCGGCAGCCGTGACCGCCGCGCGGTTGTCGGTGGTGGCGTCGACGCCGTACTGCGCGCTGATCTGCGTACACCGTTCCTGGACCGCGTCGGTGCACACGACCTGCTCCGGGGACAACCAGTCGGAGCGGAGCAACCCGCGCAACAGCGCCTCACCGATCCTGCCCGTCCCGATGATCGCGAGGCGACCGTCCATCTGCGCACTCCTGTCGATGACCATCGCCGAGCCTACTCAGCCCCGCCCACAGGGTTCGGCGGCAGCCCCACCTTCGCCCGCCACCGCTGCTCGGCGTCGAGGTAGCTCGCGAACCCGGCACGCAGCACCTGGTTGAAGGTCTCGTCGCTGAGCACCAGCACCTGACCGAGCAGCTCGTCGAGGTGGTCCGCGTCGACGGCCGCCAGCGGCAGCGCCCCGGTGAGGATCAGATCGCCCTCGTCGTCGAGGGCGAAGTGGACGGGTCCGGGACGCTGGTTGCGCTGGAGCAGGATCCGGTAGACCTCCTCGTGTCCCTCGTCGGGCACGCCGGCGAACAACGAGGTCGCGGTCAACCGGCGGTCCTTGAGGGCGAGCAGCAGCGGGATCGTGCGCTTCCACTCCCCCTCGAGCATCGTCATCCAGCGGTCGTCGCCGACCTCGGTGACCTCGAGGCCGGCCGCCGCCAGCGTCTCGAGCAGCACCTCGCGCACCTGCTGCGTCACATCCACACCTTCCACGGCATCCCGTTGGCCCATCTCCCGCGCTCCTGCTGCACCCTGTCCGCTCATGCCCCGGCCTGACGCTGCACGCCGGTGCGTCCCGCTGCCGCCCGCCCCGTCTCGCGCACCGACGGCACCGCCCAGGCACCGTGCTCCGTGCGGGCCAGCAGCTCGGCAGCCACCGCAGCCGCCAACTCCAGGGCCTCCCGGCCGCTGAGCGCGCGACCGGCCGCCAGTTCCTGCGCCGCCCCCACCTCACCCAGCGCGGCACGGATCCCTGCCACCACCTGCTCCACCTCGGCCCGTTCGTCGGCGCCGAGCGCGACCTCACCCAAGGACCGGAGGTTCTCCGACGCACCGCACAGCCGCGCCGCCGACGCATGGGCGCCCAGGTTCGACGCCACCGCCGCGATACCTCGCAGATCGCGGGCCAGCCCGATGAAGTCGTAGGCGCTGCGCGTCAGCGTGCGCGTGGCGTCGAGGTTCTGCAGATGGAGCGCCAGCGCCTCGGTCCAACGGCCGCGCCGACGTGCCAACCACGCCCGACCGAGTCGTGACAGGCAGGCGCTCCACCGGTCCTCCACCGCGAGGTAGGCGGTCTCGCTGCGAGCGAAGGCGCCAGCTGCGGCGTCGAGGTCGCCGGCAGCCACCGCGAGGTGACCCGCGACGTCCGCGACCGCCGCCTGGACCCAGGCATCGGTGCAGACCGGGTCCGATCCTGTGGCATCGATCTCCAGCGGGGTGGCCGCAGCGATGGTGGTCACCGGCGCCAACTGGAGCAGGCGAGCGCGACACAACGACTCCTGACAGGACGCCCCGAGCCGAGCCGCCAGCTCGGCACCGCGCTCGAGGTGGCGGCGCGCGCGATCCGGGTCGCCGGTGGCCGCGCTCAGTCGGCCGGCCGCGTAGGCGACCTGCTGCTCCAGCTCCGGCGCCAGCGTGGTCGGGCCTGGCGCCGCCGATGCGCCCCCGCCGGCGGCGGTGTGCTGCGGATCCGCGGTGGACGGCGCCGCAGCCGTGAGGATGCGGTCCAGCCAGGCCGCACCCTCCCGGGCGTGCCCGAACTGCAGCCAGAACCACCACGCCCCCACACCCATCCGTGCCGCGAGCGCGACCTGACCGTGTCCCAGCGACCACTCGAGCGCGGCACGCAGGTCGTCCTGCTCGGCGTGCAGCCGGTTCAGCCATCGAACCTGCTCGGGACCGGTCAGCTCCTGCGCGGCCCGGTCGGCCAGGGCGGCGTACCAGCGCGCGTGCCGCTGTCGCAGCAGCGTCGCCTCCTCGGCACCGAGATCGGCGGCAACGAAGGATCGGATCGACGTCAGGAGGTCGTGGGCGGCCGGGCCCACCGCGCGCGGCACCGTGGTCACCAGCGAGCGGTCGACGAGGTCCTCGAGGAGTCCCAGGACGTCCTCCCGCGGGAGCTGTTCGTCGGCACACACCGCCTCGACGGCCTCCAGGCTCGGACCGGAGCGGAAGATGGCCAGCCGCGCGAGCAGGCGGCGGGCCGGCTCGTCGAGGAGCGCGACGCTCCAACCGATGGCAGCCTCAAGGGTGCGGTGTCGGGGCGGGGCGCCCCGCCGCGACGATCGCAGCACGCGGAACCGATCGTCGAGCCGCTCCGCGAGCTCCTCGACCGACAGCACGCGCAGCCGTGCCGCGGCCAGCTCCAGGGCCAGCGGGATGCCGTCGAGCTCGCGGCAGATCTCCGCCAGGGCCGACGCCTCATGGGCGGTGGGCGTGAACCCGTCGCGCGCGGCCGCACCGAGCCGCAGCAGCAGCTGTCCGGCCTCGCTGGTCCGCACGGCGGCGAGATCGGCGTCGGGAGCCGGCACGGACAGGGACGGCACCCGCCACACGTGCTCGGCATCCACGTCCAGCGGCTGGCGGCTGGTGGTCAGCAGCTGCAGCTGCGGGCAGCGCTGCAGCAACGCGCGCACGAGATCGGCGCAGCTGTCGATGAGATGCTCACAGTTGTCGAGCACCAGCAGCGCCCGGCGACCCTCGAGGCGGGCGAACAGCGCCTCCTGCGGCGTGCCGGCCCCCGCCTCGTCGACCCCCAGGACCTCGGCCACGGCGCTGACGACCAGCGCGGGATCGTCGCGGGACTGCAGGTCGACCCACCAGGCGCCGTCGGGGAAGCTGGCGGCAGCGGCATGGGCCACCGCCAGCGCGAGCTGGGTCTTGCCGCACCCTCCCGCCCCCGTCAACGTGACCAACCGGTCCGGCCCCAGCGTCGCGGCGATGTCCGCCCGCTGCTGCTCGCGACCGACCAGCTCGACCAGCGGCTGCGGGAGGTTGCCCAGCGTCGGTGCCGACCGCGTGCCGGAACGCTGCGGCAGGTCCACGGCGCCCGCGGCGAGGCCGGCAGCGGGCCGCGCGCCGATCACGGGCGGGCCCGGGTCGGTGGCCGAGGGCGCGTCCAGGGTCGGGTCCTGGGCGAGGATGCGGTCATGGAGGCCGGTGAGCGCTCGGCCGGGCTCGACGCCGAGGGTCTCCACCAGTTGGGCGCGTGCCCGCCGGAAGGCCGCCAGGGCGTCGGCCTGCCGGCCGCACCGGTAGAGCGCGACCATCAGCAGGCCCTGGAGGTGCTCGCGGACGGGGTGATCGTCCACCAGGGCCTCGAGCTCGATCGCGACGTCCGCGTGCCGACCGAGGCCGAGCTCCAGCTCGAAGCGCGTCTCGAGCGCAGCGAGCCACAGTTCCTCCAGGCGACGGATCTCGGCCTGGTTGCGGCCCCCCACCTCCAGCCCCTCCCCCACCTCGCCGCGCCACAGCTCCAGCGCGGCCCGCAACCGCTCCAGCGCCGGT
>JAWLFQ010000069.1:0-13969 GCA_041685505.1 Nitriliruptoraceae bacterium
CCTGACGCACCACCACCGGGTAGCCGTCGACGGTGGCCAGCACCGCCACCGCCTCGGGTGCCAGCACCTCCTCCACGCGGGGTGCGCGGATGAAGGCGACGTCCACGGGACCACCTTCGATGCCGGCGACCTCGAGCCGGGTGTCGAAGGAGTCCAGCTGCCGACCGTAGGCGTTGCGGCGGGTGCGCACGTGCAGCCCCCCGACCAGGGGCTGCTGCTCGACCTGGTCGAGCTCGTCCGACAGCAGGATCATGCCCGCGCAGGTGCCGAAGACCGGCATGCCGGCAGCGATGCGCACCTGGAGCGGGGCGAGCAGGTCGAAACGCACCAGGAGCTTGCCGATCGTGGTGGACTCCCCACCGGGCAGGACCACCGCGTCCACCGACGCCAGCTGCGCCGCCGTCTTGACCTGCACGGCGTGGGCGCCGACACGCCGCAGCGTCCGCAGGTGCTCGATCACATCACCCTGCAGGGCCAGCACCCCCACCACCGGTGCATCGGGACCGGGGTGCGGCAGCGCTGCTCCCCCGGCCAGACGTGCACCGGGGACCCAACGCTCGGGAAGGAAGCTGGCGCTCACCAGCCGCGGGCGGCGTACTTCTGGTCCTCGGGCAGGGTGTCGAGGTTGATGCCGACCATCGCCTCGCCGAGCCCGCGGGAGACCTTGGCGATCACGCCCGGGTCCTCGAAGTGGGTGGTCGCCTCCACGATGGCCCGGGCCCGCTGCTCGGGGTTGCCGGACTTGAAGATCCCGGAGCCGACGAACACCCCGTCGGCGCCCAGCTGCATCATCATCGCCGCGTCCGCGGGTGTGGCGATCCCACCGGCGGTGAACAGCACCACGGGCAGTCGGCCGGTCTCCGCGCACTCGCGTACCAGCTCCACGGGGGCGCGGTGTTCCTTGGCCGCCGCGTAGAGCTCCGTCTCGTCCATCGTGGCCAGCCGGCGGATCTCTCCGCCGATGGCGCGCATGTGCCGGGTCGCCTCCACCACGTTGCCGGTGCCGGCCTCGCCCTTGGAGCGGATCATCGCCGCGCCTTCGGAGAGGCGGCGCAAGGCCTCACCGAGGTTGGTGGCGCCGCAGACGAAGGGGACGTCGAAACGCCACTTGTCGATGTGGTGGGCCTCGTCGGCGGGGGTGAGCACCTCGGACTCATCGACGTAGTCGACACCGAGCGACGCGAGCACCTGCGCCTCGACGAAGTGACCGATGCGGGCCTTGGCCATGACGGGGATGGACACGGCCTCGACGATGCCGTCGATCATGTCGGGGTCGGACATCCGCGCGACGCCGCCCTGGGCACGGATGTCGGCGGGGACACGCTCCAGCGCCATGACGGCCACGGCACCGGCCTCCTCCGCGATGCGGGCCTGCTCCGGGGTGACGACGTCCATGATGACGCCGCCCTTGAGCATGTCGGCCAACCCGCGCTTGACGCGGGAGGTGCCGGTGCGGGGATCGGTGGCCTGCGGGTCGTGGACGCTCATCGGCATGGCTCCGTGCGTGCGGGGGTGCGCCCCCGAGGGTACTGCCAGCGAGGGCCTGCGCGGACCGTTCATCTGCACCCGTCAGCGTTTCACTGGGTCAGGCCCGGCAGGACGTCGGGGAGCAGGATCCAGGTCTGGCCCGGCTTGAAGGGGAAGGGGCGGCCGTGGACGTCGAACACCTCGATGGGGCTGTCCTGGCTGGGCTTGCGGTAGCTGGCCTCGTAGCGCTTGCCGTCCCTGAGGACCAGGGCGTCAGCTGCCTCGGTGATCACGTCGGTCTCCGGGCAGGGCGCCCCGTAGCAGTTCGGCCCGGAGAAGTAGAAGCGCGCGTCGAGCACCAGCACGTTGGCGGCCCCGACCCGTCCCGCCCCCGTGACGGTGGTGGCCTGACCGTTCTGGGAGCGGCGGTAGAGACCGGCGTCCTGGTCGTAGGTGAAGATGCTGTCGTAGCCCGAGGAGATGTCCACGCGGACGCGCTCGCCCGGGTCGGTGCAGTCGGCGGCGTCCTCGGGGCACGCCAACTCCCAGCGCGGGGGTGTCTCGTCGAACCGCCAGCGCACGTCCTCGACGGGCTCGGCGCCACGCTCCCGGACCTCCTGCAACGCGGCGGCCGGCTCCAGGTAGAGGTTGAAGGGGGCGCGGCGCGACCCGTCACGGAAGAAGCCGCGCCGGCCCTCGGTGGTCAGGATCGAGGGTGTGCCGCGCAGCATCGCCTGCACCTCGTCGCGTGCGCCGGAGAAGGCGAAGCCGGCGCGGCCGTAGCCGGACATCAGCTGCGCATCGACGGGACGGGCGGACCGGACGGGGCCCACGACCTCCGGCAACTCGGAGTGGAACACCGCCAGGAAACGGGTGATGCCCGCCTCCACCCGCTCCTCGAAGACCAGGTCCGCAGCCTCCAGACCGGTCTGCGGGCGTGCCTGCGGGGCGTTGTCGATCTTGGCCAGCAGCAGCGGCCGCTCCAGGACCTCCTCGTCGATCTCCTCCCCCGTCAGGGGGGAGAAGGGGCCGGGTTCCGGCTCGGGCTCGGGCTCGGGTTCCGGCTCGGGTTCCGGCTCCGGCTCCGGCTCGGGCTCCGGCTGCGGCGCCGCCGTCTCGTCAGGAGCGGCTGTGGGGCCCGCGAGGTCCTTGCCCTCGCCGCACGCCGCGAGCACGAGCGTGCACGCCACCAGCAGGGCCGTGCGAACCAGGAGTGGGTGGGCGGTCACGTTCTGCTCCCGAGTCGGACGCCGGCGGCGATCCGCCGGCCGCCCACGAGCCTACGGCGCGCCGAGCCGCGCACCGTGCAGGCGGTACCGGTGTGCCACCGCACCTGTGGTGTGGAGGGTCATCTGCGTGCCGCGTCGCCGTGCACGGCGACGTAGTGCTCGCGCACCGAGCGCGCGACCACCGGCCAGTCGTAGCGCGCGGCGGTGGCCGTGCCGGCCGAGACCAGCCGCTCACGCCGGCCGGGATCGTCCAGCAGCGCGGCCACGGCGCGCGCGAGCGCCGCGTCGTCACCCGGTGGCACCAGGACACCGTCGACGCCGTCGGTCAGCACCCCGCGGTAGCCGGGGATCGCCGAGGCCACCACCGCCGTGCCCGCCGCCATCGCCTCCAGCAGCACGATGCCGAAGGACTCGCCTCCCAGTGCGGGAGCCACCGCCACATCGGCGGACGCCAGGGCCGCCGCCAGCCGTCCACCCTCCACCCGGCCCGCCAGCTCGACCTGGCCGTCCGGCACGCCCGACAGCAGCCCCGCCAGCTCCGCGCGCTGCGGTCCGTCACCGATCACGGTCAGGTGCGCATCCGGATGGCTGCGCCGCAGCCGGAGGTAGGCCCGGGCGAGCACCAGTACCCCCTTGCGCGGCTCCAGACGACCGACGAACACCACGCTGGGCGCCGGGTCGCGGGGTGCCGTCGCGCTGCGGTCCCGCGCCGCGGCGAAGCGGGCCACGTCGACCCCGTTGGGCACCACCGCCAGCGCATCCGCACCCACACCCAGGGCGTGCGCGTGGTAGCGGGCCGCCGCGGGGCTGACCGCCAGCGCCGCATCCGCACGCGCCAGCAGCCGGCGCCCCAGCGGCCGTGCCAGGCGGTAGGCACGGTCGGTGTCCGACCAGGCGTGCAGGGTCACCACCACCGGTGCGCGCGCCCCCAGCACCGCGGCGGGACCGACCATCGGCACCGCAGGCTCGTGCACATGGACGACGTCCGGCGCCAGCCGCCGCAGGATCCGTGCGGTCCGCAGGCCCACGGCCGGGCCCAGGGCGATGGGTGCCACGGCACCGTTGAAGGGCACACCGCGGGTCGATCCGAGGGCCACCTCGGCGGCGTGCCCGGGGCCGTCGACGTCCGCGGGGACGCCGTGCGTGACGCCCCCCTCTCCCGGCCCGAGCACCACCACCTGGTCGCCGGCGGCGAGCAGCGCCGTGGCCAGGTGACGCACGTGGGACTGCACCCCACCGGGGACACCCAGGTCGTAGGGGCTGACGAGCGCGATCCTCACGTGCCGTCCTCCTCGGTGGTGGCACGGCGCTCCGCACGGGCCAACCCGCGCCAGTCCTCCCCCGCTCGCCACGCTGCGACCACGGGATGGTCGGGCTCACGGTCGGCGAGCCAGTTGCGCACGAACACGTGCCACTGGGTCGGGAAGCGCCCGATGAGCCGCTCCAGCTCGTGGGCCACCGCCTGGGTGCCGTCGAGCACGTCGAGGTGGGCGACCTCGATGGGGGGTTGGACCACGCCGTGGAACCCGTTGCCGGCGGCCAGGAACGCGCCCACATGCACGGGCAGCCCCGTACGGCGTGCCAACGCCGCCGGGCCCGCCGGCAGTCGGCACGGCTCGCCGAAGAACTGCACGATCGGCCCGTGCCGGGTCAGGTCCCGGTCCGCGAGCAGGGTCGCCAGCGCACCGTCCTCACGCACGGTGTGCTCGAGACGACCGAGCATGTCCCCGCCGCGGACCAGGGGGATCACCCCGATGCCCGCCTGCTCGCGGAGACGGACGAAGCGGTCGAACAGCGCGCGGGGCTCCACCACCTCCGCGACGACCACCATGCCCCAGCGACGCTGGGAGGTGAAGAAGGCGCCGACGTCCCAGGAGCCGAGGTGTGCGGTCGCGAAGATGCCGCCACGGCCCGCGTCGCGGACGGCGTCGACGTGCTCGAGGCCCTCGGCGGTGGAGGCGCGCACCACCTCGGCAGCGTCCATCCGGTGCAGGCGGAAGGCATCGATCCAGTAGCGCGCGTAGTGGACGTAGGCCTCGCGGACCAACCGGGTCAGCTCGGCCTCGTCGGCATCACGGCGGATGCGCGCGAGGTTGGCCCGCACCTGGGCGCGCTGGGTGGCGGATGCCGCGAGGTACCAGGCGCGGCCCAGCTGCGCCGGCAGCCGGCGTGCGAGGGGCTCGGGGGCACGAGCCGCCGCCTCCCAGGCGGCCAGGTAGCGCAGGTAGGCGGCCCGCTGGCGTAGCGTCGGCTGCGCGGGTGGCGGGAGGTCGGCCGCAGGATCGCCGGTGGTCACGAGCCGGGACGGGGCCGGCCGTCGACAGCCCCATCGAAGTTGCGTTCGCCGTAGAACCGGCGGGCTGCGGCCTTGAACGCCCGGCTCCAGGCCCGGTCGTGCAGCGCCAGGTCGAGCAACTCCTCGGGGACGTCACGGTCGATCTGGCACCAGACATGGTGCACGCGCTGCACCACGGTGACCACGCCACCGACGGCGAGCAACCACAGCACCGGTTCGAGCAGCCACGGGTGGAACAGCAGCGCGGCCATCAGCGCGATGGCGCGCTCGGCCCGCTCGAGGATGCCCACCGAGCAGTCGAGGTCGATCGACTCCGCCTTCGCACGCACGTAGCTGGTCAGCCCGGCAGCCAGCAGCGCCACCAGCGTCAGGGCCAGCAGCCGCGGTCGATCGGCCACAGACCAGGCGATGCCCGCCACGATCACCCCGTCGGAGACGCGGTCGCTGACCGAGTCGTAGAAGCCGCCGAAGGGCGTGGAGCGCCCCGTGGCCCGCGCCACCGAGCCGTCCAGCACATCCATCAACCCGCCGGCCACCAGCACGAGCCCCCCGGCGCGGTACTCACCCACGGCCACGAGCACCGCCGCCACGCCCGTGAGCAGCAGCCCGAGGGTGGTGAGCACGTTCGGGCTGATGCCCGTGCGACCCAGCCCACGACCCACCGGCGCCGTGACAGCGTCAACGGCGGCAGGGAAGCGGGATCGCAGCGCCACGGGGACCTACGCAGACAGGTGGACGTCGACCCGACAGACTACAGCCCGCTCGCCGTCGATCATCCGAGGTCAGCGAAACCGGGCAGCAGCTCGTCGTAGAGCTCCTCCAGCGCCTTGGGCAGGACCCGGGCCGCACCCACCACGGACATGAAGTTGGTGTCACCACCCCAGCGTGGGACGGCGTGCAGGTGCAGGTGGTCGGTGATCCCGGCACCGGCCACCCCACCGAGGTTCATGCCGAGGTTGATGCCCTGCGCGCCGAGGCGCTGCTTGAGCACGCCCACCGTCACCCGTCCGAGCGCGAAGACCTCGGCAGCCACGTCACCGTCGAGGTGCTCGAGTTCGGCGGTGTGGGCGTAGGGCACGACCATGAGGTGGCCGGGGTTGTAGGGGTAGGCGTTGAAGATCACGTAGGCGTGGTGACCACGGTGCAGGATCAGCGAGGCACGGTCCTGATCGGGGCCACGGTCGGGCAGCACGCAGAAGGGACAGCCCTCGATCGGATCCGCACCGGCGATGTAGCCGAAACGCCAGGGCGCCCACAGCCGCTGGAGCCCCTCGATACCGACACCGGGTTGGTCGCTGCGGGTGTCACGGCCGCGTTCGCCGACGTGCTCCACCGCAGCCGGCTCGTCGCCGGCCGCCCGGGGCACCTCCTGCGGCTCGCCGTGCTGGTCACGACCGGGGTCCCAGGTCATGCGCTCCGCCTCCCGATCAGCAACCCGCGGTCGGCCCCGAGGCCGTCCACCACGTCCAGCCACTCACCTACCAGGCCCGTGCGCTCCACCGCCTGTACGTACCGCTCGGCGGTGAACAGCGGCATCCGCAGGTGCTCCTCCAGGGAGGCCACCCCGCCGGGCGTCGCCACGGCCCACGCGAAGGACAGGGCCACGACATCGCCCTCCCGTCGCGAACTCGCCACCCGCGCGATCACCCCGTCGTCCTGCTGCGCGGTGATCAGATCACGGACCCCGTCGTCGCGGACCTGCTGAGGTGTCAGCCACGGCTCGACCAGCAGGATGCCGCCCGGCGCCACGTGGGCAGCCATGGCAGCCAGGGCGGCGTCGAGTTCCTCGGCGTCCTCGACGTGCCCGATGGAGCTGAGCAGGCAGGTGACGACGTCGAAGCGACGGCCGAGATCGAAGCTGCGCAGATCGGCCTCGTGGAGGGTCACCGCTGTGCCGAGCCGCGCCGCGGCGATGGTGAGCATCTCCGCCGACCCGTCGATACCCACCAGGTCATCGAGGTGCGCAGCGAAGCTCGCCAGGTGGCGGCCGGTGCCGCAGGCGACGTCCAGCAGGCTGTGGACCTCGACGCCGCGATCGGCAGCCAGCGCCAGCAGCGCGTCGGCTTCGGCGTCGTGGTCCTTGCCGCGCGCGTTGGCGAGGGCGTCGTACCACCCGGCCAGATCGTGGTAGCTCGGTGCGCGGTGGCTCACGCCTGCGCCCCGGTCCCGGTGCCGCTCGGTGGCGCGAGCCCCTTGGTGGCGATCTCCGCGGCCACCTGCGCGACGAAGGCGTCGAGCGCCACGTCCTTGCGCTGGTCGCCCTGGTAGGGCCGGACGGCGACGGTGCGCGCCTCGGCCTCGCTGCCACCCACCACCAGGGTGTAGGGGACCTTGGAGGTCTGGGCCTCGCGGATGCGGTTGCCGAGCGTCGCGTCAGCCACGTCGACGTGGACGCGGACCCCCGCGGCGCGCAGGGCGTCGGCCACCTCGGTGGCGTAGGCGTCGAACTCGCTGGCCACGGGCAGCACCCGCACCTGCTCGGGCGCGAGCCAGGTGGGGAAGGCGCCGTTGAAGGACTCGACCATGACCGCGAAGAACCGTTCGATCGAGCCGAACAGGGCGCGATGGACCATGAAGGGGCGGTGACGTTCACCGTCGTCACCGACGTAGGTGATGTCGAAGCGCTCGGGGAGGTTGAAGTCGACCTGGATGGTGGTCAGCTGCCACTCCCGCCCGATGGCATCACGGGCGTGGATGTCGATCTTCGGTCCGTAGAACGCACCCTCGCCGGCATCGATCTGGTAGTCGTAGCCGGACCGTTCGGCCGCCTGCGTCAGCGCCTTCTCGGCGTAGCTCCACTGCTCGTCGGTGCCGATCGACTTCGCCTCGGGCCGGGTGGAGACGGCGACACGGGAGGGCTCACCCAGCCCGAAGGCGGCGTAGAGGTCACGGGCGAACTCGATGCAGCCCACGACCTCCTCGACCACCTGGTCGGCACGGCAGAAGATGTGGGAATCGTCCTGGGTGAAGCCCCGGGCCCGCAGCATGCCGTTGACCACCCCGGAACGCTCGTAGCGGTAGACCGTGCCGAGCTCGGAGATCCGCAGGGGCAGCTCACGGTAGGAGCGGGTGCGCGCGGTGAAGGCCAGGATGTGGAAGGGGCAGTTCATCGGCTTGAGCCGGTAGGCCGCACCGGCGTCGTCGAGCTCCATCCCCGGGTACATCAGCTCCTCGTAGTTCTCGAGGTGCCCGGAGATCCGCCACAGGTCCTCCTTGGCGATGTGCGGGGTGTAGACCGGCTGGTAGCCGCGCGCGAGCGTCTCGTCGCGGATCCAGTCCTCCATCTGCTTGCGGACCATCGCCCCCTTGGGCAGGAAGATCGACAGTCCCGGTCCGAGCTCGTCGGGGTGATGGGTCAGCTCCAGATCCCGCCCGAGCTTGCGGTGATCGCGCTTGCGGGCCTCCTCCAACAGCTCGAGATGGGCCTTGAGCGCCTTCTTGGACTCCCACGCGGTGCCGTAGATGCGCTGGAGCATCGGCTGGTCCTCGCGCCCCCGCCAGTAGGCGCCGGCGCTGCGCAGCAACGTGAACGCGGGGATGCGGTCCGTGGAGGGCACGTGGGGGCCCCGGCACAGGTCCGACCACGCCACCTCGGTGCTGCCGTCGTCGAGGTCGCGGACGTTGCGGTAGACGGTGAAGGTGGGCGCCGCGCCCGCCCCGTGGTCGTCACCGCCCCGGTCGGCACCGCTCGGGGCGTCGGGGGCGACGGTGTCGACGGCGCTGACGATCGTGCCCGCATCGACCAGATCGATGATCTCGATCTTGTAGGGCTGGTCGGCGAACTCACTGCGCGCCGCCTGCTCGGACACCTCCTCACGCACGTAGCGTTGCCGCTCGCGCGCCAGCTCGACCATGCGCGCCTCGATCCGCTCCAGATCCTGCGGGGTGAAGGGCGCGGGCACGTCGAAGTCGTAGTAGAAGCCGTCCTCGATCGGCGGGCCGATCGCCCACTTGGCGCCCGGGAACAGGTCGGTCACCGCCTGCGCCAGCAGGTGCGCGGTCGAGTGCCGCAGGATCGCCCGCCCCTGGTCGGTGTCGGCGTAGACAGGGGTGACGGTGGCCCCGTCCGGCACCGGACGGTCGAGGTCCCACTCCGCGGTGGTGCCGTCAGGGGTGGTCACCTCGGCGGCGACGACCGCGCCGCGGATCGCCTCCAGCGCCTTCAGCGCCTGCAGCGCGGTCGCGCCGGCGTCCAACTGGAGGTGCTGGTCGCCGTGGTGGACGGTGATGGTTCGGCTCACGTGGCGCTCCTGGGAGACGTGCCGGCGGGTGGCTGCCGCGCACGGCGAGGGTAGTACCGGGACCTACCCCCGCTCCGTGGGACGGAAGAGGTAGTTGCGACGGCGTGTGGTGACCTCGGCAACGGGCTGCCAGCTGCCCTGCTCCAGGGTGGACATCCGGTAGTCGCGCGCATCGAACCACGCCACCAGATCCGCCGGCTCGAGCGCGAAACGGGTCAGATGACGGCGCTCGATCTCGACCAGCACGGCCGGACGATGGCGCTCGATGGTGCGTTCCGCTCCCGACAGCACCGACAGCTCGGCACCTTCGACGTCGATCTTGAGCAGATCGACCCGCTCCAGTCCCGCAGCGACGACCGCCCCGTCCAGGGTCGCGACGCTGACCGGGACCGGCACATCGGCGGGGAACTCGGTGTTGGAACCGAGGTGGTGCGCGTCGTCGCTGAGGAAGGCCCGACCATGGACCGGCAGGCCGCGCCGCCGGGGCAGGCTCATCCGCCCCCTCCCCGGGCGGTCGCCGAGCGCCCGTCGGACCAGGACCACGTTGTCGACCCCGAGCACCCGGAGCACCCACGCGAGCCAGCGGCCCGGCCCCGGGAGCGGCTCGAAGCTCAGCACACGACCGGCGGGTCCCACCCGTGCCGCGAAGGTCAGGGTGTAGAGACCGTACGCGGCGCCGACGTCGAGCCCGACCCCACCGGCGGGAAGCACGCCGTCGAGCGCGGCGACCTCCGCTTCCACGGGTGAACGCCGGCGCGCCAGGGCCCGGAGGACGCGCGTCACGGCGCGAAGCCGCGGACCGCAACGGGAGGGTTCCATGGACTCGACCTGGGTCGGCGGGCGACAGCGCCGACGTGCGTTGCCGCTGGTGCAGCGGGGTCGTCCTGGGTGGGCACGAGAGGTATCGAACCTCTGACCTCTGCCGTGTGAAGGCAGCGCTCTCCCACTGAGCTACGTGCCCGGGATGGGGGCGGCAACGTAGCGCCGGGTCGCGACCAGGGCCAACAGCACCTGCCGTGTCCACACCTGCCGTGCCTGCGGTGTGCAACGGTTCTGGCACCGACGCCCGTGGTGTGGCACGCTGCCGCCACCAGAGGAAGGAGGTGGTCCGTTGAGCCATAGTCATCCGAACGGGACCCTGGAGGTGCCCGGCCGCTGAGGCCGGACGCTGGACCGATCCAGCGAATCCACGCCGGGTACCGCCAACGGCATCGGTCGGGGACTCGTCCCGCCCGACGCCACACCGCCGGTGACGCGACCGTCGTCAGACGCTCGGACCGACATCGACGGAAGTGACGGTGCCAGAGGTTCCATCCAGCAACAGCACCAGAGCGCACCACATGAGGGGCGCGGCCACGGGCCGCGCCCCTCATGCGTGCGCCGCAGCAGGTGACGCGCGGGTGTCCGTTGTGCCAACGTCGCGTGTTGCAGCCGACGACAGGGCGTGCGAGGCTCCCGCCCGCAACCCCCCGTCCGGCAGCGCAGCCCGGAGCAGCACGTGGACCGAGAGCAACGGATGCGACGGGGTCCGCTCGTGCTGCCCGCGCCGGCACGCGCGGTGCTGGTCCTCGCGCTGCTCTACGGCTTCCTCGTCGGCGTGGCGCTGTTGGAGGAGGGGATCGCCGAGCTCGGCGAGGGCTTCACCAGCGGCCTGCTCGACCAGGTCGCGAACCCCCTCGCGGGACTCTTCGCGGGGGTGCTGTTCACGGTGCTCGTGCAGTCCTCCTCGGTGTCGACGGCGACGATCGTGGGTCTGGTCGGCGCCGGCACGATCCCCCTCGACCTCGCCGTACCGATGATCATGGGTGCCAACATCGGCACCACGGTGACCAACACCCTGGCCTCGCTCGGCAACATCCGGCGACCGCGGGAGTTCCAGCTCGGCTTCAGCGCCGCGATCGTCCACGACTTCTTCAACCTCGCGGCGGTGGCGATCCTGCTGCCGCTGGAGCTGGCCACCGGCTGGCTGGTGGGCGTGTCCACCTGGCTGACGGACCGCCTGCGGGGTGCCGAGGTCAGCGAGGTCGGCGCCAGCCCGATCCGCACCGCGGTGAAGATCCCGGTCGAGGCCATCTCCGATGTGGTGCGCGCCAGCGGGTTGATCAGCGTCGTGGCCGCCATCCTCCTGCTGGCGATCGGCCTCGGGCTGATCTTCGGTGCGCTCGGGCTGCTGACCCGCAACATGCGACAGCTGGTGGCCGGGGGTGTCGAGCGGGCCATGAACGCCGTGATCGGCAAGGGCGGCGGGGCGATCGGCATCCTGGTCGGCGTGCTGATCACGATCGCCGTGCAGTCGTCGTCGATCACGACCGCGATCCTGGTCCCGCTGGTGGCCTCGGGCGTGCTGACCCTGCGCAACGCCTACCCGGTCACCCTCGGCGCCAACATCGGGACCACGGTGACGGCACTGCTGGCCTCTCTGGCGGTCCTGCGGCCCGAAGGTCTGACGATCGCCCTGGTCCACACGATCTTCAACCTCGCCGCCATCGCGCTCATCTACCCGATCCCACGCGTCCGCGAGCTACCACTGAAGGCAGCGGTGTGGCTGTCGCGCATCGCCACCGAGCACCGCAGCCTGGTCATCGCCTACGTGCTGGGGGTCTTCGTGGTGATCCCACTGCTCGGCGTGTTCCTCCTCGGCTGACCGACACAAAGGCCCCATGATGGCGTTCGGCTTCAAACGCAGCAGCTCCAGCGACGACCGCCTCGACAACATCGAGGCCATCATCCAGCGCATGCTCACCGACGATCGGGCCGTGTTCGACCTGGCGATGTCCAGCCTCGTCGACGGCGTCGACTGGCGCGGCGTCAAGCGTGAGATCAAGGCCACCGACCAGCGGGTCAACGACGGTGAACGCGAGATCCGCCGCGACCTGGTCGTCCACGCCAGCGTCGTCGGTGCGATCGACACCCCGTCCATCCTGGTCTACATGTCCATCGTCAAGGACATCGAACGCGTCGGGGACTACGGCAAGAACCTGCGCGATCTGGCGCGTGACGGCGTCGACCTGCAGGACTTCCCCGCCTGGCACGAGCTGCGCACCGAGGTGTCCCGGATGATCGGCGACACCGCCGAGGTGTTCGCCGAACGCGACCACGAGCGGGCCCGCGCGATGCTGGCGCGCGGTGACGAGCTCCTCGACGAGTTCGACACGCTGGTCTCGAACCTGGTGCGGGGCGAGGACGATCGGGCGCACGCGGTAGGCCGAGCCCTCGCCGCGCGCTACGTCAAGCGGATCGTGGCCCACCTGACCAACGTGCTGTCCGCCGTGGTGATGCCGATCGAACGGCTCGACTACTTCGACGAGGATCCCGAGGACCGGGAGTGAGCGGGACGCGCGGCGTGTGCCGCGACGCGCTCACGGATCGTCGGTGACCCGCTCGGCGACCAGGCGCGCCTCGAGCACCACGGGCCCCTCGGGCTGCTCCTGGGCCGTACCGACCTCGCGGGTGACCGTCAGCTCGCGGGCGCCGTCGGTGTCCAGCGAGACGGCAACGCTGCCCTCCTCGAGCTCGCCGGGGCCCGCGATCACCCGTGGCGGTGTCTGCTCCGGCTCCGGTGCCCCGGCGAACCACGCCACCAGTCGCTCATCGTCACCGAGCGGCGCGAGTTCGGCCAGGGTCAGGGTGATGGTGCTGCCGTCGGTGACCAACCGTCCCACGACGTCACCGCGGGTGTCGACCTCGAGCTCCACCCCGAGGGCCAGGCGCTCGAGGGCGTCCCCCTGGGCCTCCACCACGCCGAGGTAGGCGGCCGCGGTGCTGCGCAGGTGCAGGTTCCAGAAGGCCATCGCGGCCGCCAGCACGAGCACCACGACCACCGCCACGGTCACGTGGCCGACGCCGATCCGGCCACCTCGTCCCGTCTCCCGCTCCTGGACCCCGGCACGTGGTGCGACCTCGGTGCGCACCGGCGAGCGGGTCCGCTCCTCCCGCTCCGCCGCAGCCAGATCGTCGGCGATGCCGTGCAGTTCCGCGACCCGGGAACGACACTGACCGCAGTTGTGGAGGTGGTTGCGGAAGTCCGCCGCCTGGCGCGGCGACAAGCCGCCGAGCACATGCCCGACCGCCATCTGCTCGTACCGACCGTGCCCGCTCGCCATGACGCCGTAGCGTAGGGCCGATCGCGGCCCCAGGGTCCATCCGGCCGGTCAGCGCACCCCGCACCACGCCACAGCGCACCGCCCGTGGTCACGCACGGGGTGGGTGATGGCCCGTCAGCAGGCACCGCCGGAGAGGTACTGCCGGGGGTTGACCGCGGAGCCGCCGACGCGGGTCTCGAGGTGCAGGTGCGGACCGGTGGTGTTCCCGCTCATCCCGATGTAGCCGATGACCTGCCCCGCGGAGACCCGCGCGCCCTGGCCCACCGCGAAGCGGCTCTGGTGGGCGTAGGCGCTGACGACGCCGTTGCCATGGTCGACCAGCGTCATGCGCCCGTAGCCGCCCTGCCAGCCGGCGAAGATGACCGTGCCACCGCGGATCGAACGGATCGGCGTGCCCACCGGTGCCCCGAGATCGATCCCCCGGTGCATCCGTCCCCAGCGTGGGCCGTACTCGGAGGTGACACGGGCACACATCGGCCACACGTACCCGCCGCCGCTGGACGGCGCCGAACTGCTCGGTGGCGTCGCACGCGGGGCCGCGGCCTGGGCCTGCTGCTCGCGTCGGCGTTGTGCCTCCTGCTCGCGGCGCCGCTCCTCGGCCTGCTGGCGTTCGACCAGCGCCGCGAGCTCCTC
>JAWLFQ010000148.1:0-3298 GCA_041685505.1 Nitriliruptoraceae bacterium
CCGCGATGGACGACGCGTACCTGCTCGGCGCTGCCCCCGCCAGCGAGTCCTACCTGGCCATCGACAAGGTGCTGGACGTCGCCCACCGCGCCGACGTCGACGCGATCCACCCGGGCTACGGCTTCCTGTCGGAGAACGCGGACTTCGCACGGGCGGTCAGCGACGCCGGGCTCGTGTTCATCGGACCGCCCGCCGACGCGATCGCGCGGATGGGCGACAAGCTGTCCGCACGCGCCGTCGCCGATGCCGCCGGCGTCCCGGTCGTGCCGGGGACCCGCGAGCCCACCGACGACCCCGAGGTCGCGATGGCCTTCGGCGACGAGTACGGCTATCCCGTGGCGGTCAAGGCCATGTTCGGAGGTGGCGGTCGCGGCATGAAGGTCGTGCACGACCGCGACGCGATGCGTGACGCGCTGATCGCGGCCCGACGCGAGTCCGAGGCGGCCTTCGGACGTGGGGAGTGCTACCTGGAGCGCTACCTCGAGCGTCCGCGCCACGTGGAGATCCAGGTGCTGGCCGACCTCGACGGCCACACGATCTACCTCGGGGAACGGGACTGCTCCCTGCAGCGCCGTCACCAGAAGCTGGTCGAGGAGGCCCCCGCACCCGGCGTCACCGAGGCGGTCCGCAGCGCGATGGGCGCGGCCGCCGTGCGGGTCGCCAGGGAGATGGGCTACACCAACGCCGGCACCTGCGAGTTCCTGCTCGACGAGGACGGGGAGACCTTCTACTTCCTGGAGATGAACACCCGTCTGCAGGTCGAGCACCCGGTCACGGAGATGATCACCGGGGTCGACCTCGCGCAGGCCCAGCTGCGCATCGCCGCCGGCGACGGTATGGGCCTGGAGCAGGACGACGTGGAACTGCGTGGCCACGCCATCGAGGTGCGGATCAACGCGGAGGAGCCGGCGGCCAACTTCGTGCCCACCCCCGGCACGATCGGCGAGTTCGTGGCGCCGCTGGGACCCTGGGTGCGCTTCGACACCGGCGCCCGGCCCGGCTACACCGTGCCCCGCGACTACGACTCCATGATCGGCAAGCTGATCGTGTGGGCCTCCGACCGCGACGGGGCCCGCGCGCGGATGTCCCGGGCGCTGGACGAACTGGTCATCGCCGACGTGCCCACGACGGTGACCTTCCACCGCCTGGCCATGACCCACCCCCAGTTCGCCGCCGGGGAGCACGCCACCTCCTCCGTGGAGCGCGAGTGGGACCTGTCCTCGCTGCAGCTCCAGGCCACCTCGCACGCCGCCGACGACGACGCCACCGACACCGGGCGTCCCCTGACCGTCGAGGTGGAGGGACGCCGGCTCGCGGTGCGGGTGTTCGGTGACCTGCCCGCCGGCAGCCCCGCATCGGCCCAGGGTGGGCCCGCTCCCCGGCGCCGCCGTGCAGGCTCCAGCGGCGGAGCGGCGGCGGTGTCCTCCGAGGACCTCGTCGCACCGATGCAGGGCACGGTGATCGACGTCAGCGTCGAGGTCGGTGCTGCGGTGGCAGAGGGCGACGCGCTGCTCGTGCTCGAGGCGATGAAGATGGAGAACGCGGTGAAGGCCCACCGCGCCGGTGTGGTCACCCTGCTCCCGGTGAGCGCCGGCGACGTGGTCCAGCCGGGCGCGGTGCTGGCCCGCATCGAGGACGCGTGAGCACCTCAGTCCTCGCGTAGCGCCGCCAGCATGCGGGCGTCGGGCATCGTCCGCAGGCTGCGCTTGAGCTCCGCGAACCCCGGCCAGGAGGCGATGAGCTCGATGGCCCGGTAGTAGGCGACCGCGTCCTCGTCGCTCGGCAGGTCGGAGATGACGGGGCCGAAGAAGCCCGGACCGTCCGGCGGGTCGAAGACGACGATCGGCGTGCCGACGTCGCGGCCGGCCCGGGCCAGCGCCCGACCGGTCTCCTCACGCAGCACCTCGTCGTGGGCCGGATCGTCCATCGCCGCCGCGAGTTCCTCGGGCAGCGCCAGGCTCGCCAACGCCGGGCGCGGATCGATGGCCCCTGCATGGACCTCGAGGATGGCCTCCAGATCACCGGGCTCCGGCGCGTCCCGCTCCCACAACTGCGCACCGAGCGCGGCGTAGAGCAGGCCGACGGTGGCGTTGCCGGAGTGGGTGCGGGTGGCCGCCAACAGGCGTAGCAGCCGGGTGCCGTTCGCGTGGACCGCCGGATAGGACGCCGGTAGGCCCTCGTAACCGGCGTCCTCGTTGACCATCTTGAGCGAGATGAACCGCCAGCCGACATCCAGTCCCTCGATCCGCTGGACCTGGCGCAGCCACTTGGAGGTCTGCCAGCAGAAGGGACAGACCGGATCGACGTACAGCTCGACATCGTGCATGGGGGAGCACCTCTGGTTCGGACGACGGGCGGGAGCAGGTGATGCTGGTCGTGGGCGTAGGTGGGCGTGGCGAGGAGGGGAACCGGCAGCCGTGTGGGCGCCTTCCCCCTTCGCGGCTCAGCGCCGGGCGGGATCGAGCCGGACCATCAGCATCCGGGCGCACTCGGCCACGGAGCCGGCCATGGAGGGGTAGACCGTCATGGTCTGGGCGAGTTGGGCCACCGAGAGCCGGTTCTGCACCGCGACCGCCAGGGGCTGGATCAGGTCACTGGCACGTGCGGAGGTCACGACACCACCCACCACGGTGCCGGAACCGACCATGGCGTGGACCTTCACGAACCCGTCGGTGCCGTGGATCATCTTCGCCCGCGGGTTGGAGCGGAAGTCCAACCGCGCCGTCTCCACGGGGTAGCCCGCCAGGGTGGCCTCCTCGGGCGACATCCCGACGGTGGCGACCTCCGGATCGGTGAAGATCGTGGCGACGATGGCGTCGGCGCGGATCGGCTGGACCGCCTCGCCGAGGATGTGCCACATCGCGGTGCGGCCCTGCATCGCCGCCACGGAGGCGAGCATCACCTCGCCGAGCACATCGCCCGCGGCGTAGACCCAGGGGCAGCTGGTCCGGCCGACACCGTCCACCTCGATGCCCCCGTTGCTGGTCGGTTCGATCCCACACACCTCGAGGCCGATGTCGCGGGAGGTCGGGACCTGGCCCACGGTGAACAGCACGTGGCTGCCGACCACCTCGCCACCGCCCTTGAGACCGACCGCGACCTCGTCGCCGCGACGCTCGCAGCTCACCGCTCGCGCGCGTCGCAGGATGCGCATGCCGCGACGCTCGAACACCGACTCGATCACCGCTGCGGCATCGGGGTCCTCGGTGGGCAGGATCAGGTCGCGGGAGGAGACGAGGGTGACCTGCGCGCCGAAGCGGCGGAAGGCGTGGGCGAACTCCGCACCGGTGGCGCCGGA
>JAWLFQ010000009.1:0-47327 GCA_041685505.1 Nitriliruptoraceae bacterium
AGTAGAGATCGGCCGGGCTCTGCGCGCCCTCCTCGATGATCGTGGCGGCCAGCTCGGCGGTGTCGCCGTAGCGCACCTCCACCTCGATGCCCGTCTCCTCCTCGAAGTCATCGAAGATGAACCCGACGAAGTCCTCGTTGCGGCCGGAGTAGACGGTGAGGGGGCCCTCTGCCGCCGCATCCGACGGCTCCTCGGCCTCCTCCTCAGGTTCCGCGTCCTCCTCGACGGTGTCGTCCGCCGTCTCGTCCGGTTCGGGCGCGGTGTCGTCATCAGCGCCGCAGGCCACGGCCAACAGGGCCATGGCAGCGACGGCGGCCAGGAGCCGCACACGGGTGAAGGGGGTTCGCACGGTGGTACCTCCGGGATGGACCACTGCCCATCCCACACGGGAGCACCGATGAGGTTGCGCCCTCACCGGTCGGTGCACTGCTGCGTGATGATGGCCGAGGACCCCGGCTACCACGGTCGGGCGGGGTCGGCCGAGCGGTCGTCAGCATCTCAGGTGAGATTTTAGGTGAGCCTAACCTGGTCACGCAAACGGCGCCGGTGGCCGGGAGGTCGCCATGCCCGACTGCCGGCCGTGGGGGGAGGTCGAGTAGCGTGTCAGCCGCCACGCCCGTGGCCACGCCGCGGGCGAGCGGGACCGCACGGCAACCGCCGCCGACAGGGATCAGTGCACCGATGAGCAGGATCATCTACACCTACACCGACGAGGCCCCGGCGCTGGCGACCGAGTCGCTCCAGCCCGTGCTCGACGCGTTCGCAGGCGCCGCCGGCGTCGACGTCGAGACCTGGGACATCTCCCTGGCCGGTCGCATCCTCGCGCTGTTCCCCGACCACCTCGAGGCGCACCAGCGGGTCACCGACGCGCTGGGCGAGCTCGGTGCGCTCGCGCAGCGGCCAGAGGCCAACATCATCAAGCTCCCGAACATCTCCGCGTCGATCCCCCAGCTGAAGGCGGCCATCGCGGAGCTGCAGGACGACGGCTACGCGGTCCCCGACTACCCGGAGGACCCCACCGACGACACCGAGCGTGACATCAGAGCGCGGTACGACGCCGTCAAGGGCAGCGCCGTCAACCCCGTGCTGCGGGAGGGCAACTCCGACCGTCGCGCACCCGCCGCCGTCAAGGCCTACGCCCGGAAGTACCCCCACCGCATGGGAGAGTGGTCCGCCGACTCACCAGCCCACGTCGCGACGATGTCCGGCGGGGACTTCCGCTCCAGCGAACGCTCCGTGACGGTGCCGGCCGCCACCGAGGTGACGATCGAGCACATCGACACCGGTGGCGACAGGACGGTCCTCAAGGCCGCCACAGCGCTGGAGGCCGGGGAGATCATCGATGCCGCGGTCATGTCGAAGCCGGCACTGACCAGCTTCCTGGCCGAGCAGGTCGCCGATGCCCGCGACAAGGGCGTGCTGTTCTCCATCCACCTCAAAGCGACGATGATGAAGGTCAGCGACCCCGTCATCTTCGGACACGCTGTCCGCGCCTACTACCCCGAGGTGTTCGACCGGCACGCGGATGCGCTCGCCTCCGTCGGCGTCAGCGCCAACGACGGCATGGCGAGCCTGGAGGCCGCGATCCACGACCTCGACGACGCCACCCGGGCCGCCATCGAGGCCGACATCGCCGCCGCCTACGCCCGCGGCCCCGGCCTGGCGCAGGTCGACTCCAGCCGCGGGATCACCAACCTGCACGTGCCCTCCGACGTGATCATCGACGCCTCCATGCCCGTGGTCGTGCGTGACTCCGGGATGATGTGGAACGCCGACGATGCGCAGCAGCCCGCCAAGTGCGTCATCCCCGACTCCTCCTACGCCGCGCTGTACGGGGAGACGATCGAGTTCTGCAAGGCCCACGGCGCCTTCGACCCCACCACGATGGGCAGCGTGCCCAACGTCGGGCTGATGGCGCGCAAGGCCGAGGAGTACGGCTCGCACGACAAGACCTTCGAGATCCCCGCCGACGGCACCGTGCGGGTGGTGGACCGCGACGGGACGGTCCTCCTCGAGCACGAGGTCGGCACCGGTGACCTGTGGCGGATGTGCCAGACCAAGGACGACGCCGTGCGCGACTGGGTCCACCTGGCCGTGCGTCGTGCCCGCGCCACCGGCGCACCGGCGGTCTTCTGGCTGGACGACACCCGCGCCCACGATGTCGAGGTCCTCGCCAAGGTCGACGACGAGCTCGCCGGGCTCGACACCGAGGGGCTGCAGCTGGAGTTCATGGACGTCGCCGCAGCCACCCGCTTCACCCTTGCGCGTGCCAAGGCCGGTGAGGACACGATCTCGGTCACCGGCAACGTGCTGCGCGACTACCTCACCGATCTGTTCCCGATCCTGGAGGTCGGCACCAGCGCGAAGATGCTGTCGATCGTGCCGCTGATGGCCGGCGGTGGGCTGTTCGAGACCGGTGCCGGGGGATCGGCACCCAAGCACGTCCAGCAGCTGCTGAAGGAGAACCACCTGCGGTGGGATTCGCTGGGCGAGTTCCTGGCGCTGACCGCGTCCTTCGAGCACCTCGCCGACCGCTTCGACAACGAGCGTGCACGCCTGCTCGGTCGGACCCTGGACAGCGCGGTGGCCCGCTACCTCGAGGAGGGCCGCTCCCCCTCGCGCAAGGTCAACGAGCTCGACAACCGCGGCAGCCACTTCTACCTGACCCTGTACTGGGCCCGGGCGCTCGCCGAGCAGACCGACGACGACGAGGCCGCCGAGATCTTCGCGGAGCTGGCCGAGGAGCTCGCTGCCGACGAGGCGACCATCCTCTCCGAGCTGGTGGCTGTGCAGGGCGAGCCCGTCGACATCGGCGGCTACTACTGGCCCGACCGCGCGAAGGCCGCGGAGGTGATGCGGCCCTCGGCGACCTTCAACGCCGCTCTGGAACGCCTCGTCGCAGCCACGGGGTGAACGACACGCCCTCACGGAGCCGTCCGGCCCCTACGCTGCAGTGAGCCTCGAGGGAGCATGGCGTGGCGACATCCCCACCGGCCTACGCCTGGGACTGGTTCGCGCGACAACGGCTGTTGTGGCGTGAGGTCCGGTCGCGTCTGGCGGCCGGCGGTGGTCCCAGCGCCGCCCGCTACGCCACCCTGGAGGAACGGGGCGAGGTCATCACCCTGGTGCGCTCGGACTACCCGAACGACGAGCAGGTGCGACGCACGGTGCAGGCGGTGGTCACCGACCTCGCCTTCCTCGGGCGGACCGACCGGCCCTTCGCCGCACTCGGTGTGCGCACCGCGCCTCGGGGGATGCGGTGGTGGTGGACGGCGCTGACCGGTGAGCAGTTGGACCGGCCCTCGACGGCGCACCCCGGCAACGGGCCCGCGGCCACCGGGACCGGCGGCGGCGCCTCCGGGCGGATGGGCGTACCACCCCAGCAGCTCAGCCTCGTCGACCTCGACCCGGCGCATGCCCGCGATGACGTCGCCGAGGGCTACGGCGACAGCCGGCGGTGAACCGACGCAGCGGCACCGGGCCGCCCGTTGCCGCCCGCTCCCCCCCGGCGATCCGCGGTCAACCGGGACGGCAGCAGCCACGAAGGCACGGCATGGACACCGACCCCCTCGTTCCCGACGACGTCTGGCGCACCAGCGAGCCGGCCATGGACCGTGGCACCGCGCTGCGCGCGGCGCACGCCGGCTCCACCTCCACCGGAGTGCCCGGTGCCCGTGCCGCCATCCGCCGTGTGCTCACCCGGATGTTCGGCGGGCCACCCTTCGACCCGGACGCCGACCCGGGCGATCCCGGGCTGACCGGCCCCGGCTCGGCGTCGTGGATCGTGATCGGCGAGCCGGCGGCCATCGCCGGCGGCCTGCGCGGCCTGCTCGTGCAGGTGGCGCACCCCCTGGCCATGGCCGGCGTGCACGATCACTCGGCGTTCCGAGAGGACCCCCTCGGACGGCTCCAACGCACCTCGGCCTACGTGACCACGACCACCTTCGGCTCCACCCGGGAGGCGCTGGAGGTCTCCCGCCGCGTCCGTGCCGTCCACCCCAAGGTGCGCGGCACGGCACCGGACGGACGCAGCTACCGGGCGGACGACCCCCGCCTGCTGACCTGGGTGTCGATCGCCCTGACCTCCTCCTTCCTGGCGGGCCACCGGCTGTGGGCACCGACGCCCTTCAGCCTCGCGGACCAGGACGCCTTCGTCGCCCAGCAGTCACGCATCGGTGCCCTGCTCGACCCCCGGGTCGACCTCGACGAACTGCTCGCCGACGAGCTCGCCAGAGCGGAGCTGCGGGCCGGGCGCGTCCACCTGCCGATGATCGCCGACGGCACGCTGCCGACCACCGCCGCCGGGTTGGAGGCGGTGCTCGCCGACTACCACCACGAACTCGGGATCAACCATCAGGGGCGCGAGGCACTGGCCTTCCTGCGCCGACCGCCGATCCCCCTGGCGGCACGTGGTGGTTACCGTTCCCTGCTCGCCGGTGCCCTCGGATCGCTCGATCCGGTCCTGCAGGACGCCCTCGAGCTGCGCTGGCCGCCGGCCGTGGCGCGGGCCGCGGTCGCACAGGCCGGCGCCTCGCTGTCGACGATGCGGGTGCTGGTCGGTACCTCGCCGTCGAAGCGGGCCGCGGAGCAGCGGGTCGTGGCGGGCTGACCCGACGCGGCCCGTGGCACGCGACGAGCCCGGCGTGGCGCGCGGGCTAGGGTCGTGGTCCCGTCGACGAGGTGCCCACCGTGCCAGAGCTCACCGACCTCCCCAGCCCCGAGATCGCTCCAGCCGACGGCAGGCTGGGGGTCGTGTGCGTCGGCCTGGGAGCCGTGGCGACGACCTTCATCGCCGGTGTGGAGCTCGCACGGCGCGGGATGGGCGCCCCGATCGGCTCGCTCACCCAGCTGGGGACCGTCCGGCTCGGCAAGCGGACGGAGGGTCGGACCCCACCGGTGTCCGAGCTGGTTCCCCTGGCCGGGCTCGACGACCTCGTGTTCGGCGCGTGGGATCCCTTCCCCGACGACGCCTACGTCTCCGCGGTCAACGCCGGTGTCCTCGACGCGGCCCGACACCTCGAGCCCATCGCCGACGCGCTGCGGGCGATCGAGCCGATGGCTGCGGCCTTCGACCCGGCCTACGTGCGCAAACTCGACGGCCCCAACGTCATGCCCTCCCGCAGGAAGCGGGACATGCTCGAGGGCGTCCGCGCCGACCTGCAGGCCTTCCGGGAGCAGCACGCCTGCGACCGCATGGTGATGGTGTGGTGCGGCTCGACCGAGGTCTACGTCGAGCCCGGCCCGCAACACGCCGAGGTGGCCGCCTTCGAGGCCGCGATCGACGCGGACGATCCCGCCATCACCCCGTCGATGCTCTACGCCTACGCCGCGCTGCTCGAGGGGGTGCCCTTCGCCAACGGCGCCCCCAACCTGACCGTGGACACCCCCGTGCTGCGGCGGTTCTCCTCCGACCACGGGATCCCGATCTGCGGCAAGGACTTCAAGACCGGCCAGACCATGGTCAAGACCGTGCTCGCCCCGATGTTCAAGGCGCGGATGCTGGGCATGGACGGGTGGTACTCCACCAACATCCTGGGCAACCGGGACGGCGAGGTGCTCGACGACCCCGACTCCTTCCGTACCAAGGAGACCTCGAAGCTCGGCGTGCTCGACACGATCCTGCAACCCGAGGTCTACCCCGAGCTCTACGGCGACCTCGACCACGTGGTGCGCATCAACTACTACCCACCGCGGGGCGACAACAAGGAGGGCTGGGACAACATCGACTTCTTCGGCTGGCTGGGCTACCCCATGCAGCTGAAGGTCAACCTGCTGTGCCGCGACTCCATCCTGGCGGCACCGCTCGCTCTGGACCTGGCGCTGTTCCTCGACCTGGCCCAACGCGCCGGGATGGGCGGGATCCAGGAGTGGCTGTCCTTCTACTTCAAGGCGCCCCAGGTCGCGCCCGGGCTCTATCCGGAGCACGATCTGTTCATCCAGCTGACGAAGCTGAAGAACACGCTGCGGTGGATGGCCGGCGAGGAGCAGATCACCCACCTCGGCGTGGAGTACTACGCCGAGGACTACCTGCCCACCGACTGACGCCCCGGGCGCCGCGTTGCGAACGCACCGCGCCACCGCGACCCGGATCGCGCCACACCACGGTCACCCCTGATGCATCCAACCGTCGTCGCCGCCCTGGCCTGCCCCCATGACGACACCCCGCTCCACCTGACCGGGCGCGTGCTCGGGTGCCCGGAGGGTCACCGTTTCGACCTCGCGAAGCAGGGCTACGCGAGCCTGATCCGACGACCGCTCGCGCACACCGGCGACCCGCACACCCTGGTGGAGCGGCGGTCGCGTGTCCACCATGCGGGGCTGTTCGACCCCTTGCACGAGGCCGTGGCCGCCGGTGCACGGACCGCGCTCGCAGGGGACACGGCGGTACCGGATGGGATCGTGTGCGACGTCGGCGCCGGTCCGGGCACCTACCTGGCGGCCGTGCTCGACGCGCTGCCCCGGCGGTGCGGGCTGGCCATCGATGCGTCCCGGGCGGCGGCACGGCGCGCCGCCCGTTGCCATGCACGCGCCGGCGCCGTGGTGGCTGACGTCTGGGACCGGCTGCCGGTACGTACCGGGGGTGTGGCGCTGCTGCTCGACGTGTTCGCGCCTCGTGCGCCCGAGGAGTTCGCGCGTGTCGTGGCCCCGGGTGGCAGCCTGCTGGTGGTCACGCCCCTCCCTGAGCACCTCGCCGAACTGCGGGCGGCCTTCGACCTGCTCGCGGTCGATGACCACAAGGCCGACCACGTGTCCACCCAACTGGGTGACACCTTCGAGGGATCCGCGCGGGAGACGGTCGTCACCACGGTGGAGCTCACGCGGCAGCAGGCGGTGGACCTGGCCGGCATGGGGGCGAGTGGACATCACCTCCACGCTGCGGCGTTGGAAGCCCACGCGGGCAGGCTCCCGGAGCGCAGCAGCGTCCAGATCGCGGTGACGCTCAGCTGGTTCGTGCGGACCGAGGCACCGCCACCGCTGCCAGCCGAGACCGTTGACGCCACGCGGTGAGGTCCGGTCCTGGCAGCGGTGTGCAGCGAACCGACCATGAGCGGGTCGAAGCGCGGCGCACGACCCGGTGAAGGGCAGCGTGGAGGACCTTGTTAGCCTCCACGTGCGCAGGATGCACACGCGGCACGCGCTGTACGCCACACGATGGCGCCATCTGACCAGGAGTAGAACGTGGCAGCGGTACACGAGGTCGACATCACCATCGTCGGGGCCGGACCCGCGGGTCTGTACGCGGCCTACTACGCGGGCTTCCGCGGGTTGCGCATCGCCATCGTCGACTCGCTCAGCGAGCCCGGCGGCCAGGTCACGGCCCTGTACCCCGAGAAGCTGATCTTCGATGTCGCCGGCTTCCCGGCGATCAAGGGGCGTGAGCTCATCGAACGGTGCGTCGAGCAGGCTGCTCCCTACGAGCCCACCTACCTGCTCGGCCAGCGCGCCGACGATCTCACACCGCATGACGACGGCAGCTTCACCCTGACCACCAGCAAGGGCGCGGTGGTCCACACCCGTGCGGTGGTGATCACCGGCGGGATCGGGCACTTCACGCCGCGTCCGCTGCCGGATGCGGAGGACTTCGAGGGCGAGGGGCTCGTCTACTTCGTCACGGCGATGGAGTCCATGCGCGACGACGACGTGCTCATCGTCGGCGGTGGCGACTCCGCGGTCGACTGGGCCCTCAACCTCGAGGGCATCGCGGCCTCCATCACCCTGATCCACCGTCGCGACCGGTTCCGCGCCCACGAGGACTCCGTGCAGAAGATGATGGACTCCTCGGTGGAGGTGCTCACCTTCACCGAGGTCGCCAGCATCACCGGCGATGGCGGTATCGAGGTGGTCGAGGTGTTCGACAACCGCACCGAGGAGCCGCGCAGCCTGAAGGTCAACAAGGTCATCGCGGCGCTCGGGTTCAAGTCGGACCTCGGCCCGCTCAAGCAGTGGCCGATCGTCATCGACGGTCGCCACATCCTGGTCGACACCCGGATGCAGACCAACGTGCCGGGGGTGTTCGCCGCCGGCGACATCACCGAGTACGACGGCAAGGTCCGCCTCATCTCCGTCGGTTTCGGTGAGGCGGCGACCGCGGTGAACAACGCCGCGGTCCACATCAACCCCGAAGCCAGGGTCTTCCCCGGTCACTCCTCCGGCGGCTGAGCCGGACGCCCCGAGCGCGGCTGCGGCCCCGCCACCCTCAGCGCGTCGGCTCCTCGTGGAGATCGAGGCTGCGGAGTGCGACGTCCTGGAACTCCCGCAGGTCGAGCTCCGCCGGCGAGCTGAGCTGTTCGCCGGCACCGTCGAGCAGCACCCTGACCTTCGGACGGTCCATGCGCAGCACGTGCAGTTCGGTCACCACCCCACGGGCACCGTCGAAACCACCGCCGCGCAGCTCCACCCAGCGACCGATCGGGTAGCGGGGCACGATGCGGGTGAACAGCTCGACCACCTCGCGGTTGAGGTGGGTCGTGGCCATCGACTCCACGACATCGACCGCGACATCGGGGGCCATCGCCGCCCGGTAGGGCCGATCCGAGGTGATCGCGCTGTGGACGTCGGCCACCGCACCGATCTCCGCGATCAGCAGCATCTTGCCCGCCCCGATGCGTTCCTCGTGGAGACGCGGACCGATGCGGTTGTCGCCCACCAACCCCTGGGGGTAGCCCGTCCCGCGCTGCTGCTCGTGGTGCTGGAAGGCGACGTGGGCGGGCAGCAGGCTGGCCACGGGCATCCGGCGGATCAGCTCGAACCCCATCTTCGGGTGGGACTTGACCGCATCGAACTCCTCGGCGGTGAGCTTGCCCGGCTTGTCGAGGATCGCCTCCTCGATGTAGAGCTTGCCGAGGTCGTGGAGCAGGCAGCCGAGCGCGAGCTCGCGCAGCCGCCCGCCGGACAACCCCATCCGGCTGCCGAGCAGCGTGCCGATGACCGCGACGTCGACCGAGTGCTGGAAGGTGTACTCGTTGTGCGTCTTCAGCGACTCGAGGCCCGCCACGGTGTCGGACTCGATGATCTCGTTGATCAGGGTCTGGACGTCGGCGTAGAGCTGTTCCATGGCCGAACGGCCGCTGTCGGCCAGCGGCAGCGGTTGCTCACCGAGGTCGTCGATGGCCGCGTCGGCCCCACCCTGCCCACGGCCACGATCGCTGGCGACCTCACCGACCTGCCCGAAGATGCCGCCGACGTGGCTCGCGATGGTGTGGCGCAACTGGTGGCTGACCAGGGTCTCCGGCACGACGTCGTCGGCGAGGCCGTCCTCCACGGCCACGGCGGCGTAGCCACGCCGGCGCAGTCGATCGATGTAGCTGTCGGTCAGCTCCGTGCCCGCCTTGAGCAGCGGCCGACCGGTCGCGTCGAACACCGTGCGCGCCAGGACGTCACCTGGCACGAGCCGGTCGAGCGGCTTGTCGAACATGGGGGGTTCCAGGGCTGCACGGCCAGCAGACGGCGCGTGGGTCGGGAGCGGGAGGCGACCACGCTAGCGCCCATCGGCCCGACCACGACGGGCCCCTGCGGTGTCCCACCGGGAGACGGCCACCTGCCCCGCCACCGGGCTGGCACCCTTGGGGGGTGCAGGCAACAGGCCGCGTCACCGCCGGGAGGCCGCCCGCCATGGATCGCTCCTTCGGACCGCTGCTCGTGCTGCTCGGCGGCGTCGTGGTGCTCCTCGGTCTGGGGGTGTGGGCCGGTGCGCTCGACTGGTTCGGTCGACTGCCGGGCGACATCAGGATCGAACGCGAGCACACGCGCGTGATGGTGCCGATCACCTCCATGCTGCTGGTCTCGCTGGTACTGACGGTGGTGGTCAACCTGCTGCTGCGTCGCTGACCGAACCGGTGACCCGTCGGACGGCGAGCAGCGCCTCGGCCGGCGTCGGCGCGGTCAGGAGCAACCCCTGGATCTCGACCACGGGTGTCACCGGACCGCAGCACACCAACCGCTCGAGGAACTCGGCTGCCGCGGTGTCCTCACGGGCGTCGCGGACCTCCACCTCGACGTCCGCGCCGCGCAGGCCCTCGAGGGACTCGACGACGCGGCGGCTGCCCCGGTCGTCGGCATCGATGGTGATGCGCACGTCGATGCCGGATCCCGCGGGCGCAGCCCGCCCGTCGGGCTGCTGGGGTGCGATCAGCCGGACGGTGCCGGTCGGGGCGCTGCTGGGATGCACGTGTCAGCTCCGGGGCTCGAGGAGAGGGCCCGAGGGCGACGGGCCGTGTGTGTGCTCCAACGCCTGACGGGCCCGTGTCCTTCCCGGTGCCGTCACCGCTCGCGCTGCGAGGCCGGTGGCGGCGGACCCGGCAGGGGGTGCTGCGGGCCACGGCGGTGCAGCGCACGGGTGACCAACCAGCGTGCCGCGGTGACGGTGGCAGCGACCATCAGCACACCGGTCAGCCCCGCGGCCCACGGTCCCAGCCGTCCGGCCAGCAGCACCAGCGGGGTCGTGAAGGGCAGGAACCCCAGGACCAACAGCGTGGTCAGCAGAGGGAGACGGTAGCCACGTACGGCCAGCGCGAGGGTGGAACCGAGCAGCAGGCCGGCGCCCGCGCCCACGAGCACGATGCTGGCGACGGGCCCGCGCAACTCCAGCAACCAGCGGCCCCACGGTTCGATCCCGGGATCGACCATGCGGTAGACACCCCATCCCAGTGCGCCGCCCAGCGTCATGCCGGCCACGGCGCCGGTGCTGCCGGCCAGGATCCCGCGACCAGCCACGCCCACCTCCTGCTGCGCCCGCTCCCGCGTGCGCCCCCGATCCTGCCGACCCCGGGCGGGCACGGCCAGGGGCGAGGGTCCTGCGGCACGCCGCGCGCAGCGCCGCCGGTCGCGCTACCGTGGTGCCACGCGCGTCGTACCGTCCTCCCACGGGGGCGCTGCTCGCGCGGAACACGATGCCGACGACCTGGCTCGCCACCCACAGGGGGCAGGACCAGGAGCTTCCGTCGCTCACCGGGATCGCCGCGGCACCCAGCCGCGCTCGTGCCTGGCTGCGTGTTCACCACGTGCCCGCGGTCCCCTTCCGCCCGGTCCTCGACCGGTGCGCGCCAGCGCGGCGGCTACCGCCCTGCCACCACGGCTCACGAGGCCGTGTCACCCCCCGACGCCTCCGCACCGCGGACGGCGGCCCCACCGCGCCGACGCGCGGACCGGAGAGCTCCCATGACCACGACCTTCCGCGACCTCGGTGTCTCGCCCGACCTCTGCGACCGGCTGCAGCAGCTCGGCTTCACCGCGCCCTTCCCGATCCAGGAGCTGACGCTCACCGATGCCCTGGCCGGCAACGACATCAGCGCCGAGGCGCCGACGGGGTCCGGCAAGACGCTGGCCTTCGCCCTGCCCGTGGCGATGAGCGTGGGACGCGGCACGCCGGGACGGCCCCGGGCCCTGCTGCTGGTACCGACCAGGGAGCTCGCCAGCCAGGTCGCCGGCACCCTGGCACCGTTGCTGGAGGTGACCGGAGGTCGTGCCGCGACCTTCTATGGCGGCACCAACATCAACCGGGACCTGCAGCGGCTCAAGGGGCGCATCGATGTCGTGGTCGCCACGCCGGGGCGCCTGGAGGACCTGATCCAGCGCGGCGCCATCGCGCTCGGCGACGTCGACCTGGTGGTGGTGGACGAGGCCGACAGGATGGCGGACATGGGCTTCCTGCCCGCCGTCACACGCCTGCTGGACGCCACCTCCCGTGACCGCCGGACGCTGTTGTTCAGCGCGACCCTGGACGGTGACGTCGAGGCGTTGATCCGCCGCTACCAGTCCGACCCCGTCACCCACCGCTTCGCCGCGCCCGAGGAGGAGCGCGGCGACGTGCGCCACCTGTTCTGGGCGGCCGAGCGCACCGAGCGTCGACAACTCACCCGTCGGATCCTGTCGCGTTCGGGCACCGCCATCGTGTTCACCCGCACCAAGCACGGGGCGGACCGGCTCGCCAAGCAGCTCCGCCAGGACGGCGTGTCCACGGCCGCGATCCACGGCAACCGCAGCCAGCGGCAGCGTGAGCAGGCACTGGCGCGCTTCTCGCAGGGCGAGGTACAGGCCCTGATCGCCACCGACGTGGCGGCGCGCGGCATCCACGTCGACGACGTCGACCTGGTGCTGCACTACGACCGGCCGGCCACCGAGAAGGACTACGTCCACCGCTCGGGCCGTACGGGGCGCGCCGGCGCGCTGGGGCTGGTGGTCTCGCTGGTCGATCACGAGGAGGCGGCGGAGGTCCACGGCATGCAGCGCAAGCTGGCGCTGCCACGCGGCCTGCACGAGCTCGATCTCGCGCTGCTGGACGCCGAGGTGCTGCCGGACCCGACACCACCCGCCGGTGACCGGCGTGGCGCACGGGGTTCCGGACCCGGACGCGGTCAGGGCGCCACACCCCGCGGCAACGGCCGGGGCGGTCGCCCCAAGGGTCGCACCCGCGCCCGTGGCGGCCATGCACGCACGCGCTGAGCCACGGCCGGCGGTCCGCACTAGCGTTGCGCCGACGGCGCCGGGACCGCCCCGCACCCGAGCCAAGGCCGCACGTGTGCTCACCACCTCGATCTGGGACGTCTACCTCGACCCGCAGGACGCCGCGATCGTCCTCGAGGCGCTCGTGGTACTCGAGCGCGAACGCGCCGTGCGCGAACCGCTGCCGCTCAACGACGCCGCACGGCTGCTGGCCCGACTGCGCACGATCGCCCGGATCAGCGCCGAGGAGGCCACCTACTGGGAGGCCGAAGCCACCGAGCGTCAGCTCGAGGCGGAGGTGGACGGGGGTCGGTGGGGATCCGCCGATGTCGCCCGCCGGATGCGTCGGGTCGCCGACGGGCTGGCGGAGGGTTCACGCGTCATCGCGACCGCAGCCCTGGCCGCGGTCGACGACCTCGCACCGCGGCTGACCGAGCCGTCCTCGCAGGAGGTCCGCGCAGCCACGGAGGCCACGGTGGAACAGGCGCGGGCGCTGCTCGCTCGTCGTGACGCGCCCGGGTCCGCCGATGAGTCGACGCCTCGCTGACCCGCGCCCGATGACACCGACACCGACGACCGAGCCGCGCAGGCGGCAGGGACGCTTCCTGGTCTCGACCCCCGGGCAACCCCGCGTGCGTCGTGCCGCGGACGTGACCAGCATCATCGCAGGGGCTGTCCTGCTGCTGTGGGCGGCGGTCAACCACCAACGCCTCGGGGCCGTCAACCGTGCCGTGGCGGGTCTGCTGGGGTTCGTCGAGGGATGGGGCGACGAACCGCTGTCCATCATCTACGGGTTCGCCTTCCTCTACGCCGTCCTGCTGCTGATCCTGCTGCTGGCGGGCGGGTCCCACCGCCGCGACGCCCTGCGCGATGTGGTGCTCACCAGCCTGATCGCCGCGATCATCGGCGTCGTGCTGGTACGGGTGTTCAACGGCGCCTGGCCCTACGTGGTCCCCGAGCTCGGCCTCGAACGCCCGGAACGGCAGACGCCGGTCTTCCGCATCGCCGTCACCACCGCCGTGCTCCTGGCGGCCTCACCGCACCTGGCGGTACCGCTGCGCCGGGTGGGCTGGACGATCGTGGTGCTGTCGACGCTGGCTGGCGCCGGGCTCGGCTACGGCCTGCCCAGTGACGCCGTCGGTGCGGTGGGCGTGGGCCTGATCGCGACCGGGACGACCTTCCTGCTGGTCGGTGCACCGACCGGGCTCCCCGACCTGGCCACCGTCGCCCGAGGACTCGACCGGCTCGGGGTGACGGTCACCGACCTCACGGTGCCGGCGTCCCGCTCCTGGGGCGTGCGTCCGGTGCTCGGCCGGGCCGACGACGGTCGGCCGGTGCTGGTCAAGGTCTACGGCCGTGACGCCACCGACCAGCAGCTGCTGGCCAGGCTGTGGCGCACGCTGTGGTACCGGGAGCAGCGCCGCAGCATCACCGTCTCACGGCTGCAGAGCGTGGAACGCGAGGCGTTGCTCACCATCTGGGCGGAGCGCGTGGGGGTCCCCGTTCCGCAGGTGCTGACCGCCGGAGCACCCGACAACGAGGTGGCACTGCTGGTGGTGACCAGCGGCGGCCGTCGGCTCGCCACCGTCGACGACGCGCAACTGGATGACGACCTGCTCGAGCGGTTGTGGCGCCACGTCGCGGACCTGCACGCCGGGGGGATGGCCCACGGGGAGCTGACCACGGCACGGGTCCGCGTGGACGGTCCGACGCTGTGGCTGGCGGATTGGAGTGCCGCCACCCTCTCGGCGACCCGCGGGGAGCAGGCGCGTGACATCGTGTCCCTGCTGATGAGCACCGCCGTACGGACCGGTCCCGAGCGGGCCGTCGCCGCGGCACTGCGCGGCCTGGGTGCCGACCGGCTGCGCGCCGCGCTGCCCTACCTGCAACTCCCGGCCGTGGTACCGGCTGCGCGCGCCCAGAGCAGCGAACCCAAGGCGCTGATCACCGCGCTACGCGACACGGTGGCGACCGCCCTCGACAGCCCGCTCCCGGAGCCGCTGGAACTGCGCCGTATCGCGCCACGCACCCTGGTGTTGGCGGCCCTGGGGATCCTCGCCGCCCTGTCCCTGGTGCCGGCCCTCGGCGGCATCGACTTCGGCGCCGTCGCCACGCAACTCAGTGGGGCGGCGTGGACCCTCATCCTGCTGGCGTGGGTGGTCGCGCAGGCGTCCTTCGTCACCGAGGCCACCAGCATGGCCTACGCGACGCCGGCACCGGTCCCCTTCCGGCCACTGATCGTGTTGCAGATCGCCGCCAAGCTGATCGGGGTCGCCACCCCCGGGGTCACGGGTCAGATCGCGGCCAACGCGGCCTTCCTGTCGCGCTTCGGGGTCAGTCCCGCGGCCTCGCTCACCCAGGGGACGATGGACGCCGTCGCCGGCGTGATCGTCGAGGTGGCGGTGCTGGCGCTGGCCTTCACCTTCAGCGACATCGATCTGGGTGTGGATCTCGCCGGGCCGGACCTGGCCCTGGGCCGGCTGGCGCTGGCGCTGGTGGTCGTCGTCGGCGTCGGCGTGCTGGTGGTCGCGCGTCGGCCCCGGCTGCGCGCCCGGGTCCTGGACATCCTGGCCACCATGTGGGAAGCGGTCCGCGCGGTGGTGGCCGAGCCCACCCGTGCGCTCGGGCTGCTGGGGGGCAACCTCGCCACCCGGGTGGTCCGCGCGCTGGTGCTGTGGCTGCTGCTGCTGTCGCTGGACGAGGGGTTGGGGATCGGCGCGGTACTGGTGGTGGTGATCGCCACGGGCCTGCTCCAGGCCGTCGTGCCCGTCCCGGGTGGGATCGGGGTCGCGGAGGCGGTGATGACCGGCTTCCTGGTCGTGCTCGGGGTCGAGGAGGCGGCGGCCTTCGCGGCCACCGTCGCCTACCGCATCATCGTGTTCTACGTGCCGATCCTCCAGGGTGCCCTCGGGCTGCGGTGGCTCACCCGGCACGGGTTCCTCTAGGCCGCACACCGGCGACCCGAACGCCATCGAACCGTGCCGCGACCACCCACGGCGATGTCAGGGCTCCGGTCGGGGGTAGCGTTGCGCCCATGACCGCCACCACCGTCCCACCCGCTCCCCATCTGCAGCTGGGTGGACTGCGCGTGTGGCCGCCGGTGGTGCTGGCGCCCATGGCCGGGGTGACCAACGTCGCGTTCCGCACGCTGTGCCGCCGCTACGGCGGCGGGCTGTACGTCTCCGAGATGGTCGGCGCACGTGGGCTGGTGGAGGGCAACGCGACCTCGCTGCTCAAGTCCGCCTTCGGCGCCGAGGAGCACCCGCGCTCCATCCAGCTCTACGCCCTGGAGCCGGGCGAGGTCCGCGCCGCGGTGCACCACCTGACGGCGGGTGCCGAGGCGGCGGGGCGCCGGCGCGTGCACCACATCGACCTCAACTTCGGCTGTCCCTCCCCCAAGGTGACCCGTCACGGTGGCGGGGCGGCGCTGCCGTGGCGTCGGGATCTCTACGCAGCCATCGTGCGCGCCGCGGTCGAGGCCGCCGGCACGGTCCCGGTCACGGTCAAGCTGCGGCTGGGGATCGATGACGACCACCTCACCTACCTCGACGCCGGTCGCATCGCCGCGGACCTCGGGGTGGCCGCCGTCGCGCTGCACGCACGTACCGCCCAGCAGCGCTACGGCCCACCGGCGGCCTGGGAGCACATCGCCGCCCTGGTGGACGCGCTGGAGGTCCCCGTGCTCGGCAACGGCGACATCTGGGAGGCGGGCGACGCGCTGCGGATGCGCGCGGCCACCGGCTGTGCGGGCGTGGTGGTCGGCCGCGGCTGCCTCGGCCGGCCCTGGCTGTTCCGTGACCTGGAGGCGGCCTTCTCGGGCGCACCGATCCCGCCGCCACCGGACCTCGGGGAGATCGCAGGGCTGCTGCGCACCCACGCCGGCCTGCTGGCGGACCACCTCGGTGAGAGGCGGGGGACACGCGAGCTGCGCAAGCACACCGGTTGGTACCTGCAGGGTTTCCCCGTGGGACGCCCCGTCCGCCGCGCGCTCAACCAGGTGTCCTCGCTGGAGGAGCTCGATGCGCTCCTCGACGGCCTCGACCCGACCCTGGCCTTCGACGAGCAGGTCCGCCGACGACCACGGGGCCACACCACGGGGCCCAAACGGGTGCAGCTGCCCGCCGGCTGGCTCGAGACCCGTCGCCACGGACAGCGGCCCGCGCCGCACGACCACGCGGTGGTGTCCGGTGGATGAGCAGCCGGGCACCGCCGACACCGGCTGGCATCTGGTCCTGGCATCCGCCAGCCCACGCCGTGCCGCGCTGCTGGCACGGCTCGGTCTGGCGCCGGAGCGCAGACCCGCCGACATCGACGAGACACCGCTGCCCGGGGAGCGACCCGAGGCCATGGTGCGACGGCTGGCCCGCGCCAAGGCCGCGCACGCCAGCCGGGGGAGCGACACCGAGGTGGTGCTCGCCGCCGACACGACCGTCGCCCTCGACGGGGCCGTGCTGGGCAAACCCGGTGACGAGCGCGAGGCCGCCGCGATGCTGCGACGGCTCTCGGGGCGCACCCACGCCGTGCACACCGCGGTCGCGGTCCGACGGGCCACCACCGAGGTGGCGGCGTCGGCGACCACCCTGGTGACCTTCCGTACCCTCACCGACGAGGAGATCGCCTGGTACGTCGCCACGGGTGAGCCCGAGGACAAGGCGGGTGCCTACGCGCTCCAGGGCGCCGGCGCGGTGCTCGTATCGTCGATCACCGGCGCCGACACCACCGTGATCGGGCTGCCTCTGGCGACCACGGCACGGCTCCTGCGTCGGGTCGACGTCGACCTGCTGCGCCCCGCGCTCCCGCACCCCGCGGGCGCTCACCCGGTCCGGCGGTAGTCATCCTCGCTGGCCCTGTGGTCACCGTCGGCTGCTGGGGTGCCCGTCCCGGGGCGCACCCGGCGCCGCCCACTGCGGCCGCGCCGCAGACGGTCACGCATCCAGTCGATGAACCGCTCCGCCAGGCGTGTGGCCCACACGTGTACGTCCCGTGCCCACTCGTACTCCGTGGCCAGGATCGCGAAGCCCGCCACGGCGGTCAACGCGCCCGGACCCGGCACGAAGGGGGAGGCGAAGGCCAGGCTGACCAGCAGCACGGCCATCCCCACCACCGTCACCCAGACCCGGCGTGCGTGGTCCTTCATGCCGCGCGGGACCGGTGGCAGGGGCGAGGTCTTGCTCGGGTCGAAGGTGTCGGGCGCCCCGACGTTGTGACGGGTCAGCTCCGAGAGCACACGGCCCGCGGCACGGGAGCGTGCCCGGCTGGTCAAGGACAGCTCGGCCACCACCTCGGCGCCGTCACCTGCCAGCCGCACCCTGACCTTCTCCGGGGTGTCATGGTCCAACTCGAAGCGCAGCAGCGAGCCGAGCGCGGTCTCCACGTCCGCCACGGCGGCTGACGCCACGTGCACCAGACAACGGCGGTCGGACACCAGCAGCACGGCCGGGGACCGCACGCCCGGCATGCTCGCGTGGCTCCACGCCAGTACCCGCTCGTCCACGTCCAGCGTCGTGCGGACGTGACCGAGCACCAGACGTTCCCTCACGCGTGCCACTGGGCCCATGGGCGACACTGTACGCGCCCCGATGGGGCTCGCCGCACCGCACGGACGGTGGCCGCAGCGCGGACACCACCCCGTAACCCCCCGGTGATCGGTGCGTCGACCGGGACGCGCGCGGCCGTCCCGCCCACTGGACCCGCTGGCAGCGCGTTCGCTAGCGTCCAGCGACGCTGACGGCCCGAGCGGGAGCTCCCGCTCGCCGGACCGACGAGGTGACGTGAACCGCAGCCGCACGCCTGCGACGCTGGTGCTCGTCGCGCTGCTGGCCACGTTCCTGGTGCCGAACGCGCACGCCGAACCGGACACCTCGACGCTCGAACGCCTGCAGCGCGAGCTGCGCGCCCTGGAATCCGCGGTGGACGAGCGACGCTCGGATGTCGCCGACCTCGACGCCCGTGCGCGTGGCCTGCGCACCGACCAGGCCGCGGCGCAGGCGCGCCTCGAGGAGATCGAAGCCGAGCTCAGCGAAGCGGTGGAGCGTTACAACACCGCGGTGGTCGCCCTGGAGGAGGTGCAGGCCGCGCTCGCGGCGACCACCACGCAGCTCGCGGACCTGCGCGCGGAGATCACCGCCCTGTCGACGACGGTGGTGGACCACGCCCGTCGGCTCCACAAGCTCGGGCCGAGCCTGGAGTTCGCGGTGCTGCTCCGCGCCCGCGGACCGAGCGACATCGGGTTCCGCTCCACCTCGCTGCGGCAGATCATCGCCGCGGACCAGGCGGGGATCGAACGACTCGATGCCTCGACGGCCCGGGCCACGGCCCTCGAGCAACGTCTCGCGGCCCAGGAGGCCGAGGCCGCCGTGCTGGCCGAGGAGGTCGAGGCCGAGCTGCACAGCGTGGAGCAGGTCCACGACGGGCACGCCGAGGAGCTGGCCGCCCTGGAGGAGACCCTCGCGCAGGTGCGCTCGACCGCGCAGGCCGAGCAGGCCTCGCTCGACGCCGACGAGGCGGCACTGACGCAGCTGCGCGAGCGCGTCGACACCGAGCAGCAGCGCGTCGACCAGGAGCGTGCCCGCCAGGCCCGACAGGAGCAGGCCGCAGCACCGTCCCCCCGCGAGGAGGGCTCCGGCACCAGCTCCAGCGGTGCCGGTTCCTCGGGCAGCAGCTCGTCGGGCAGCAGCTCGTCGGGCAGCAGCGCCCCGGCACCCGCACCCTCCACGCGGCGTTCCGCTGACGTGGCGGTCGCCACCGCGCTGGCGCAGGTCGGCAAGCCCTACCGGTGGGGGGCCACGGGTCCGGGTGCCTTCGACTGCTCCGGCTTGACCTCCTACGCCTGGCGCGCCGCAGGGGTCACCATCCCGCGGACCTCGCGGGCGCAGTTCTCGGGCCTCCGCCGGGTGACGCGGAGCCAGCTGCAGCCGGGTGATCTGGTGTTCTACAACTCCCCCATCAGCCACGTCGCCATGTTCGTCGGCGGCGACACGATCGTCGAGGCGTCGCGCACCGGGATCCCCGTGCGAACGGCCACCCTGTCCCGCCGCATGCCCGTGGGCTACGCACGGCCCTGACGGCCACCGCCTCGGGGTCACCTTTCACCGGTGGACTTCAGCACACCCTCTCGCCGGCCGATGGGCTCTCCATCGATGCTCTGAGGTGAGCGGTGACAGCACGGCACGGCGCGGCATCCCGCGCGGCGGGTGCCGCCGGCGTGCCCGCCGGCGCCCCGCGCTGGCTGCTCCCCGCGACGGTGCTGCTCGCGCTGCTCGTCGGGGTGGTCGTCACCCAGACCACCTCGCGCGTGAGTGCCGCGGCGCAGCGCGACGCCTTCGAGCACGACATGCAACGCAGCACGGAGGCGTTCCAGACCCAGCTCGACCGCATCGAGATGGCACTGAACGCGATCCACGGCCTCCACGAGGGGGAACGTGTGACCACCGACGTCTACCGCGCCTTCGTGGCGGAGCTGGCGGGGGGCGGCACGCTCACCGAGCGCTTCGCCGGTGTGGAGGCGGTGGGCTTCGCCCACGAGCGCGGTGGCACGGTCGCCTTCCAGATGGTGGAACCCACCGGGACCAGCATCAGCTTCGCGGACGTGCGCCGGCATCCCGAGCTGACCGCGGGGCTGTGGGACAGCAGCCGCCGGGGCGAGAGCACCGTCGTGCCCCTGGCCGAGGGACTCCCGGGCACGAGCGCCCTGGTGGCACCCCTCCATGCCCCGGGAGACGACGCCCACCGGAGCGTGCCGACCACCCGTCTGCGCGGCTGGTCGTTGATCTTCATCGCGCCACAGGAGATCCTGGACTACGCCACGCGCGGCACCGACCTCACCGCCACGGTCGGCGCGCACGCCGAGGACGCCGAGGACGCGACGCATGTCCACCTCGCCGCGCACCGCTGGCAGTTGCACTTCGCCCCGGTCGCCACCAGCACGACCGGCTGGCTGCGCCTCCAGCACCTGGCCATGGGGCTCGGGGCTGGCGCCATCGTGGCACTGGTGGGCTGGACCGTGCACGTGCAGGTCACCGGCCGTCACCGGGCGGAGGTGGAGGTGTCACGGGCCTCGGTGAGCCTGCGCGACCAGGAACAGCGCTTCCGGACCCTGGCCGCAGCCTCGCCGATCGGGATCTTCCTCACCGACGACCGGGGGCGGGTCACCTACACCAACCAGCGCCTGGCGACGATCCTGGACGTGGACCGTGGACGGCTGCTCGGGACCGGCCTGTGGGCACATCTCACCACCGAGCGCGACGACGACCACCACCACCTGCTCGCGCAGCTCGCAACGGACCCCGGCGAGGCCCTGCGCTGTGCACCCGCCAGCGACGCGGTGGCACGCGTGCTGTCGCTGCGGGCGTCGGCCATCCTCGACGAGCAGGGCACCGTCACCGGCTACACCGGCACCGCAGAGGACGTGACCGAGCAGGTCGCTGCCCACGAACGGTTGGCCGCGCGGGAAGCGAGCAACCGCGCGCTGGCCGACCGCTTCGCCCACCAGGCCCGTCACGACGCCCTGACCGGTATCGCCAACCGTGTCCAGTTGCGGGAGCGACTGGCGGACCTGCGGCATCGAACGCGCAGGGACGTGGCCCTGCTGCTGCTCGACCTCGACGGGTTCAAGCTCGTCAACGACACGCTCGGGCACAGCGCGGGTGATGCGTTGCTGGTGACCATCAGCCAACGGCTGAGCGGCTGCGTCCGGGACGGTGATCTGCTGGTGCGCCTCGGTGGCGACGAGTTCGCGGTGCTGCTGGAAGGTGGACGCCAGCCAGCGCTCGCCCTGCGCCTGGCCGACCGCCTCCTCGACGCGATCCGGCGACCGATCGAGGTCGCCGGCGAGACGGTGACGGTCGACGCGAGCGTCGGCGTCGCCGTGCACACCGCGGTGACCGACGACCCCGAGGAGCTGCTGCAGGAGGCCGACCTTGCCATGTACGCGGCCAAGGCGGCCGGACGCGGGCGTGTGGAGGTGTTCTCCGCGGAGCTCGGGACGGCGACCCACCACCGCCACACCCTGGAACGGGAGCTGCGCGTTGCGCTGGAGCGCGACCAACTCACCGCCGCCTTCCAGCCGATCGTGGAGCTGGACACGGGCCGTGTCGTGGGCGTGGAGAGCCTCGCCCGGTGGGACCACCCCACCCTCGGTCAGGTGACACCAGCGGAGTTCATCCCCACCGCGGAACAGGCCGGGCTGGTCCCGCTGCTCGGCAGCCGGATCCGGCGACGGGCGCTCACCGCAGCCCAGCGGTGGTGGAACGGACACGGTGTCGCCGTGGCCATCAACGCCTCCGCCCGGGAACTGACGGAGCCGGGCTACGCCGCCCAGCTGCTGCGCGAGCTCGCGATGCACCGCCTGCCGAGCGACGCGGTGGTGGTCGAGATCACCGAGAGCCAGCTCGCCACGAGCACGGTCGCCGTCGAGGAGCTGCAGGTCCTGCGCACCCGGGGTGTACGGGTCGCGGTCGACGACTTCGGTGCCGGCTACTCCTCTCTGGCCCGCCTGCGGTCCCTGCCCGTCGACGTGCTCAAGATCGACCGCAGCTTCGTGGTCGGCATGGAGGACGCGGGGGGACGGTCGTTGATGGAGGCGATCGTGCAGCTCGGGGCCACGCTCGGCTGCGAGGTGATCGCCGAGGGGGTGGAGACCGCGGACCAGGCGGCGCAGCTGCAGGCCGTCGGCTGCAGCCTGGCCCAGGGCTACCTGTTCCACCATCCGATGCCGGCGAGCGGCGTGGACGCGCTGCTGCGATCGGCGGCGCCGGCACGACCCGGGCTGGTGGCGGTCGCGCCATGACACCTCCACGCGTGCTGCTCCACCTCGTCGCCGTGGTGCTGTTGTCGGCCTGCGCCGCGACGCCCGTCGAGGCGCCCTCCGCCGTCGAGGCGCCCTCCGCCGTCGAGGAGGCCCCCGCCACCGCGCAGCCCGACACCACGGCACCCGGCGACGACGCGGAGGTTGCAGACCGCATCCAGGTGCACGACCCCACCGTCCTCACCGGCGCGGACATCGAGGTGGCGGGTGTCCCGACCCAGGTCGAGGAGCAGGCGATCAACGCGGTGATCGAACGCTTCGTCAACGCCCCCCACGGCGCGTCGGTGACCTACCACGGGTCGGGCAGCTTCGAGCAGCAGGTGCAGGAGCGTGTCGCTGCCGGTGACCCGCCCGACGTCGCCCTCTACCCCCAACCCGGGACGGTCGCGGAGCTCGCTGCTGCCGGTGTCCTGGTGTCGCTGGAGGATCTGGGCTTCGACATCGCCGCCCTGGAGTCGGTGTTCGGCCGGGAGTTGCTCGCGCTCGGCGCCCACGACGGCGCGCACTACGGCCTGCCGACCAACACCAGCCTCAAGAGCCTGGTGTGGTACCACCTCCCGACCTTCGAGGAGCGTGGCTACGCGGTCCCCGCGACCTGGGACGAGCTGGTCACGCTGTCGAGGCGGATGGTCGCGGACGGCGTTACGCCCTGGTGTATCGGCACGGGTGCCGACGGCGCGACCGGCTGGACCGCGACGGACTGGTTGGAGGACATCGTCCTGCGTGATGCGGGACCGGAGGTCTACGACGCATGGGTGCGCGGCGAGGTCGCCTTCTCCGACCCGCCGATCGCCGCCGCTGCCGCGCGGATGGCCGAGATCACCCACCGTGACGGGTTCGTCCACGGCGGTACCGCAGCGATCCCCGACGTCGACTACCGCGATGCCCCCGAGCCGCTGTTCGCCGACCCACCGGGCTGCCTGCTGCACCGCCAGGCCAGCTTCATCGTCAGCTTCTTCCCCGACGGTGCCACCATCGGTGAGGACGTGGACGTGTTCCCCATGCCCACCATCGATGGCAGGGACGGCGCGCTCATCGCCGGTGAACTGGCGGTCGCCTTCGACGACCGGCCGGAGATCGCCGCGTTCCTCGGGATCTTCGCGGGCCGTGACGCCCAGTGCGCCCAGGGCAGCTTCGCGGGCGTCGCCCGGATCTCCCCCAACATGGCCACCTCCGCGGACTGCTACCGCGATCCCGTGGTGGCGCTGTCGGCCGAGACGGTGCTCGCCGCGCTGGAGGCCGGCACCGCCCGGTTCGACGCCTCCGACCTGATGCCCTCCACGGTCGGCAGCGGCAGCTTCTGGGCCGGGATGAACGACTGGATGCGAGGGACGCCGCGTGACGAGGTCCTGGCCGTGATCGATGAGAGCTGGCCCGGCTGACCCCTCCGCGACCAGCGCGTAGAGTGCGCGCCGACACCGCACAGGAGCGCCCGTGGCCGGCGACACCCCCACTCCACCCCACGGCTGGCGGCCCGACACCCTCGCCGTCCGGGGCGGCACGACCCGCAGCGGCTTCGATGAGACCTCCGAGGCGCTGTTCATGACCTCGGGGTTCGTGTACGGCTCCGCGGCCGAGGCAGCAGCTGCCTTCGCCGGCGAGACCGACCACTACATGTACTCGCGCCTGCGCAACCCCACGGTCGCCATGCTGGAGGAGCGGTTGGCCCTGCTGGAGGGCGCCGAGGGGGCCTGGGCCACGGCCAGCGGGATGTCGGCGGTGTTCAACGCCCTGGCCGCCACGCTGCGGGCCGGCGACCGCGTGGTGGCCGGCCGTGCGCTGTTCGGGTCCTGCTTCCAGGTGCTCGACCAGATCCTGCCGCGCTTCGGCATCACCACGGAACTGGTCGACGGCACCGACCTGGCCGCGTGGGAGCGGGCGCTGGCCACACCGGCCCGTGCGGTGTTCCTCGAGACCCCCTCCAACCCGATGCAGGAGCTGGTGGACCTGGCGGCGGTGGCGGAGCGGGCGCACGCCGTCGGCGCACGGGTGATCGTGGACAACATCTTCGCGACCCCGGTCCTGCAGCACCCGCTCGAGCTCGGTGCCGACGTGGTGGTCTACTCCACGACCAAGCATCTGGACGGTCACGGGCGCACCCTGGGCGGCGCGATCCTCGGCCCGCACAGCTTCCTGCAGGAGGAGCTCAAGCCCCTGATGCAGCACACCGGCCCGACGATGAGCCCCTTCAACGCCTGGGTGGTGCTCAAGTCCCTCGAGACCCTCGCACTGCGCGTGGAGCGCCAGACCGCCACCGCCGCGCGGTTGGCGCGGTGGCTGGAGGAGGACCCCCGGGTGGCGGGGGTGCGCTACCCGTGGCTGGACTCCCACCCGCAGCACGGCCTGGCCCGTCGGCAGATGTCGGCCGGCGGCTCGATCGTGACCCTGTGGCTGGACGGTGGCACCGCAGGCGCCTTCGCGGTGCTCGATGCCCTGCGGCTGATCGACATCTCCAACAACCTCGGTGATGCCAAGACCCTGGCGACCCATCCGGCGACCACCACCCACCACCGCATCGGGCCGCAGGCCCGCGAGGCGATGGGCATCACCGACGGGGTGATCCGCCTGTCGGTCGGTCTGGAGGACGTCGAGGACCTGCGCGAGGACCTCGACCGCGCCCTCGGGTGAGCTCGCCGGCCGTACCGTTCCCCGCGAGCCGACCCAGGGCCGAGTGCAGCTCGCGGTAGGTGGCCACCTCCCGCTGATAGGGCGCGATGAGGTGGCGTGCGACCGACGCCGCCAGCTGCTGCCGGAGCCGCCGCTCGGTCCGGCGCGCGACCCCCCGCGCACCCACCCGGATCGACCAGCGACTGCACACCCCCAGCAGCAGCCGCGCTCCGAGGCCTCCCAGCAGGAGTGCCGCCGGCCAGTCCAGCGTCTCGGTCAGCGCAGGCGTGGGTGGTTCGGGCAGGGCGAGCCACCCGGCGACACCCAGCAGGACCGACCACACCAGCCCGGTGAGCGCGACCGCCTCGGCGACACCGCGCAGCCCCGCGAGCACCGGCCACCACCATCGTCGTGCGGGCTCCTGCTGTCGCGTCTGGCGTACCGCGGCGACGGCGTGGGGAGCGGCCTGTGCGGCTGCGTCCCGCACCGCCCGGTCGAGCGCCTGGTGGGTCAGGCCGGTGGTATCGGCGAGTGCCAACTGCTCGGCCAGGGTCCGCGCGATCGCCTCCTCGCTGCGGGTGGGCGTGGTGTGCCGCTGCTCATCGGCCGCGATGCCGGTCAACCCCAGTTCCCGACCCGCGCGACGTGCCGCGGCCACGGGGGCCCGTGCCAGCCGGGCCAGGGGCGAGCGCAGCGCACGCCCGGCGGCGTGCCGCCATGCGACGGTGTGGGCGACCACGGCACGATGACCGTCGGCAGCGGCCAGCACCGCGTCGACCACCTCGTCGGCGTCGACGGGGACCTCGGGGAGGCTGGGCAGGTGTGCACGCGCCGCCGCGGCTGCCCCGGCGGCATCAGCGGTGAGCCGCTGCAGCACGGCCCGCCGGGAGCGCGACAGCTCCTCGAGCTCCCCCCGCAGCTCGTCCACGCCCTCTCCTGTCACCGCGGAGGTGACGTACACGCCGGCGTCCCCGAGCCCATCACCCTCCAGACGCCGTAGCAGGTCGGAGCGCACCGTGGCCAGGTCATCGGGCGGCAGCTCGTCGGCGCGGTTCAACGCGACCAGCAGCACCTCGGCGTGGTGGCGCAGCGCCGCCAGCGGCCCGTGGTGGAGATCGGCCCGCGCGTACTTGACGGGATCGACCACCACGACCAGCGCGTCGACCCGGGCGGCGAGCCGGTCGCTGACCGCCCGGTGCCCGGTGACCACGGAGTCGTGATCGGGCAGGTCGACCAGCACCAGTCCCGCGGCCACGCCGTCGGGCAGGACCCGGCGGTCATCGATGCCCAACCAGTCCAGGAGCGCCACCGTGGGGGGATCCAGCCCGCTGCTGACCGCCACGGCGTGACCGGTGGTGGGACGTCGCGTGCCCACCTGGGCCACCTCGGTCCCCACCAGGGCGTTGCACAGCGCCGACTTGCCCACACCCGTGCCGCCTGCCAGGGCGACCACCGTCAGGCCGTCCCCGATCGCCAGCCGCTGGCCCACCCGCGCGTGCAGCTCGGCCACAGCGGCGTGCTCGGCCGGCGCCAGCCGGCCCTCCCCGAGCTCGAGCACGGTCCCCAGGTCGTGGGTGAGCTGCTCGACCGACGCACTGCCCGCGCTCATGGTGCGCGACCACCGGCGGCACGCGCCAGCTGCGCCACCGCCTCAGCCGGTGGCGTGGCGGCACCGATGGCGTCGTCGAAGGGTCGGCGCTCGGCGGCGGCGAGGCGCTCGACGCGTGCCAGCAGGTCCGTCTGCATCTCCGACAGCAACCGCCGGACGTTCTGTTCGCCGAGCAGCCGGGTCAGCAACCACTGGCTGGCAGCGGCCGCCCCCGCGGCGATGCCGACCTCGCCGGCGGTCAGGCCGCCCGACAGGGCGAACAGCACCAGTATCGCCGAGGTGGCCAGCGAGTTGATCGCGACGGTGGCGCGCCGCGCACGGACCTTGCGGGCGCCACCGACCTCCTCGATCAGCTCGGCGGTGGCGCGCTGCCACGCGCTGATGGCTGCACGGACCGCCCCACTGCGGTCGCTGCTGCTGGCCCGCAGCCTCGGGTGGTGCGTGAGCAGCTCCAGCCCGGCGGGGTCGGCCTCGAGGTCCCGGCGGGTCGCGACCGTGGCGGCCTCCAACAGCCGGTCCACGATGCGCTCGAGCTCCTCCCCGACCTCGACCTGGACCTGCTCGGCACGACCGGGTGCGGTCATGCCCAGCCGCTCGCGGACCAGGCCACCGAGCTGGGTGGCCGCCGTCTGGACCTTGACCAGGGCCTCGCCACCACCGACGAGCTGCCGCCAGCTCTCGAGGACCTCGGCACGCAGGTTCAGCCCCGCGTCGAGCTCCGCCTGCAGGCCCCCCACGACGACCCCGAACCGGGCGTCGACACGCCGGGTGAGCCGCTCGGCGTGGGACAGCTCCTCGGCCACCGCGCTGCGCAGGGCAGCCAGCTCCCCCGGGACGGCACGCACCAGCCCGTCGAGGGCCGCCGCCCGGACCGCTCGCCGGCGCTCGCGGGGCGCGAGGCCGCCGAGCCAGCCCTCCAGCTGGTCGAGGGTGCCGGCGGGCAGACGATCGTCGACCACCTCGACGGCGGCGATCGGGACCAGCAGGTCCACCTCCACGCCCTCGGTGGTCAACAGCCGCCCGGCATCGCCCAGCAGCTCCTCGGTCTGCGCGGTGGGGAGCTGGGTGACGGCCACGGCCACCAGGGCCTGCCGCTGGGCAGCGCGACGCAGGTAGGTCATGGCGACCTCGTCGGCGTAGGTCCGGGCCGTGGTCAACCACAGCCACACGTCGGCGGCGTCCAGGGCACGCTCCGCCAGCCAGCGGTTGGCCTCCTCCACGGAGTCGACATCGGGGGTGTCGAGCAGTGCAACGCCCGGGTGCAGGTGGTCGCTGGTGGCGATCAGCAGCTGCTCGCCGGCCACCTGGTCCGCGTGGACGGCGTCGACGCGCACCAGCCCCGGGAGGACACGCTCGGTCTCGAAGGCCGCGCGGTCGTCCGGGTGGCAGACCAGCGTGGGCTGTCGTGTCGTGGGTCGCACGACGCCGGTGGCGGCGACGCGGCGACCGGCCAGGGTGTTGACGGTCGTCGACTTGCCCGCGCCCGATCCACCACCGACCACCACCAGCAGAGGCGCGTCGGGATCGCCGGCGCGCACCTCGACCCCGCGCAGCAGCCGCAGCAGCCGGTCGCGTTCACGCCGCCGCGCCGCGCCATCCGGCCCGGACAGCCGGAAGGTGCAGCGCTCGAGGGCATCTGCCGTCGCCGCGAGTGCGGCCGAGGGGGTGGGGCCACCGGGGCGTGGCGGCGGGACGGTCGCGTCGCTCATGCGGCGCTCCCCAACGCCTGCGTACCGTGCTGCGCTCCCCCACCACCGACCATCACATCGCTCCCGGGCGCCCCGAACGGGTCATCTGGCGGGCCGTGGGCCGGTCCACCCCCACGCGGAGGGTAGGCCCGCCGCGCCACGGATCGACCACCGCGACGGGATCGGGACAAGATCCCCTTGACGGATGACCTCCGTGCGGTGAAGCTTGCCCATCGAGCGCAGGAGTTGCCGATGCGGCTGCTTCGTCCACTGACCTCCCCCCGTCGTTCCCCCGCCGCTGAGCGGCACTACGACGTGGATGGATTCGACCCGGCGGGCTTCGACCGCGCCGGCCTCCACCGCGACACCCGGGAGCGCTACGGCCCCGATGGTCGCGACTGCGAGGGACGCCGGCGGGAGGACATACGACCTGTCCTACGGCGGTTCTGACCCCCGCCTGACGGGTCCTCCCGGGGCAGGTGACCACCGGCGGCGGTGGTTGCTGGCTGCTGCGCTGCTGCTGGCGGTGACCGCGGTTGCGGTCGCCCCCTCGCTCACCGCGCTGGTGACCGTCGCCGATGGGCTCGGCTTCGGCCCTCCCCGCCCATTCGCCGCGAGCGTCCAGCGTGACGGTGCCGTCATCGCCGGCGTCGAGGTGGACCGCTACGTCCCACAGCCCGAGCCACCTCGGATCGGAGCAGCCGCCGGCCCCTCCCCTGTGGCAGCGGGCGACGGCCCGCCCATCATCCTGCTGCCCGGTGCGACGCCGCAGGGCCGTGACGACCAGCGTGTGGTGGATATGGCACGTGCCTTCGCCCGTACCGACCGGTTGGTCGTCGTCCCCGAGCTCGAGGTCTACGACCAGGACCTGCGGCCGAGCGACGTCGAGCGGATCGTGGCGGTCGGCACCGCCCTCGCGGCGGCGCACGACGACGTCGTGCTGGCCGGTCTGTCCTTCGGCGGCAGCCTCGCCCTGCTCGCAGCCGCCGAACCCGAGCTCAGCGACCACGTCGCGCTGGTCGCCACCTTCGGTGCCTACGCGGACCTGGCCGGGGTTGTCCAGGCGGCGACCACCGGGATCTCGCTGGTCGACGGGCAGCGCTACGCGTGGGAGCCCGACCCTCGCGCCGCCGGCGTCGTGCGTGCACAGACCCTCGCGCTGCTGCCACCCGCCGACCGCCGCGCGGTCGCTGCCGCGCTTGACGGACGCGTAGCCCCCACGACGCTGGAGGCGCCGCTGCGTGCCGTCCACGACCTGCTCAGCGACCCGGACCCCGTCCGGTTCCTCGACCACCTCGCGGCATCCCCCGCCGTCCTCCGGGACCGTATCGCCGAGGTGTCCCCGGCCCGGCATGCGCCCGACCTGACCGCGCCACTGGTCGCCATCCACGCCCGCGACGATCCCGTCATCCCCTCCGCGGAGCTCGCACGGCTGGAGCGGACCTACCCCCACGCGCGCACCCTCGATCTGGCCACCTTCGACCACGTCGGCCTCGCCGACGGCGACGCGCCCTGGTGGGTCACCCTGCGCGACGTGTGGCAGACGACCCGGTTCGTCCGCGCGGTGCTGACCGCACAGTGAGCGCCGCCTGCCCGCCTCGCCGCGGGCCGGGCCCCACCACCGCGCGCCGCTGCCCCCGCCGCCACCTCCACGCCCCGGTCGCACCGCGACAGGGCTCGCCCCAGGGGCCATACTGGAGGCAGCGACCCCCTGCGGGGAGAGCACCCGTGACCGCCCGCTTCGCCGCCCTGGCCTTCGACTACGACGGCACCCTGACCGACCGAGGCCGGCTGTCGACGACGGTGCGCTCCCACCTGCAGGCCGTGCGTGCCTCCGGCACCAGGCTGGTCTTGGTGACCGGACGCATCCTGGCCGAGCTCCGGCAGGTCGCACCGGGGGTCGAGGAGGAGTTCGACGCGGTCGTCGCCGAGAACGGCGCGGTACTGCGCGATGTGGACGGTGTCCGTGATCTGGCACCGTCCATCGATCCACGGCTCGCGCAGGCACTGACCCACCGGGACGTGTCGGTGCGATCCGGACGCGTCGTGCTGGCGGGGCGCGCCCGGGACGCGGCCACCGCGCTGGAGGAGATCGGGCGGTTGGGACTCGACTGTCAGCTGGTCCGGAACCGGGGCGAGCTGATGATCCTGCCGAGCGGGATCACCAAGGGAACCGGGCTTCTGGAGGCGCTGGCCGAGCTCGGGGTGTCGTGCCACAGCACCCTCGCCGTCGGGGATGCGGAGAACGACCTGCCGCTGCTGGCAGCCGCGGAGGTGGGGGTGGCCGTGGCCAACGCCGTCGACAGCCTCACGCGCGCAGCGGACGTGGTGCTGGCGCAGCCTGACGGTGCGGGCATCGTCGAGCTGCTGACCGGTCCCGTGGTGTCCGGTGCGCGCCGCATCCTGCCCCGCCGACGCCAGCTGGTGCTCGGCCATCGTCGCGACGGCAACCCCGTGCGGATCGCCACGAGCCCCCACCAGCTGCTGATCACCGGCGCCAGCGGGGCGGGCAAGTCCTTCCTGGTCGGGCTGCTCGTCGAGCGCCTCGTGCAGCAGCAGTACGGCGTGCTCGTCGTCGACCGTGAGGGCGACCACGACGTCCTCGCCGCCCGGCGCGGGCTGCTGGTCCTCGGCGGCGAGGGTGGACCACCGCCGCCGGCGGAGGTGGTGTCGCTGTTCGCGCACCGCTTCGCGAGCCTGGTGGTGGACGTCTCGCTGCTGTCCGCCCAGGAGCAGGACCGCTACACCACCGCGTTGCTGCCGCTGGTGGCCGCCCACCAGCTGGCGACGGGATCGCCGCAGTGGGTCGTACTGGATGAGGCCCACGCGCTGACCGGCCACAGCGAACTGCAGGTACCACGGGGGACCGGGCACGCACTGGCCACCCACCTGCCCGGCCGGCTCCCGGCGCACGTCCGGGACCGGCTCGACACCGTCCTGGCGCTTCCCGGCGGCGGCGAGGGGTGGCAGGACGTGCGCGACACCGTCGATGAGCTGTCGGGCGGTGGGCAGGAGCTGCCGGCGCTGCTGGCCCGCCTGCAGCGCGGCGAGGCGGTCCTGGTCCGCACCGACGGCAGCGCGCCCGTGGCGTTCGCACTGGATGCGCGCGCCACCCGGCACGTGCGCCACTGGCACAAGTACGTGGATGCGCAGCTGCCCGACCATCTGCGGTTCCGCTTCGGGGAGGCCGGCTGCGAGGGGGTGGCCGCCAACATCCGGGAACTGCACCGGGGACTGCAGCGGATCAGCACCGATGCGCTGTCCACCCACCTCCACCACGGCGATCTCTCACGCTGGGTCCGGGAGGTTCTCAGCCAGGAGCAGCTGGCGGCGGCGGTCGGCCAACTCGAGACCCGGCTGCGCGCCGATGCACAGGACGTGGAGACGGTGCGCCAGGACGTGCTCGCTGCCGTGGAGGAGCACTACCTCACCTGAGCCCGGGGTCGGGTCCTAGACTGCCCGGGCAGGCCCGTGCCGCCGTCCGGCAGGGGGACCGTCCACGTCCAGGAGGGCCCGGGAGCGGTGAGCGCCAAACACCGGTCACGCCGCGGCGAGCTGGTCGAGTCCATCGCGCAGGGCGCGGTGCTGCTGTCGCACAAAGGTGAGGTGCTGGCCATCAACCACACCGCACGCCGGCTGCTCGACCTCCCGCCCGGCGCCCGGGTCCGTCGGGCGGCCGACGTGCTGCGACCAGCGGCGCTCCTCGCCGCCGTGCAGGAGGTGGACGACACCGGCGAAGGGGTCAGCCTGGACGTCGAGCACGCCGGTGCCCACCTGCGGGCCAGCGTGTCCCTGGTCCGTGATGAGGTGCTGGTGCTGGTCACCGACCGCACCGAGGAGCACCGGGTCGAACAGCTGCGCCGCGACTTCGTCGCCAACACCTCCCACGAGCTCAAGACCCCGGTCGCCAGCATCCAGACCCTCGGTGAAGCACTCGCCGTGGTGATCGAGGAGCAGCCCGAACGTGCGGCGGAGCTGGTCCGACGCCTCAACAAGGAGGCGGGACGACTCACGGCGCTGGTCCACGACCTGCTGGACCTGCGCCGGTTGGAGGAGGGTGGGAGCTTCGATCCCGAACCCGTGGACGTCGCCGAACTGGTGCGCCGCGCGGTCGCCGACCAGTACGACCGGGCCGAGCGCGACGCGGTCGAGGTGGCGGTGGAGGCGCCCCCGGAGCTCACGGTGCCCGCCGCCCGCAGCGACCTCGAGCTGATCGTGCAGAACCTGGTCGCCAACGCGATCACCTACAACCGGCCCGGTGGGAGCGTGACCGTGACGGTCCGTGCTGGCGTCCCGCACCCGGCGCGGGACGGGGGGGTGCCCGCCGAGGGCACACAACTGCTGGTCACCGACACCGGCATCGGGCTGGAGGAGGCCGAGCTCACCCGCATCTTCGAGCGCTTCTACCGCGTCGACACCGCCCGCTCACGCACCACCGGTGGGACCGGTCTCGGGCTGTCGATCGTGCGCCACGCCGTGGAGCAGCACGGCGGCCACATCGAGGTGGAGAGCACGCCGGGGGTGGGCAGCTGCTTCGGCGTGTGGTTGCCGCTCGACGACGGGAGCTGACCCCCAAGGGCGATGAACCTCAGCCACCGGCGAGCAGCGCCGACCCGAGGATCGCCCCGGCGAAGGCGATGGAGGCCGCGATGGTGGCCAGGGCCCCGGTGGCGGGGTGGCGCTTGTCGAGCTCTCGGTCGGGATCCATGCCAGCTCCGGTCGACGGGTCCGTGCGGGCTTCGACACCGCCTGGCCCGCGGACCGCCCGCCACCCGAGGCGGTCACGCCCCCGCCGCCGGACCTCCGGCGATGTCACACGCCGACGGGTTCCCAGCCGTCGATCGACACCCGGTCACGACCGGATGCCTTGGCGCCGTACAGCGCGCGGTCGGCACGGCTGAGCAGGCGGTCCTGCGTCTCGCCCTCCGCTCGCTGCGCGAGGCCGACCGACAGGGTCACCGGTCCGGGGCCGTCGGCGGCGACACCGGACCGCTGGGGACAGGCGACGACGACCTCGCTGCGCACGCGTTCCAGCACGCGCTCGAGGGTGGTCGCCGCGGCCGCGGTGGCGGTCTCGGGCAGGACCACGATCAGCTCGTCACCACCCCACCGTCCCACCACGTCGCTGTCACGCAGCACCTCGACCATGGTGTCAGCGACCGCACGCAGCACCTCGTCGCCGGCGAGGTGACCGGCGCGGTCGTTGATCGCCTTGAAGTGGTCGACGTCGATCACCGCGAGCGTCAGCGGGCGGTCGTGCCGCTCGGCCAGTGCCAGCAGCTCACGCAGCCGCTCCGTGACGGCGCGCCGGTTGGGCAGCCCCGTGAGCTGATCGGTACGTGCCAGGTGCGCGTTCGCCTCGGCCTGGGCCTTCTCGCGTGCGAGATGCTCCTTGAGCGAGGCCAGGGCGAAGAGCAGGGCGACGCTGACGGCCGTGGTCAGCCCCACCCGGAGCAGGCCGATCACCTCCAGGGTCATGCCGACACGCAGGATCTCGCCCGACACCCGCGGGAGCACCAACCCCAGGCAGATCAGGACGAAACCCCCGGACAGTGCCAGGCCCTGCCGGGCAGGCAGCGCCAGGTAGGCCACGATCGCCAGGATGACGAACCCCGGCCCGATCGACTGGTTGACGACCGCAGCGGCCACGGCGAGGTCCGGCTGGAGGTAGAGCACCGCGAACATGCGCACGATCCACAGCACCGGGATGACGCTGATGACGGCCCGCTCGGCGGTCGCCGGGGTCATCCGTCGGGTCAGCAACCCGACGAACACCGTCACCAGCAGCGCGCACAGCAGGCCGTAGGTGACGCCGAGCAGGGGTTCCTCGTCCCAGCGCAGCCACACCACGACCGGCAGCGACGGCGAGGACAAGCCGAGCGACCACAGGTAGATCGCCCGCTTGCTGGACTCCCACCGCTCTCCCACCGTCACCCTGCACTCCCCGACGTGGACGCGCGTCCACGGCGTCCTATGGCGACGCATAGTGCACGAGCATGCGCTCTTAGTCATCTACCTCCTGCGACGGCGCGCGCTGGACGCACACTAACCGAAGGGAGGCCGAGAGCCGCGGCCCCTGCCGGCGAGTGAGGTGCCACCCTCGTCGTCGGCGTCCGGATCCCGGGCTGCGCCCTGCGCACCGAGGACCTCTGACAGCGTGGCGACGTCGGGTGAGGACGGGCTCACGCGGGGGCCATCTCCTCCTCGATCTGCTCGCGGCGCAGCAGCTGGGCGTTGAGGGCGACGATCACGGTCGAGGCCGACATCAGGACCGCGCCCACCGCCATCGGCAGCACGATACCCACCGGCGCGAGGACCCCCGCTGCCAGGGGCAGGGCGACGATGTTGTAGCCGGCGGCCCACCACAGGTTCTGGAGCATCTTGCGGTAGGTCGCCTGTGACAGCCGCCGGATCGCCACGACCCCGCGTGGGTCATCCGAGGCGAGGATGATGTCGGCCGACTCGATGGCGACATCGGTGCCGGCGCCGATCGCGATACCGACCGCGGCGCGCGCCAGCGCGGGAGCGTCGTTGATCCCGTCGCCGACCATGGCGACGTGGCGCCCCTGGTCCTGCAGCTCGGCGACGTGGCCGTCCTTGTCCTCGGGCAGGACCTCGGCGAAGACCTCGTCGATATCCAGCTCCGCTGCCACCGCGTCGGCGACCTGCTGGGCATCACCGGTGATCATCGCCACCGTGACCCCGGCCTCGTGCAGCCGTGCCACCGCCTCGCGGGACGCCTCACGGACCTCGTCCTCCAGCGCGAGCGCACCGATCACCCGCTCGTCACGCACCACGTGCAGGATCGCCGCTCCCCGTTGCCGCCAGGGTTCGACCTGCTCCTCCAGCTCGTCGGGGATGTCGAGCTCGCGGTCCCGCAGCAACGCCGGCCCGCCCACCGCGACCGTGCTGCCCTCCACCTCGGCTCGCACACCTCTGCCGGTCATCGCCTCGAACCCGCTGGCCGCAGGCAGCTCGTCGACCTCCGCCGTCGCGTGCGCAAGGATGGCCCGGGCCAGGGGATGCTCGGAGTCCGCCTCCACCGCACCCGCCAACCGCAGCAGCTCGTCCCGATCGACCCCCTCGATGACGGCGTCATCGGTGACCCGGTGCTCGCCGCGGGTCAGGGTGCCGGTCTTGTCGAACAGCACCGTGTCGATGCTGCGCATCGCCTCCAGCGCCAGCCGGTCCTTGACCAGGATGCCCGACCGGGCCGACTTGGCGGTCGAGATGGCGGTCACCAGGGGGATCGCCAGGCCCAGGGCGTGGGGGCAGGCGATGATGAGCACCGTCACCGAACGGGTCAGCGCGACATCGGGCAGCCCGACCGTCGCCCACACCACCGCGGTGACCGCGGCAGCGGCGACGGCGACGTAGAACAACAGCGCAGCCGCGCGGTCGGCCAGCCGCTGGGTACGTGAGGTCGAGCCCTGCGCCTCCTCGACCATCCGCTGGATCCCGGCCAGCGCGGTGTCGTCACCGATGGCATCCACCTGCACCCGCAGGCTGGCGTCGGCGACCACCGTCGCGGCCACCACCCGTTCACCTTCACCGCGCGACACCGGGACGGACTCGCCGGTGATCATCGACTCGTCGACATCCGCGGCGCCCTCGACGATCTCACCGTCGGCCGGGACCCGCGCCCCGGGACGCACCAGCACCACGTCACCGACCTGCAGATCGGTGACCTTCACGGTCTCGGTCCCACCGTCGTCGGTCACCCGCTCGGCTTCGTCGGGCAGCATCTCGGCCAGGGCGGCGAGCGCCCCGCTGGCCTGGCCCACGGCCCGCATCTCGATCCAGTGGCCGAGCAGCATCACCGCGATCAGCAGCGCGAGCTCCCACCAGATCTCGGTATCGAACACCCCCAGCGAGGTCGCCAGCGAGGCGAGGTAGGCCACGGTGATCGCCATGGCGATCAGCAGCATCATCCCCGGCTGCCAGGGACGGATCTCGGACCGGGCCCCGCGCAGGAACGGCCACCCGCCGTAGAAGAAGATGATCGAGCCGAGCAGCGGCGCCAGCAGCTGCTCACCGGCGAACTGCGGTGCGCTGTAGCCGAACCACTCCTGGATCGTCGAGGACCAGAACACCACCGGCACCGACAGCGCCAGGGTCACCCACAGGCGGTCCCGGAACTGTGCGGCGTGATCGTCGTGGCCGGCCTGGTGGTCGTCGGGGTCGTCGTGCTGCTCCGCGTGCTGCTGCTCGTCTGCGCTGTCCGCGGTCCGGACGTCGTCCTCCACCTCGGCTCCTGCCGTCATGCTGCGCGCCGACCCTCTGGGCGGGAGGTCGTGGCAGCTCAGCTGGTGCGCCAGCCTCCCCACTGCCCGGTGCCCACGGACGGCGGGCGCACGAGCCACCCTACGGCGCAGGACCGGGAGGTTCGCACCAGGACTCGGCCAGCCGGTCGGTGGTCGGCGGCCGGCACCCCGCGGGCCGTGGCGGCGACCCGCAGGAGCCGTCGACCTGCCGATCGGCTACTTCGCCTGCTCCGCTCCGCCACGGCGTCCACGGAGCTCGCGGTCGATCATCAGCACCGCGCTGGGGTCGTCGATCACCTTCTCGAGCTCACCCACCACGGTGCCGACGCTGGCCTCCTCCTCGACCTGCTCCTCGAGGAACCACGTCAGCAGGGGCAGGCTCGGGTAGGCGCGTGCCTCGGTGGCCGTGACGTAGAGCTCGCCGATGGAGGCGGTCACCTTGCGCTCGTGGGCGAGCGCCGCGACGAAGACGTCGAGCAGATCGTCGAAGTCGGCCGGCGGGGCCTCGAGCGCCGCCAGGGTGACCTCGCCACCGCGGTCGAGCACGTGGTCCATGAACAACCGCGCGTGCTCCCCCTCCTCCGCGGACTGGGATCGCAACCACGTGGCGGCCCCGTTGTAGTCGTGCGCTTCCGCCCAGGCGGCCATCTGGAGGTAGGCACGCTCGGCGGCGTGTTCCAGGGCGATCTGGGCGTTGAAACGGTCCTGCAGGTCGGTGTCCATGGGCGATCCTCGTCGACGTCGGTCCGTGTGCGACACGATAGAGGCCCCAAGCCGCGCAGCGATCACCCGGCACCGACCGTGCGGTCGCGCTGTGAACTGACCTAGCATCCCCCGGCAGCCGATGGGAGGGCAGCGGATGCGCGCAGCGGTGGTGGAACGACTCGAGGGTCCCGCGGCGATCCGGGTGCAGGACCAGCCCGAACCCGCCGGCCCCGGCGTGCGCATCGAGGTCGCCGCGGCGGGGGTGAGCTTCCCCGACGCGCTCCTGACCCGGGGGCTCTACCAGTTGCGCCCGGACCCGCCCTTCGTCCCCGGTTCCGAGGTCAGCGGGCTGGTCACCGACGCACCGGAGGGCTCGGGTGTCACCGTCGGGCAGCGCGTGGTCGCCTTCCCGGGCCTGGGCGGGTTCGCCGAACAGGTCCTGGTGGCCCCGCACCTGGTGTTCCCCCTCCCCGAGCAGGTCGACATCGAGGTGGCGGCCGGCCTGCCCATGAACCTGCTCACCGTGCACTTCGCGCTGGTGGACCGCGGCCGGCTGACCCCCGGTGAACGGGTGCTGGTGCACGGCGCGGCGGGCGGGATCGGCGTTGCCGCCATCCAGCTGGCCGCCGCCCGTGACGCCCACGTCATCGCCGTCACCTCGAGCGAGGAGAAGGCCGCCGTCGCCCGCGCCGCCGGTGCCCAGCACGTCGTGCCCGCCGACGGGTTCCGCGATGCCGTGCACGGGGTGACCGACGGTGAGGGCGTCGACCTCGTCCTCGATCCCGTCGGGGGAGAGCGCATCACCGACTCCCTGCGCTGCCTGCGCCGCCGCGGCCGGCTGCTGGTCGTCGGTTTCACCGCGGGCACCATCCCCGAGGTCAAGGTCAACCGGCTGCTGCTCAACAACCTCGACGTCGTCGGCGTCGGCTGGGGCGCCTACTGGCTCACCGAGCCGGGCTACCCGGCCGCGCAGTGGGCCGAGCTGCTCCCCGACCTGCGGGCCGGCCGTCTCCAGCCTCCCATCGGCGCCCGCTACCCCCTGGAAGAGGCCGCGGAGGCGGTCGCCTCCCTCGAGGAGCGACGCGCCGTGGGCAAGGTGCTGCTCACCCTGTGACCGGCCCCTGCCGCCCGGACCGCGGTACCCCCGGGGGGCGTCAGATGACGGCCCGACGGTGGGCGCGGTTGACGGCGCTGACGATCGCCTTCAGCGACGCGGTCACGATGCTCGGATCGACGCCCACGCCCCACAGCACGCTGCCGTCGATGTCGCACTCGATGTAGGCCGCAGCCGTGGCATCGTCCCCGGCCGACATCGCGTGCTCGGAGTAGTCGAGCACCTCGACCTCGACACCGTGGCCGGCCAGCGCGTCCCGCAACCCGGCGATCGGCCCGTTGCCCTCGCCCTGGAGGGTGAGTGGCTCGCCGTCGTCCAGCAGCTCCACCCACAGCTGATCCAGTTCGCCGTCGCCGGGCACCGCACGGGTGCTGACCAGCTTGAACCGCCCCCACGGGTCATCCTCCGAGGGCAGGTACTCGTCGGCGAAGATCCGGTGCATCTCCGCCGAGGTGACCTCACCGCCCTGGGTGTCGGTACGGGACTGGACCACGTGGCTGAACTCGATCTGCAGACGTCGTGGCAGATCGAACTGGTGGTCGTTCTTCATCACGTAGGACACGCCGCCCTTGCCGGACTGCGAGTTGACCCGGATCACCGCCTCGTAGGTCCGGCCGACGTCCTTGGGATCGATCGGCAGGTAGGGCACGTCCCAGGTCATGTCCTCGAGGGCCACACCCGCCTCCTCGGCGTCGCGCGCGAGCGCCTCCAGGCCCTTCTTGATGGCGTCCTGGTGGCTCCCGGAGAAGGCGGTGTAGACCAGGTCGCCGCCCCAGGGGTGACGCTCGGGGACGGGCAGCTGGTTGGCGTACTCCACGGTGCGCCGGATCCCGTCGAGGTCGGACAGGTCCAGCATGGGGTCGACCCCCTGGCTGAACAGGTTCATGCCCAGGGTGATCAGGCACACGTTGCCGGTGCGCTCACCGTTGCCGAACAGGCACCCCTCCACCCGGTCGGCGCCAGCCATGATCCCGAGCTCTGCCGCCGCGACCGCGGTCCCACGGTCGTTGTGGGGGTGCAGGGACAGCACGATGCTGTCGCGGTCGGGCAGGTGGCGGTGCATCCACTCGATGGAGTCCGCGTAGACGTTGGGCGTGGCCATCTCCACCGTGGCCGGCAGGTTCAGCACGATCGGTCGCTGCGCGCTCGGCTCGAGCACCTCCATGACCGCACCGCACACCTCGACGGCGAAGTCGAGCTCCGTGCCGGTGTAGGACTCGGGCGAGTACTGCCACAGGATGTCGGTGTCGGGGGTGAGCACGTCGGCGTACTTGCGGGCCATGGTGGCACCCCGCACGGCGATGTCGCGGATCCCGGCCCGATCCATCCCGAAGACCACCCGCCGTTGGGTGACCGAGGTGGAGTTGTAGAAGTGCACCATGGCGCGGTCGGCACCCACCAGGGACTCGAAGGTCCGCTCGATGAGCTCCTCGCGGCACTGGGTCAGCACCTGGATCGCCACGTCATCGGGGATCAGGTCCTGCTCGATGAGGTGGCGGACGAAGTCGAAGTCGGTCTGGCTGGCGGCCGGGAACCCGACCTCGATCTCCTTGAACCCCATGCGCACCAGCAGCTGGAACATCGCGAGCTTGCGCTGGCCGTCCATGGGGTCGATCAGGGCCTGGTTGCCGTCGCGCAGGTCGACCGCCGCCCACCTCGGCGCACGCTCGATGCGGCGGTCCGGCCAGGTGCGGTCGGGCAGCTCGACCGCGATCTGCTCGTGGTAGGGCCGGTAGCGGTGCAGCGGAAGCCCGGACGGCTGCTGCTGCGGGGTCCAGGGCGTCGTGGCGTGGGCGCGGGTCTCGCTCATCGGAGGTGGTCCTTCGTGCGGTCGGTGGTGCTCTGCGTGACCGGCAACGCGGGACCCCCGCGGCGAGGATGCCGGCCTACCCGACCTCGCCGCGGCGACGAAGAAGCAGCAGTCCGTCACAGCGCATGGGTGACAGCATAGGGGAACCGCGCGCCCAGGTCACGCCGTCGCGACCATGCCGGCGCGCCGCCCGGCGGTCGCCGCGGGCGCACCCACGAGGGGCGTGATGTCCGATCACGGCACGTAGGAGGCCACCCGCGCCTCGATCGCCGCCTCGTCCGGTACCGGCATGGTGACCTCCTCGAGATCGTCGACCACCACGTCGGCACCGTGCGCACGCAGCTCGTCGGCCACGCCCTCCCGGTCGATACCGATCACCAGGCCGAACCCACCGGCCTTGCCGGCCTGGACCCCGGCCTGGGCATCCTCGACGACCACGGTGCGCTCCGGGGTGGCCTCGACCCGGCGGGTCGCCTCGAGCAGCGAGGCGGGGTCGGGCTTGCCCGGCAGATCCAGTTCCGCGGCGACGACCCCGTCCACCCGCGCCTCGAACAGCGCCAGCAGCCCGGCGGTCTCCAGCACCGGCCGGCAGTTCCGGCTGGCGGAGAACACCGCGGTCCGGACGCCGTTGGCGTGGAGGCGACAGATCAGCTCCACGGTGGAACGGAACACCACCACGCCCTCCTCCGCCAGCGTGGCGAGGAAGGCGTCGTTCTTGCGCTCACCGAGCGCCGCGATCGTGTCCTCGTCCACCTCGATGCCGCGGCTGACCAGGAAGTCCCGTACCCCGTCCAGGCGCGGTTTGCCATCCACGTGGCGCAGGTAGTCCTGGTCGGTGAAGGGGGCGTGATCCTCGCCCTGCCGCGCGTCCCGCTCGTTGAGGTAGTCGTCGAACAGCCGCTTCCAGGCGGCACGGTGCACCGATGCGGTGTCGGTGATGACGCCGTCGAGGTCGAAGATGACCGCGTCGTAGCGGTCCGGGTCCAGGGTCGTGACCATCGGGGTGCCTCGTGTCGTGGACGGGGATGGTCACCAGCCTGATGCCTCCGCTGGCCGCGCGCAACCGTCCTGTCACCGCAGGCGCAGGATCCGGTCCGGGACCGAGGTGGCCGTCAGGCCGACAAGGACGGCAGACCGTTGCCCGTCGACCGCCGGAAGGGTGCGGTGACCCCGAGCGCGGTCCCGAGCGTGGAGAGCACCAGGGGCAGGTAGACCCAGGTGGGGCTCTCGAGGTGGATGGCCCCGACCAGGAACAGGCTCGCCGCACCGGCGACACCGGCGAGCAGCCCGGCGACCAGCCCCTGGATCGGTCGGCCCGAGCCGTGCGCACGCATGCGGCCGGCGCGCGCGGTCGCGCCGAGCAGGACCAGCAGCGCGGCGACCGAGGCGAAGGCCAGCCCGTCGGCGGCCGACGACGCCGGCGCGGCGCTGGCCGTCGCGGGCGATGCGACGGGCATACCGGCGCCCATGGACAGCAGCACCTCCCCCTCGGGGGCAGCAGCAGCGGCGGTCGACTCGGTGTCCTGGCTCGCCCCGGGAGCGAAGGCCAGCACGGCCATCAGGGCGAAGATGCCGATCGAGAGCAGCATGAACAGGTGTGGGACGGGCAGTCGTGTCGAGATGCGTGCGGACACAGCGGATGCAGACATGGTGGGAGCAGATCCTGTGCGGTGGAACTCCGGCTGACGTGTCGGCACGTTACGAACATGTTGCGCGCGCGACCTCACCCGACCTAGGTGAACCGGACCACCTCGGGGCCGGGACCGGGCACCGCGGCGGCGCCTACAGCAGGCCCTGCGCCGTCGCGGCCTCCACCGCTGCCCGCCGGCCCTGGACGTCCAGCTTGCGGTAGATGCCCTTCATGTGGGTCTTGACGGTGTTCACCGACACCCCCCGCAGCGCGGCGATATCGGCGACGGTGCGGTGGGTCGGCAGCTCGCGCAGGATGGCCTCCTCCGCGGCGGTGAGCTCGACCGCCGAGGCGGACACAGCCACACCGCCCCGCCAGGCGAGGAACCCGGTGACGAAACCCTCGTGCGGACCGAACCCGCCCCGGTCGGCGGCGAGCAGTTGCGCCGTGGTGGGACCGAAGGCATCGAGCAGGCCGACGAGGTGATCGGGTGCTGCCAGGCCCACCGCCTCCGACAACGCGGCGGCACGGTCGTCGTCCGCTCCCACGGCAGCCGCCAACTGCGCCTCGAGCAGCCACACCCAGACACGGTTGACCGCGTTGCTCACGGCGACCTCGCCGTCGCGTACCGGTGCCAGCCACCGACGCGCGTGGCTGGCGATGGACCCTCCGGCGCGCGCCAGCAGCACCTCGACGAGCACCTGCTCACCGGTGCCCTCGAGATCCCCGGCGCGCCGGCGCGCCGCCTCCTCGGCTGCGACCGGGTCGTCGGCGGCCAGCCACAGCTTGACCTCCCAGGGGATCAGTAGCGCGGCGATCTCCGGTGTGGTCTGGGCACCGAGGAGGTGGTCCCAGGCCGACCGCAGGCGGACCGCCGTGGCCCGCGCCGGGTCCCCGTCGAGGTGGTCCGCGATCGCCATGACGGCCGCACCCGCGACGCGCATGTCGGGGTTGCCGAGGGTCGCCGGCGGCGGCAGGTCCGCGATCTCGCGGCGCGCAGCGGGGCGATCACCCCGCAGCAGCGCCCACCACGCGGCGAGGATGTGGAACTGTGCGGTGAGCTGACTGCCGTCCCAGCCCCGTTGCCGGGCGATCGCCAGGGCGGTATCGAGGTAGGCGTCGCACTCGGGGACGCGGGCATCGATCGTCGCGAGCGCCGCGAGGTTGCCGAGACACATCACCCGTGGGAAGTCGCGCCCGGTCGTGGTCGCCAGGTGCAGGGCGCGCTCGAGGTCCTGTCGTGCGTCGTCGGCGGCACCGGTCCGCAGCCGCACCACCCCGGTCTGGATCAGCCCCAGCAGGTCGAGGTCCGCATCGCCGGTGGCACCGATCCGCTGCCGGTCCGCGGCCTCGAGCGCGGGCGCCACCTCGTGATCGAAACGGCGGCGGTGCAGCTCGACCGTGGCACGCAGTGCCGCGACCCAGGGGTCCGGCGTCGGCTCCTCGTCGGTGGAGGAGGGGGCCGGCAGGCGAACCAGCGAACGATCCGCGGCGACCGGGTCGAACCGGGCCAGCGCGGCCGCGGCGAGCAGCGAACCGATGACCGGGTCGCTGCGCCAGGCGTTGGGGGCCTCGGCCAGCAGACGCTCCAGCAGGGGCCCGTCACCGTCGAGGATCATGCCGACACCGCAGGCTCGCAGGACCGCGCGGACCCGGTCGTCCCGCCCGGAACCCACCGCATGCTCGAGCGCGAGCCGCCACTGGCCCCGGTCGGCGTACCAGCCCGCCAACTCCCCCTGGAGCTGCCGCCAGCGCGGCAGGTCCGCGCGCTGCAGTTCCGCCCCGAGGAAGTCCCGCAGCAGGTCGTGGTAGCGGTAGGTGGGCTCCGAACCCGCCGGTTGCGTGAGCCGCTGGGTCAACGCGTTGCGGTGGTGGAGGTCAGCGAGGACCGCGCCGGCATCGTCGCGCCCGGTGAGCCGTCGGGCCAGGGTGGGGGTGAGCTCCCGACAGCCACCGGTGGCCACCAGGAACGCCCGCGTGTCGCTCGGGAGGTGCTCGAGCACCTCTGCGACCAGCAGCTCCGCGACGGTCGGGGTCGTGCCCCCGAAGGTCCGGGTGAGGTGCTCGGGGTCGACCCCCCGGTGCAGCTCCGAGGCCGCCAGCCGCAGGCCCGCGACCCACCCCTCGGTCCGCCGCCACAGCGCCTCGGCGGTGGCGACATCGAGCTCGTGGCCGAGCGAGCTGAGCAGGGCCCTGGCCTCCTCGCGACCCAGCACGAAGTCCTCGGGTCCGATCTCGACGACGGTGGTGTCGCGCCGCAGGCGCTGCAGCTCGAGGCGGGGCTCGTACCGCGCGCTCAACACCAGGGCCAGGCCACGGGGCCGTAGCTGCAGGAGCAGCTCCAGGCTCGCCAGCGCGTCGGGCGCGGTGATCTGGTGCAGGTCGTCGAGCACCAGCACGTAGGGCGGGTCCTGCGGGCCGATGCGCGCGTCGAGCTGCTGGATCAGCGCCGCGTCCACGCCCGCCGCAGCGGGGGCGGTCGCCAGCTCGGCGATGCGCGGATCCGCACCGAGCCGCGGGTTCGCGCGCAGCGCCGCGAGCAGGGTCGACCACAGGCTCGCGACGTCATCGTCGGTGCGGTCCAGGGTCGCCCAGGCCACCCGATCGGCACCCACCGGCGAGCTCCGCAGCCAGGCGGTGAGCGTGGCCGTCTTCCCCGCTCCCGGCGGCGCCACCAGCACGGTGACCGGGGCGGGTAGGCCCTCGAGCAGCCGCGCTGCCCGGGTCTCGGCCACGACCACCGGGGGGAGCTCGGGTGGGGTCACCTTCGCCGACGGGACCCGGCTGTCCACCGGCCCGCTGCCGTACGCCGCAGCGACGGACACGGTCACCCTCTCGATCGTCGTCGAGCATCGAGCCCCGACCCGAGGCCGCGGCGATGGCCACCATAGCCGCACGTCGCAGCCCCGGACGGCGGCTCAGCTGGCGTCGAGGACCACGCAGGTCAGCTCATGCTTGTTCTGCGACAGGTGCAGCAGCTGCGCACCGGGCAGGGCGGCGAAGCGCGCAGCCATCTCGTGGTCGGTCGCCCCCTGGAACTTGACCGTGCAGACGAGGTTGCGGACCGTGCCGGCCGCCAGCCACCGCTCGACCAGCTCGAGCAGCCGGTGCGGATAGGCGACGATGTCGCTGCACCACCAGTCCACCTCGCCGACCTCGGCAGGCTCCAGGGCGAAGGCGGAACCGCGCCGCACGGCCACGTTGGCGAGCCGAGCGACCTCGGGCGCCAGCGGCGCGCGGTCCACGGCCACGACATCGGCCCCCGTGCGGGCCAGCAGCCAGGTCCAACCGCCCGGCGCCGCGCCCAGATCGAGGCACCTCTCCCCGCTGGCCGGCTGCCGGCGCAGCCGTGCGAACACCTCCCACAGCTTCAGGTACGCCCGGCTCGGTGGACCTGCGCGGTCCTCGACGAAGGACGCCGCGCCGTGCGGGAAGGGGCTGGCGCAGTCACCGGCGGCCAGCACCAGGTCACGCTCCAGCAGCGTCCACGATCCCAGGGGCGCATCGGGCGCGACCTCGCCGAGGGCCAGTGGCCGCGCCGACACGTGCGGGAGCTTGTCGGCGATCAGCTGCGCACGCCCGCGGTGGGCAGGCGCGTAGGCCACCCAGTTGCGCTGCCGACGACGCAGCTCCGTGGCGGCATGACCGATCGAGGTGATGGTGATGTGCTGGGCGTCCCACCAGATGTTCGCCGCCCACGCGGCGTGCACGGGCGGGCTCTCGCTGACCCGGAGCCGGCCGTGGACACGCTGCACCACGACACCGGCACGGGCGAGTTCCTCGTCCAGCGCGCGCTCGAAGCCCGCAGCGGCCAGGTAGGCGGTGGTCACGGACCGATCGCTCAGGCGGTGGAGAGCAGCTTGGCCTTCTGCGCGGCGAACTCCTCCTCGGAGAGCACACCCTCGTCGCGCAGCGCACCGAGCTTGCGCAGCTCATCCGCGGGGCTGGTCGCCGCAGCGACCTCACGGATGTAGGACTCGGTTGCCAGCTGCGCCTGCTGCAGCTGCACCCGGGAGCGTTCCTGCATCTTGCCGCCACGCGCGATCAGGTAGATCAGGACCCCGAGGTAGGGCAGCAGCAGCACGAACAGCACCCACACCGCCTTGCCGAGACCACCGAGGTCGTCGCTGCGGAACACGTCGGCGTAGACCGAGATCAGCAGCCAGATCCAGGCGACGAACAGGAAGAACCAGAGCATGGTGAAGAACAGGTCGAGGAGCGGCATCTGTGGGCCTCCGTAGGGGGATGAGCGAGAGCGAACGCGGTGGTGTGGACCGCCGAGCCGATGGCGGGGCCGTCGCCTTCCGGGCTGGTGCGCAGCTTCGCCGGTCAGCTGCCACCCCGGCATCACACGGATGGGGTGAGCGCACGGGCTCGGAGGGGCGATCGGGGAGCGGGAGACGGTCGGGGATCGTCGGCGTCAGTCGGCAGCGAGGTCCCAGTCGACGAGGCTGGAGCGGAAGAACCCCCACCCTCTCGCATCGAAGCTGCCCGCCTGTCGGGCGAGCTTGCGGGCGTGGATGGGCCAGGCGGCGGCCTGCTGCGCCCAGGCGTGTTCGGCCACACCCGCGAAGCGTGGCAGCAGCATGAACTGCACGTCCGCGGCGGAGGGCAGGGTCTCGCACCACATCGCTGCTTCGATGCCCACGATGGCCACATCGTCGTCGACGACCCCGTCGGGGTTCCAGTCGTAGCTCTGGGCGACGCTCTTCGGAGGATAGACCTGCAGCCCGAGCGCCTCCCGAGCCGGCTCCTGGGCGGGGTCGGTGCTGGGCTCGGCGTAGGGGCGGTCGAGGTAGACGTGCGCCGCCGGTGACAGCAGGACGGGGACCTCACGGGCCCTGGCCTCCTCGAGGTCGGTGGCCGAGCGGGAGATCATCTCCGCCAGGATCGCCTGCAGCTCGGGAGAGAGCCCCGCGCCGTCGGTGGGAGCGGCGTCCTCCAGCGCGTCGAGCACCTGCCCGTCCTGCGGGTCATCACCATCCAGCCGGATCCAGTACTGGATGAACGCACCGTGCTCGAACCCCGCGCGGATCGCCTCCTGCCAGGCGACCGGCTGCTTGCCGTGGGCGTACACCAGTGAGGTCACCATCGCGATGAACTCGCGGTAGAGCGGCTCCGGCATCCCGAAGGCCTCATCCCCACCGATGTGCACGTAGGGGCTGGGGCTCAACTGGCACAGCTGCTCGATGACCTCGGCGACGAAGGCACGCACGCGCGCATCACCGGGGTCGAGGTAGGCGGTGGAGAGGTACTCCGAGACCTCCATCCCCTCACCGAGCAGCTCGGGGTAGGAACGCATGACGGCCGAGACGTGTCCGGGCATGTCGATCTCGGGGATGACCGTGATGCACCGGTCGGCCGCGTAGGCCACGAGCTCGGCGAGCTCGCTCGGCCGGTAGTACCCACCGGGCCGGTCACCGACCGCACCACGCGCGCCTTCGATCGTCAGGTTCGGCCGCGACGGGATCTCGATCCGCCAGCCCTGATCATCGGTCAGGTGCAGGTGCAGGACGTTGCACCGGTAGAAGGCGAGGATGTCGATGATGGTGCGAACCGCGTCGGGTGCCAGGAAGGTGCGCACGACATCCAGCGAGAGCCCCCGCCAGGCGAACCGCGGCGCGTCCGCCAGCTCCAGGGCGGGCACGGGCAGC
>JAWLFQ010000070.1:0-13611 GCA_041685505.1 Nitriliruptoraceae bacterium
CGCTTCTCCGAGCAGCTGGTCGCCGATCAGCTCGACCGGGTCTCGCTCAGCTTCCTCGTGGACGAGCTGGAGGTCCGGCGCGGTGGGGTCGCCGCCAACATCGCCTTCGGGCTCGCGCAGCTGGGACTCGACCCCTTGCTGGTCGGTGCGGTCGGCGAGGACTTCGACAGCGACTACCGGGCGTGGCTCACCCGCCATGGCGTGGACACCTCCGGCGTGCACGTCTCCGAGCTGCGCCACACCGCACGCTTCCTGTGCACCACCGACCTCGACCAGGCCCAGATGGCCAGCTTCTACACCGGCGCGATGGAGGAGGCCCGCTTCATCGAGCTGGCGCCCCTGGCGGAGCGGCACGGCGCCCTCGACCTGGTGGTGATCTCGCCCAACGACCCCGAGGCGATGCTGCGGCACACCTCGGAGTGCCGCCAGCTCGGCATGCCCTTCATGGCCGACCCGGGTCAGCAGCTGGCGCGCATGGAGGGACCGCAGGTGCGCAAGCTGGTGGACCGCGCCACCTACCTGATCACCAACGACTACGAGAAGGCGCTGCTGGAGTCCAAGACGGGCTGGTCCGACGCCGAGGTCCTCACGCGCGTCGGGACCCGGATCACCACGCGCGGACCGGATGGCTCGCTGCTCGAGCGCGACGACGGCACCCGCATCGAGGTCCCGGCCGCCCCCGAGCAGCGGCGCGAGGATCCCACCGGTGTCGGCGACGCCTTCCGTGCCGGGCTGCTGGCCGGTCTCGCGTGGCACCTGCCCTTGGAGCGCTGTGCACAGCTGGGATCGCTGGTGGCCACCTACGTGCTGGAGCACATCGGCACCCAGGAGTACGACCTCGAACGCGAGGACGTGCTCACACGGCTCGGCGCGATCTACGGCGCGGCCGCCGCCGAGGAGGTCGCCGTCCACCTGCCGGAGTGAGGTGACGACCACCCTCCGGCATCCCATCACATCTCACGCTTGAGCGCAGCGCGCAAGCGGCCGATACCTCACGTATGCAGCGCTCGGCACTCGACCCGCAACACGCCTTCTGGCGTGCCCACGACCACTCCGGTGCGCTCGTGGCCGCAGGAGGCGGTGGGCTGGTGGTCTTCTACGCCGTGCTGACCTGGCAGCAGCCCCAGCGGGCGGTGATGCTGTCCATCGGGTTGGCCGCCCTGCTGCTGGTCCCGCCGCTGCTGCTCCTGCTGCCGGCAGGCTCTGCCACCCTGGTCAGGTGGCGCGCGACCCTCTACTACTCGCTGGAGATCGTGGGCATCGGCGTGGTCACCACGCTGGTGTGGCTGGACGGCGGGCTGGGCAGCCCGCTGACCTTGCTGTACCTGGTGGTCCTGGTCCACGGCATGGCGGTCTATCCCACCTCGGTGGCCATGGGCATGACCGCCCTGGTGCTGGGGGCCTACCTCCTGCTGGCGCTGGCGGCAGGCGTGGACGTGGCACGGGCGACGACCGCAGCCGGTGCGATCCTGCTCACGGCCGCGGTCGCCGCGATCGGGGCACGCAGCCACATCAGCCTCCAGCAGCATCAGTTGCGCATCCAGGCCCTGCTCCACCGCCAGGCGCGCACCGACGGACTGACGGGTGCACGCAACCGTCAGGGCATCGAGGAAGCCATCGACGCGCAGCTGGCCCGCACCGCGAGCGACTCCCCCACCGCGGTGCTGGCCCTCGACCTCGACGGCTTCAAGGTGCTCAACGACACCGAGGGTCACCCGGTGGGTGACCGCATCCTGCAGCAGGTCGTGGCCATCCTGGAACATGCCAGCCGGGCGGACGACGTGATCGGTCGACAGGGGGGCGATGAGTTCCTGGTCCTGCTGCCCGACGCCGACGGCGAGGCGGCGGGACGGGTCGCCGCACGCATCCACGAACGCCTGGCAACCGAGTCGGTGCCGGTGACCGTGAGCATCGGTATCGCCACCACCACGCGCCGAGAGGACGCGCGGGCGCTGCTCGCCCGCGCCGACGAGGCGCTCTACAGCGCCAAGCGGGACGGCCGTGGACGCACGTGCAGGGCGCTGGTGTCCCACTGAGCACGTTGTTGCGACGAGCCCTGCCCGGTCGCTGGACGCGCTAGGCGCGTGTGCGGTCCACCGGCCCGGGGCGGCCCAGGAAGTAGCCCTGGACCAGATCGACCCCGAGCTCGCGGACCACGTCCAGGGTCGCCTGGTCCTCCACGCCCTCGCCCACCGTGCGCAACCCGAATGCGTGGGCCAGGCTGACCACCGCGGCGATCACGTGGCGGCTGGCCGGGTTGGTGGTCACGTCGCGAACGAACTCGACATCGATCTTCAGCTCGTCGATGTGGAGCTGCTTGAGGTAGGTGAACCCGCCGTACCCGGTCCCGAAGTCGTCCAGGGCGAGCGCGCACCCGAGCTCGTGGACCCGCGCCGCGAAGCGGGTCGCCTGCAGGTCGCTGTCGAGCAGGGCGGTCTCGGTGATCTCGAACATCACCAGCGCCGGATCCGCCCCCGTCTCCTCCAGCAGCTGCTCGATCAGGTGCAGCAGCGTGGCGTCGTCCAGCGACGTCGCCGAGAGGTTGATCTGCACCGGCAGTCCGGTCGCAGCCAGGCGCAGCCCGTGCACCAGGACCCAGCGGTCGATGGCGGGGGCCAGCCCGAACTCCTCCGCGATGGGCAGGAACATCCCGGGAGGGATGATGTTGTCGGGATCGTCCGCGTCGCGCATGCGCAGCAGCAGCTCGTGCTGCACGATGTCGCCCGTGGCCACGTCGACGATGGGCTGGGCGTACAGCACGAAGCCATCGGTGGCCAGGGCGTCGCGGATCCGCCCGATCCACCGGGTCTGTTCGACCTGCAGCGCCAGACCGGCCTCACGGGCGCGACGCTCGCTGATGTCGCGGTAGACCACGACCCACCCCGTCGGGTCCTGCTGGTTCGTACCGACCAGCGGCGTGGCCACGAACTCGATGGGGACCTCGGTGCCGTCACCGCGGACGACCGTGGCCTCGACCGGCTGCCGGGGGTCGACGGTGGCCAGCGAGGTCGGATCGCAGGGCGTGCCGTCGTCGGCACGGAGCCAGGTGGTGAGACGCACGCCGAGCGCCTCGGTGACGTAGACGTCGAGCAGCTCCTGGCCGCGCGGGTTCACGTAGGTGATCCGACCGCCGGTGTCCAGCACACACAGGCCGTCACCGATGCTGTCGGTGATCGCCTTCAGCTCCCGGTTCGATCGTGCCAGCTGGTCCTCGATCGCCACCCGCAGCGACAGGTCGAGGCTGACGGTGACCATGCCGGTCGGCTCGCCGTCGGCGTCGTGGACGGGAGCGGTCCGCACATGTGCCGGGAAGCGCGAGCCGTCGGCGCGTGCCACCGTCAGCTGCCCGTCCCAGGAGCCGTGCTCCTGCGTGCTGCCGATGAAGGCGTGGGGCTCCCCGTCGCCGTCGACCGGGTCCATGAGCTGGTAGATCGGCCGACCGATCGCCGCATCGGCCGACCAGCCGTAGAGCCGCTCGGCGGCCCGACTCCACACCCGCACCACCCCGGCGAGGTCGGTGACCACCACCGCGGCAGCCACATCGTCGAGCAGCAACGACCGGGCGCGGACGTCGTTCTGCAACTGCTTGCGGTCGGAGACGTTGTCGTGGACCACCAGCAGGTGGGTCTCGCCATCGACGATCATGGGTCGCGCGCTGAGCCGGAACCAGCGCTGCGCTTCGGGCGTATGGCAGGGGTACTCGAGGGTGTACTCGGGCAGTTCGCCGGCCAGCACCTGGTGGAGCCCCTCGAGCGCTGCGGCCGCGGTCGGTTCGGTGGCCGCGGCCCGCTCGCAGACCGCCAGGTAGTTGACGCCGACCGCGGTGGCCTGGGGTGCCCCGCCGTTGTCGGCCGCGAACCGCTCCCAGGCGCGGTTGACCACCTCGATGGTGCCGTCGGCCGCCAGGACCGCGACGTGCGACGCCCACGCATCGAAGAGCGACCGGGCGACCACGGGGCCGTCGGATGATGGTGACCGTGGGGTCGGTGAGGAGTGCGAGACCGCGACCTGCGTCACGAGTGGACATCCTTGGATCGAGGTCACCGACGTGGTCGCCGGTGGTGGGATCGTGCGGTGGTCCATGACCCGCACCACCCGAGACCCCCGGGCGTTCACGTAGTCGCGTGGTAAGGGTATCGACACCCCATGGCGGACCCGTAGGAGCCATCGGCCCTGCCAGGGGGGGCGAGCGCCTCCGCTAGCTAGCCCGGCAGGCGCTCCACGATGTAGTCCACGCAGGCGGTGTAGGCCTCGAGGTCGGCGGCGTCCACGGCCGGGAACATGCCCACGCGCAGCTGGTTGCGGCCGAGCTTGCGGTAGGGCTCGGTGTCGAGGACGCCGTTGGCGCGCAGCACCGAGGTCACCTGCTCGGCGGGGACGTCCTCGTCGAGGTCGATCGTGGCCACGACCAGGGAACGGGCATCGGGCTCGGTCACGAAGGGTGCCGCCCACCCACGGGAACGGGCCCAGCCGTAGAGCTGCTCGGCCTTGGCCCGCTGTGCGGCGACGACACCGTCGAGGTCGTCGAAGGTCGCCAGCATCCACTCGACCTGCTCCGCAGCGAGGAACACCGTGGACACCGAGGGGGTGTTGTAGGTCTGGTGCTTGCGGCTGTTGTCGAGCGCCGTGGCCAGATCCAGGAAGGTGGGGATGTAGCGCCCCGAGGCGCTGATCGCCGCGATGCGTTCCACCGCCCTCGGTGACAGCAGGGCCACGGTCAGCCCACCCTCGGCGGCGAAACCCTTCTGCAGGCTGAAGTAGTACACGTCCACGGCGTCGAGGTCGACGGGCAGGCCGCCCGCGCCCGAGGTGGCATCCACCAGCACCAGCGCATCGTCCACGCGTGCGGGGTGCTGCATCACCCCGGTGGAGGTCTCGTTGTGGGTGAAGGCCTGGACGTCGCAGCCGGGGGCGGGGCCGGCCACCGGTCGGGTCCCCGGCTCCGCGCTCACCACGTCCGGTTCCTCCAGCCACGGCGCGGCGGCGGTGGCGGCGGCGAACTTGCCGCTGAACTCGCCGAAGGCGTAGTGGCGGGCACGCCCTTCGACCAGCCCGAAGGCGGCGGCGTCCCAGAAGGCGGTGGCACCGCCGAGGGTGACCAGGACCTCGTAGCCCTCGGGCAGACCGAACAGCGTCGCGATCCCCTCCTGGAGCCGTTGGACCTCGCCGCGCACCCGCGGCTTGCGGTGCGAGGTACCGAGCAGGCCGTCAGCCACCTCGGCGAGACGCTGGACGGCCTCGGGACGCACCTTGCTGGGGCCACAGCCGAAGCGACCATCGGTGGGCAGGAGGTCGGCGGGGAGCTCGAGCGGTGCGGTGGGCACGGTGGACCTCGCAGCAGGGATCGGGGTGGCGTGGCGCCGGCGCCGGGTGACGCCGGGCGGTACCGGCAGTGAACACCCCCGCCCCGCCGAGTGCCACAGAGGCCCTGTGCACCGCCGTGACGGGCCACACGGCCCCCCTGCCGCCCGCCCCTGCGGCACTAGGCTGACGCGCGACCGCGCGATCCGAACGCGGCCGACCACCGTCGAGACAAGCGAGCGCACCGTGTCACTGGCCCGTCGCATCCGCGAGATGGAAGCCTCCCCCACCCTGGCGGTGGACGCCAAGGCCAAGGCCTTGAAGGCGGCCGGTGAGCCGGTCATCGGCTTCGGTGCCGGTGAGCCCGACTTCCCCACCCCCGACAACATCGTCGAGGCGGCACGCGCCGCGGCGCTGGAGCCGGCCGCGCACCGCTACTCCCCCGCCGGTGGGCAGCCCGCCCTGCGCGAGGCCGTCGCCGCTGCCACCTCGACCTCGTCGGGTCAGGCCTACGAGGCCGCCAACGTGGTGATCAGCAACGGGGGCAAGCACGCGCTGTACAACATCTTCATGGCCCTGCTCGACGAGGGTGACGAGGTGCTGGTGCCCGCGCCCTACTGGGTCTCCTACCCCGCGCAGATCAAGCTGGCCGGTGGCCGGCCCGTGGCCGTGGCCACCACCAAGGACAGCGGCTTCCAGGCCACGGTCGAACAGCTGGAGATGGCCAGGACCGAGCGCACCACGGCCCTGGTGTTCGTCTCGCCCTCCAACCCGACCGGAGCGGTGTACGACCCCGAGGCGACCGCCGCGATCGGCGAGTGGGCCGCGGCCAAGGGCATCTGGGTCATCACCGACGAGATCTACGAGCGGCTGGTCTACGGCACCGCCGCCTTCACCTCCCTGCCCCGGGTGGTGCCCGCCGCCGCCGAGCGCACCATCATCACCAGCGGTGTCGCCAAGTCCTACGCCATGACCGGCTGGCGCGTCGGCTGGGCCGTGGCGCCCACGGAGCTGGCGGCGGGGATGGGCAAGCTGCAGAGCCAGGTGACCTCCAACGTGTGCAACGTCGCCCAGGCAGCGGCACTGGAGGCCCTCACCGGCCCCCAGGACGCGGTGGAGGAGATGCGCCTGGCCTTCGACCGCCGGCGCCGGGTCGCCGTGGACGCGCTGTCCGCGATCCCGGGGGTGTCGGTGGTGGAGCCCACGGGTGCCTTCTACGTCTTCCCCTCCTTCGAGGAGGTGCTCGGCACCGAGATCGCGGGCCGGATGGTGACCACCACCCTGGAGCTCGCCGAGGTGCTGCTCGAGGAGGCCAAGGTCGCGGTGGTCCCCGGCGAGGCCTTCGGCGCACCCGGCTACGCCCGGCTGTCCTACGCCCTCGGCGACGACGACCTCGCCGAAGGCATCGCGCGGATCGCGCGCCTGCTGGCGGGCTGAGCGGCCGCGCGGCCGCGCGGGCTCACTCCTTGGTGTAGGGCTTGCCGTTGGCAGCCGGGGGCCGCAACCGACCCATCAGCCCGGCCACCACCAGGATCGTGACCAGGTAGGGGGCGGTCAGCAGCAGGTCGGAGGGCACCGGGACCCTGAGCAGCTGCAGCGAGGTGGCGATCTGGTCGGAGAAGCCGAAGATCAGCGCGGCACCGAAGGCGCCCACCGGGCTGTAGCGGCCGACCAGCATCGCCGCCAGGGCGATGAAGCCCCGTCCACCGGTCATCTCGCGGGAGAACTGCCCGACGGCGTCCAGCGTCCACCAGGCACCGCCGATACCGGCGAACACCCCGCCGAGCAGCACCGCCTTGTAGCGGGTTGCCAGCACGTTGATACCGACGGTGTCGGCGGCCTTGGGGTGCTCGCCCACCGACCGGAGCCGCAGGCCCCACCGGGTCGAGAACAGTGCGTAGTGGAGGCTGGCGACGGCGAGCAGCATCCCGAACACCAGCACCGACTGTCGGAACAGCACCGGGCCGAGCAGGGGGATCTCGCTGAGCACCGGCACCGACAGCGACGCGAACCGGGTGGGGGTGTTCAGCTCGGGGTTGCCGGAGAGCACCTGGGTGTTGAGGAAGGAGGTCACCCCGGTGGCGAAGACGATCAGGACCACCCCGACCACGATCTGGTCGGCCTTGAAGCGGATCGTCAACCCGGCCAGCATGAAGGCCACGAGCACCCCGGCACCGATGCCGCCGAGCAGCCCGATCCACGGATCGCTGGCCAGCGAGGACACCACCGCGGCGGTGAAGGCGCCCGCCAGGAACTGCCCCTCGATGGCGATGTTGATCACCCCGGCCCGCTCGCACACCACGCCCGCCAGCCCCCCGAGCGCGATGGGTGTGGCGCGCGCGAGGGTGCCACGCAGCAGCCCGACCACCGACAGCTGCCCATCGGCCGCGGCCCAGGTCAGGAACCCCAGGACGAACAGCAGCGCCACGATGCCCACGGCCAGCACGGCGCGGTCACCGAAGCCGGTGGTGAACTGCCGGTAGGCGATCACCGCCACGAAGGCCGAGAGCACCAGCACCGTGGGGACGACACTGGCCACCAGGGCGGGCAGCTCGAACAGCTGACCCCGGGCGTCGTTGAGCACGAAGGTGGCCTGATCGCCCCGCGCCGAGGTGGCGAACACCCCGAGCATGATCGCGAGCACGAGCAGGGAGAAGATCCCGAAGCGGCGCTCACGGCGCCGCTGGCCGGCAGGTGCGGTCATGGTCTGGCTCATCCGCCCCACCCCTTGGACACCTGGGCCGTCGCGAGATCGTCGGCCTTGATCCGGAAGATCGCCCGCACCAGCCCCGGTGCGGCGATGAACACGATGATCAGCGCCTGGATCACCAGCGCCAACTCGAGCGAGGTACCGGTCTGGGCCTGCATGTTGCGGCCACCGGCCTTCAGGGCGCCGATCAGTATCCCGGCCGCCACCGTGCCGCCGATGCGCCCGCGGCCGAGCAGGGCCACGGTGATGCCGTCGAAGCCCAGACCGGCGGAGAAGCCGATCGTCAGGCGGTGCTGCAGCCCGAGGATGACCGCGGCCCCGGCGGCACCGGCCATCGCGCCACCGGTGGTCATCGCCAGGATGACGGTGTTGCCCGGGCTCATCCCGGCGGCGGTGGCCGCCCGGGGGTTCTGGCCCACGGCGTTGAGCTCGAAACCGCGGGTGGAGCGCTCCACCATCCAGAAGATCACCACCGCCAGCGCCAGCGCCACCAGCAGGCTCGCGTTGACGCGCAGCCCGGGGTCCCACCACACCAGGCGCGGGAAGCGGGCGCTGTCCTCCACCGAGCGGGAGATCGGGTCCGCGCGGTCGGGGCGGCGGAACAGCGCGGTGGAGATCAGGTAGCCGCTGACCAGCAGGCCGATGTTGTTGAGCATGATGGTCGAGATGACCTCGTGGGCACCGGTGCGGGCCTTGAGCACCCCCGGGACCCAGCCGTAGACCCCTCCCGCGACGATGCCCGCGGCCAGCGCCAGGGGCAGATGCACCAGCAGTGGCAACCCGGTGAGGGCGAAACCGACGAGCCCGGCGGCCATGCCGCCGACCACCAGCTGCCCCTCGGCACCGATGTTGAACAGCCCCGCACGCAGCGGGACGGCCACGGCCAGGCCGGTCAGGATCAGCGGGGTGGAGGAGACCAGCGTCTCCGACACCTGCGACACGCCGCCGAGGGAGCCCTGCAGCAGTGCCAGGTAGGCCGAGCCGATGGCCTCCAGCGCGGCACCCAGGGCGTCGGTGGGTCGGGAGAAGAAGTAGCCGAGCGTCTCGCGCACGGCATCCTCGCTCAGGGCGATGATCACGGCCCCGATCACCAGTGCCGCCACGAAGGCCAGCACGGTGACCACGACGCTGGTGCCGGTGAGCGCGGCGACCAGGCGTTGGCTGAAGGTCGCCTCCAGGCTGACGGTCGCCGCGTCGTTGGCCCGCTCCTTGGCGGCCTCGATCTCCGCCTGGGCCAGCTCCTCGTCGGTGACGGCCACCTGCCCGCCGTCCTCGGAGGGCGTGGCGGTGCCGCCCGCGGCGGGCCCCTGCTCCTCGCTCATGCTGCGTCCCCTCCCGCTGCGCTGCCGAGGACCTCGGCGGGGTCGGCACCGGCCATCATCCGTCCGACATCCTCCTTGGAGATCGGTGTGTCGAAGGGACCGGCGAGGCGACCGTGGAACATCACCGCGACCCGGTCGGCCAGCGCCAGCACCTCGTCGAGCTCGGAGGAGACCAGCAGCACCGCGGTCCCCTCGTCACGTTTGGCGACCAGCTGCGCGTGGATGTACTCGATGGAACCCACGTCGACACCGCGGGTGGGCTGGGAGGCCACCAGCAGATCGATGGGGCGGTCGAACTCGCGTGCGACCACCAGCTTCTGCTGGTTGCCACCGGACAGGCTGCCAGCGGAGGTCCCCACCGAGGGCGTCCGGATGTCGTAGGCCTCGACCAGCTGCCGTGCATGGGCGTTGATCGCCCCGAACTGCAGGGTGCCGCGGCGGGCGAAGGGTTCGGCGTCCCACAGGTTGAGCACCAGGTTCTCGGCCACGGAGAAACCCGCCACCAGGCCCTCGCTGCCGCGGTCCTCGGGCACGTGACCGGTGCCCTGGCGCAGGACCTCCTTGCGGGTGCTGCCGACCACGGGGCGCCCGGCGATGTGCACGGTGCCCGCCGCGATCTCCTCCAGCCCGGTGATGGCCCGCACCAGTGGGGTCTGGCCGTTGCCCTCGACACCCGCCACGGCCACGATCTCCCCGCCCCGCACGGACAGATCGATGTCCTCGACCACCGCGGTGCCGACGGCGTTGTCCACGCGCAGCCCGACGACCTCGAGCACCGGTTCCCCCCCGGCCGCCGGCGCACGGTCCACCGACAGTTCCACCGGACGCCCCACCATCAGGTTGGCGAGCTCCTGCTCCGAGGTCGTGCGCGGGTCCGCGGTGCCCACGATCCGACCGCGGCGCAGCACGCTGATGCGGTCGGCGATGGCCCGGTGTTCGCGCAGCTTGTGGGAGATGAAGATGACCGAGCGGCCCTCGGCGGTGAAGGACCGGATCGCCTCGAACAGGTCGTCGGCCTCCTGGGGGGTGAGCACCGCCGTGGGCTCGTCCAGGATGAGCAGACGGGCGTCGCGGTAGAGGGCCTTGAGGATCTCCACCCGCTGCTGGATGCCGACGGGTAGCTGTTCGACCAGTGCATCCGGGTCGACGGGCAACCCCGCGCCTTCGGCGAGCTGGGCGACCTCCTCGGATGCCCGCGCGCGGTCGAGCTTGCCCAGGCGGCCGGTGTGCTCGACGCCCAGCACGATGTTCTCGGCGACGGTGAACACCGGTACGAGCATGAAGTGCTGGTGGACCATGCCGATGCCGGCGTCGATCGCATCGCCGGGATCGGCGAGCTCCAGGGGAGCACCGTCGATGAGGATCTCGCCCTCATCGGCACCGTAGAGGCCGTAGAGGATGTTCATCAGCGTGGACTTGCCCGCGCCGTTCTCACCGAGCAGCCCATGGACCTCGCCCGGCTCGACCACCAGATCGACGGCATCGTTGGCGATCACCCCGGGGAAACGCTTGGTGATCCCCTTCAGCTCCAGACGCACCGCATCCTCCTCGCCCCGGTCCACGGGATGGGCGACCCGCGACCCGGCCGCACGCTAGCCCGGCGCGCCCCGTGCCCAAACTACGGCGCGAGGTGGGGTACCCGGCAACCGGGCACCCCACCTCGCGTCCAACCGTGTCGGTCGATCAGTAGTCGGCCGGGTCCACGGAGATCTCGCCGGCGATGATGCCGTCGGTCAGCTCCGGGATGGCGTCCTTGACCTCGTCGGGCACCTCGTCCTCGTAGTCGTGGAAGGGTGCGAGCGCGACACCGTCGTTCTCCAGGGTGCCGACGTAGATACCACCCTCGAAGGTGCCGTCGACCACCGCGGCCATGGCGTCGAAGACCGCGACGTCCATGTTCTTCATCACCGAGGTCAGCATGAGCTCACCGAACTGCGTGGACTCGTAGCCGTCGGTGTCGACCCAGATCATCGTGCCCTCGCCGAAGTCCTCGATGGCGGTGGCGGTCCCCAGACCGACCGGGCCCGCGACGGGCATGATGATGTCGGCACCCGCCTGCAGCAGGGTGTCGGTGATGTTGCGGCCGTCGTCCTGTGACTCGAAGTTGCCCGTGAACAGGCCGTCCTCGCCGTCCCAGCCCTGGACCTCCACCGAGGTACCCATCTCGTCGTTGTAGTAGGAGGCACCCGCGAGGTAGCCGTCCATGAACACCGTCACCGGCGGGATGTTGAGCCCACCGTAGGTGCCGATGGTGTCGGTCTCGGTCATCGCCGCGGCGACGTAGCCGGCGAGGAAGCCGGCCTGCTCGGTGGCGAAGGTCAGGCCGAGCAGGTTGTCCGCCTCGATCCCCTCGTCGACGATGGCGAACAGCTGGTCAGGGTTGGCCTCAGCCGCCTCCTGCGTCGCCTCACCGAGCAGGAAACCGACGGTCACGATCAGATCGCAGTCCTGCTCGACGAAGGCCTGGATGTTGGGCTCGAAGTCCGACTCGGAGGTGGACTCCAGCACCGAGATCTCCACGCCGAGCTCGGACTCCGCCTGCTGCAGGCCGGCCCACGCGGTCTCGTTGAAGGACTGGTCGTCGACACCGCCCTGGTCGGTCACCAGGCAGCCGCGGTAGTCGGCGCCGGCCGCTGCGTCTCCATCCTCCTCGGCGTCGTCCTCCGACCCCTCCTCGGCGTCCTCTTCGGCGTCGTCTTCGGTGTCCTCTTCGGTGTCCTCCTCAGGCTCCTCCTCGGCCTCATCGGTAGGAGCGTCGGTCTCCTCATCGGGTGCTTCGCCGCAGGCGGCGAGCACCAGCGCGCCGGCCAGCACACCAGCGGCTGCGCGGCGGAAGGTGATCCTCATCGAGCTGAACCTTTCGATCGTCCCGATCGGCCGTGGCGGTCGTGCCACCCGCATCGGTGAGCTCGCGCGGGAGAACTCTCCCCGGGACGGTCCCGCTCCCGCACCCGGTTGCAGGCCATCCTACTCCTTGCTACTAACACCGTCGTAGCCGTGGCGGCACCCGGCGTCCGCGGTGCGCCGTGCGCTCGGGATGGCTACTCCAGGATGCGGATCTCGCCCTCGCTGGCGGTCAGCACGGCCCGCAGCGCGCGGTGGAGGCCGGCGTGGAGTTCGCGGAAACGGGTCACGGCGGGGTCGTCGTCGCCGACGTCGCTGCCACCCCCGTCGCCCGCACCACCCAGGCCGTCGTCATCGTCCTGGGCGAGCGCTGCCAGCTCGGCGTCCCAGTCCGCGTTGGCGGCTGCCCGCTTCAGCCACATGCTCGGTGCCTGCAGGAGCGCCCGGTCGAGATCCTGCACGATGGTGACCACCACATCGGTGGTGGTGCGGACGCCGGGTTGGGCCAACAGCCGCAGCGCCTGCAGCTTGCGCATCGCCATGGCGGCGATCATCCGCGGCTCACCGAGCTCCTCCACAGCGGCGTCGATGTCGCCCAGGGAGATGGTGACGCGGTCCTCGACGTCGAACCATTCCTTGAGTGTGGCGAACAGCTCCGCGGTGATGTCGTGGAGCGCCAACAGTTCGTCGGGCTTGGGGATGGTCTGCACGCCAGCCTCAGTCCTGCGCGCTGCCCGGCAGGTCCGTGCAGTCCGCGCGGTCGAGTTCCTCGAGCTGTGCGAGCACCTCCGGGGTGGCCACGCCGCCGAGTTCCGCCAGCGCCGCACGGTCCACGCACACCATCGACAGCGAGCTGGCGCGGCTCTGCACCCCGGGCGAGTCGGTCTCGAAGCGTTCCACCGGCACCAGCACCGAGGGCGAGGGCTGGGACAGCATGTCGGTCACCTGCGGGCGCAGCTGCTCGTCGTAGCTGCGGGTGTCACGGGCACGCTCGTCGATGCGCAGTTGTGCCTCCAGCTCCGCCTCGCCGACCTCCTCCAGCAGCTCGTAGCCCGCCAGGAGACGATCGTGGGCGGCCAGCAGCAGCTCCAGCCCGACCTCCACCTCGCCGCGGAGCTCATCCGCTCCCGTGGCGACCCCCTGAGCGTCGGAGGTGTCGATCGGGAAGGACAGGTCGGCGCCCTCGGCCACCGCGATCGAGGACGTGCCCGTCCACACGTCCAACCAGCCACGGGCCACCAGCGCGACACCGTCGGCAACGTCGCCGTCGGCATCGTCGGCGTCGATGAACAGCTGGCGCAGATCCGGCTCGAGGGTGTCGAGCACCGCCCGCACGCTGGTCGCATCGCCCTGCAGCGTCCCCCAGGTCGTGTCCTCGTCCAGCTGGACACCTTCCGGAGGGACCTGCCCGGGCAGATCGTCCTCGAGCACGTC
>JAWLFQ010000010.1:0-14367 GCA_041685505.1 Nitriliruptoraceae bacterium
GGGAACGTGCAGACTCGCCCTACGACGCCGGCGACCCCGACCGGGAACCTGAGGAGCCCTCGGCCGACGCGGGCGCAGCCCCCGTACCGGACGCACCGGACGACGCGGGCGCAGCCCACGTACTTGACGCACCGGACGACGCGGGCGCAGCCCACGTACCGGACGCACCGGAGGATGCGGCCTCTGGACACGTGACGCTCGATGCCGCGATCGACGCCCTCGCCGCGCTCGACATCGACGGGTTGACCGATGACCAGCTCGCAGCACAGCTCGGCACCCTGCGGGTCCCGCTCGGCCGTCTGCGGTCGCTGCAGGCGCGGTGGGCTGCGGCGCTCGAGGCACGTCGGATCGCCGCCGCGCCACGGCACCACGCCGGTGCCGCGCAGCGCGAAGCGAGGAACGAGCTCGCCGCCCAGCAGCAGATGACCCCGTCAGAGACCAAGCGACTCGTCGAAGCCGGCAAGGCGGCGCAGCGCTATCAGGAGACCGGACGCGCCTTCGCCGATGGCCAGCTCACACCGGACCATGTCCGGGTCATGGACTCGCTGCTCAGCCATCTTCAGCCGGAACCGCGTGCTCAGCTCGAGCCGCAGCTCGTCGCGCTCGCGAGCCGCACCAACGCCGCGCTGTTCGGGCGTAAGGCCCGAGCCCTGGTCGCTGCACACGAGCCGCACGCGCTCGCCGCCGGCGAGGACGCGGTCCGAGGACGACGGTACGTGCGCGCGACCGACACCCCCGATGGTGGCTTCGCCTTCTCCGGCCTGCTCTACGGCACGGCTGCGGAGACCGCCAGGGTCGCCCTCGACGCCTTCACCCGGCCCGACGCCAGCGGCGAGCACCGCACGCCGGAGCAACGGACCGCGGACGGTTTCGAGCAGCTGTGCGCGGCCGCCCTGTCCACCAGCGCCGCACCGGCACAGCACGGAACACGCCCGCAGGTGCTGGTGTCCATCGACGCGGACCAGCTCGCAGCTGCTCGTGCCGAGGACGGCGTCGGCATCGCGCGTTTCGTGTGGTCGGGACAGTCCGTCTCCACTCGGGAACTCGGTCACCTGTTCGACGACTGCTCACTGGTGGGTGTCGTCCTCGATGGGCGACGCACACCGATCGAGGTGACCAGCCACGTCCGCACCGTCCCAGCCGGCCTCTATCGGGCGCTGCAGACACGCGACGGTGGCTGCACCTGGGAGGGTTGCGATGCGCCGGCCGCGTGGTGCGACGTCGCTCACGGCGAGCACCCGTTCCGCACGCGCGGGCGCCTCCATCCCGGCAACGCGGCACTGCTGTGTCGGTCGCACCATCGTCGCTTCGATCACGGACCCTGGCGTATGGAGATCAGCGGTGACCGAGTGCGCTATCGCCGCACCACCGATCCGCCGTGACCCCGAGGGAACACCCCTGCCCGCACGGTCCCCGTGGCGGGCACGGACCTGCGCGCACGGACCAGCGGGTACGGACCGGTGCGCACGCACCAGCGCGCACGCACCAGCGCGCGCTGACCAGCGGGTACGGACCAGCGCGCGCGGACCCGCCCTACAACCGGGGCGCCTCCTGGTAGGTGCCCCACACCGCCTGCAGGGTCCGCGATACCTCGCCGACCGTGGCGTCGGCCCTGACCGCGTCCATGATCAGGGGGACGAGGTTCTCATCGGTGCCCGCGGCGGTCTGGAGCGCGTCGAGCGCCGCCCCTAGCGCCGCCTCGTCGCGGCCCGCGCGGACCGCCGACAAGCGCTGAGTCTGTGCACGCTCCACCTCGGCCGAGATGCGCAGGATCTCGAGCTCGTCCGCATCCTCGTCCACGTAGGCGTTCACGCCCACCATCCGGAAGTCGCCGTCGTCCAGCCGCCGCTGGAAGGTGAACGCGGCGTCGGCGATCTCGGAGGTGAAGTAGCCCTCCTCGATCCCGCGGAGGATCCCGGAGGTGATCGTGCCGTCCTCGGAACGCTCGAGGATCGCGGCGAACTCCTGTTCACAGCGACGCTCGATCTCGTCGGTGAGCCACTCCACGTACCAGGAGCCGCCCAGGGGATCGATCACGTTGGCGACGCCGGTCTCCTCGGCGATCACCTGCTGGGTTCGCAGGGCCACGCGCGCCGCATGGTCCGAGGGCAGCGCCAGCACCTCGTCGAGCGCGTTGGTGTGCAACGACTGGGTCCCACCGAGCACACCTGCCAGCGCCTCGATCGCGGTCCGCACGATGTTGTTGTCCGGCTGCTGTGCGGTCAGCGACACACCCGCGGTCTGCGTGTGGAAGCGCAGGAGCATGGCCTTCTCGGCGGTGGCGCCGTAGCGCTCCTTGAGCCACCGCGCCCACATACGACGGCCGGCCCGGAACTTCGCGATCTCCTCGAAGAAGTCGATGTGGGCGTCGAAGAAGAAGCTGAACCGCGGCACGAAGGTGTCCGGGTGCAGCCCTCGCGACATCCCGAGCTCCACGTAGGCGAAGCCGTCCGCCAGGGTGTAGGCCAGCTCCTGTACCGCCGTCGAGCCGGCCTCGCGGATGTGGTAGCCGGAGATCGACACCGGGTGGTAGCGCGGCGTGTGCTCGGTACAGAACTCGATCAGGTCGCCGATCAGGCGCAGATGCGGCTCGGGCGGGAACAGCCACTCCTTCTGCGCGATGTACTCCTTGAACATGTCGGTCTGCAGGGTCCCGCCGAGATCCGCCAGGGACCAGCCCTGCCGCTCCGCCGCGACGGCGTACATGCAGAACAGCGTGACCGCGGGTGCGTTGATGGTCATCGAGGTGGTGAGCTCACCGAGCGGCAGCCCATCGAACAGCTGGTCCATGTCGGCCACGCTGTCGATCGCAACACCGCAGTGACCGACCTCGCCAAGGGCACGTGGATCGTCGGAGTCCAGCCCCATCAGCGTCGGCATGTCGAAGGCCACCGACAACCCGTGCTGACCGCCCTGGACCAGGTCGTGGAAGCGCCGGTTGGTCTCACCGGGGTCGGCGAAGCCGGCGAACTGCCGGATCGTCCAGGGCCTCGTGCGGTACATCGAGGCGTACACGCCGCGCGTGTAGGGGTACTGACCGGGGTAGCCGATCCGGTCGCTGTCGAGGTCGACGTCCGGCGGGCCGTAGACCGGCGCGAGCGGGATGCCCGACAGCGTCGTCACCACATCATCGGCACGGCGTTTCGCGGCGGCGTCGTAGCGGGCCCGCCAGGCCTCGTAGCGTGCCTCCCAGGACATCCGCGGGTCTCCCTCCTCGCGTGCGGCCGGCTGCCCGGTCGCGTCCCTGGGAGAGGGTAGGTCGCCGGCATCAGCGGACGGCAGTCGACGGACGCACCACTCGCCGACCCCTGGCCACCCTGCGGGCTGGCGGGCAGCACCGGCGCCCGCCCTGCACGTGCGACTGGTGAGCGCGCCTGGTGCGCGCGCGGCCGCCGTGGCAATACACAGCGGGCGGCCGGCGTTGTGTGTGCCGACGAGGTATCTCGCCCGCACCGCGCCAGCCCATCCACCTGCGATCATGTGCCCCGCAGACCGACACCGGCTGCGCGGGTCCCATGCCGAGCGCCGCAGCACCCACCCCGACCGAGCCGCACCCCAGCCGACCCAGGGAGCCCACCGCGGATGTCGCAGACCTCATCGCCGCGCGCCGGCGCGCCTGGCGGGCCTCACGCGCCGGACGCGCATGACACGCAGGACTCCCGCCCCCAGCCGGCGCCGGGACGACGGCGCGCGCGCAGCATCATCTCCCTCGCCGCGCTCCTCGCGGTGCTCACCGTCGGCTTCACCGCGGTCGCGCTGTGGCCGGAACCCGAACTCCCGGGTGTCGTCCGCGAACCGAGCCCGAACGTCGAGGGTCTGCTGTTCAACGACCACTGGCAGGGCGGGACCAACGCAGACGCCACCGCAGACTCCGAGCCCGTGACGACCGATCTGCTGCCACCGGCCGACCACATCACGCTCGTCTACTTCGGCTACCTGTCCTGCCCCGACATGTGCCCCCTGACCATGGGTGACCTGCGCCGCGCACGACAGCTCGTGGGCCCGGAACTCGCTGCCCGCACCGAGGTGGCGTTCGTCACGCTGGATCCCGATCGGGACGGACCCGAGCAACTGCGCAGCTACCTGCGCCTGTTCTTCGACGAGGGGGTCCGCGCGCTCACCGCACCCGACCAGGAGGCCCTGGACGCAGCTGCGGCCCGGCTCGGCGTCCGCTACGAGCTCGAGCAGCCGGAGCAGGACGGTGACGCCTACGAGGTCGCCCACTCCGCCGTCACCTACGTGATCGACGACACCGGCACCCTCGTGCGCGAGTTGCCCTTCGGGACCACAGCGGACGAGTACGCGCGGGTGATCGAGCACTCCCTCCAGGCACCGCGCAGCTGAGCACGTCCGCTCGCCGTCCACGAGCGGCGAGCGCCGCACCGCACCCCGCTCCCCAGGGGTGCCCGACACCGCCGACATGCCCGACGCAGGTGCTGCACCCAGCGCAGACCGAAGGAGCTCGCATGACCACGACCCACCGCGGGCAGACCACCCCGAGGCCAGCCGGCCGCCGTGGGGCCAGCCCGGACACGACACCACCGCCGAGGCCGATGGCCGCCCAGCCCGGGCGTCGCCGGGGAACTGCGCGTGCCCTCGCTGTCGCTGCGGCCCTGGCGCTGCTGCTGGTCGGCTGCGGCGCCGACGGCGCCCTCGAGGTGCGCGATGCGCGCAGCCGGATGTCGCCGATGCTCACCGGCGTCGGCGCCGTCTACCTCGACATCGAGAACGGGACCGACACCGAGGAGGAACTCCTGGGCGGCGCTGTCGACGCGTCCGTGGCCGCGGAAGTGGAGATCCACGAGACCTTCGACGCCGACCCTGACGGACAGAGCGACGGGGCCATGGGCGACGGCGACGGGATGGACGACGACCAGGCCATGGGCGACGGCGACGGGGCCATGGGCGACGGCGACGGGATGGACGACGACCAGGCCATGGGCGACGGCGACGACGCGATGGACGGTGATGCCGGCGGCATGGAGCCCACGCCCGAGGGCTTCGCCATGATGGGCATGCGCGAGGTCGATGCGCTCATCATCCCCGCCGGCGAGACCGTCGAGCTGGTGCCCGGCGGTCACCACCTGATGCTGCTCGACCTCGCTGACGACCTCGTGCCCGGGGACAGCTTCGAGCTGACCCTCACCTTCCTGCGTGCAGGCGATGTGACCGTGACCGTCGAGGTGCGCGAGGACATCGAGCGGTGATCACCCCGGTGGTCGCCGCCAGTGGCGGCATCGGCATGGATGTCGTCGAGGTGCTGCGCGGCACCGCGGCCGGTCCGCTGCTCGTCGCCGCCGGCGCCCTCGGCGGTGCCGCTGCCGGAGCGTCGCTGGTGACGGTCGCCATGTGGCTCGCCGTCGGACGCGGCGCCCCGCGAGCCGGCGCAGGCGGGGTCCGGTGGGCAGCCGTGGTGGCGCTGCTTGCGACGGTCGCCGAGGCGGGGCTGCTGCTTGTCGACGGGGCGCGGCCAGGTGAGCGGTGGCTGACGGTGGCACTGGCGCGCCTGCTGGTCCTGCTGCTGTTCATCGAGCGCCGCGGCTCCAGACGAGCCCGCGACCTGTTGGTCCTGCCCCTGCTGGCCACGGCGTTGCTCGGCGCGCCACTCGCGAGCGGTGCCAGCGCGCCCGCCACCGTGATGGTGACCGCCGTGACCGCCCTGGTGGTCGTGGTGGCGGCCCTGCGTGCCATCACCCCGCCCGAATCCGCGGGGAGCCAGCGACGCAGCATGGTGGTGGCCATCAGCTCGCTCGTGGTGGTCACTGCCCTGCTCGCAGCGCTGAGCGCACCCGACCCCGTGCCGCCGCACCACCAGGAGCGTCTCGCCGTCGACGGGTTGACCTTCGATGTCACGGTGGCGCCCGCCCGCCCCGGCCCCAACGAGGCACACCTGTACGCCTTCGATGCCGACGGCAGCCCGGCGCCAGTGGACGAGGTCAGCGTCGCGGTCGTCGGTGCGCCGACCACCGCCCACGAGCTGTTCCAGGTCAGCCCCGACCACCACCTCACCTACGCCCTCGAGCTCCCCGAGATGCCGAGCTGGCGCATCGTGTTCCACGCCCGGGGCACCGACGGGCTCCGACGGGAGCTGGAGCTCGACGTCGTTCCCTGAACCCCTGACCGCGGTGGGTACACGGCCCGGTGCGGGGCACTGGCCCGGCGACGTCGACCGACCGGACCCGCCGACGCACCGCAGCCGCCACACCGACACCGACCCGCCGCAGCCGCCACACCGACGCCGAACCACGGCATCCGCCACACTGACGCCGATCCGCCGACCCACCACGCCGAGGCCGATCCGCCGACCCACCACGCCGAGGCCGATCCGCCGACCCACCACGCCGAGGCCGATCCGCCGACCCACCACGCCGAGGCCGATCCGCCGAGCATCACCTGATCGGGAGGAAGCCATGCCGTCCCCCGCTGCGCCTGGACCCACGCCCGGAGCGGCGCAACCGCAGCGCTGGCGCCGGATCGCCAGTGGCGTGCTGGCGGTCGCTGCCGTCGCGCTGCTGGTCGTGGGGTTGCAGGCGTGGACCTCGAGCGAGCAGATCCAGGTCACGGTCGCAGCCGGCACCGCGGACCGGATCAGCGCCGGCGAGTCGGTGGAGCTCCTCCCGCGCCGGCTCGAGGTCGAGGTCGGGGACCGACTCGAGATCGTCAACCAGGACCGTGTCACCCACGAGGTCGGGCCCTACACCGTGGCACCGGGCCAGACCCTGACACAGACCTTCACCTCGCCGGGCACGCTGGAGGGGGCGTGCACGCTCCACCCCAGCGGCGCGATCACCATCGTCGTGCGCTAGGCGGCCAGTGCCCGTAGCTCCCGCGGCGCGCGTTGCACGGTCGGTGCCGGCAGCGCTCGCGACGAGCGCCTCCGATGGGTGCCGCCACCGCGCACCGCAGGTGCCCTGTGCGTGCCGCGCATCCGCGCGGCGGGCACCCGGTCCGCGGCACGGGCCCGCGCCGCACAGACCGTGCTCGTGCTGCCGAAGGGTGGCTCGACGACTACCCTCAGCGCCCCATTGCAGGGCGCGGCCATCAGCCCGGGACCGCACCGACGAGGCAGGGGCGAGCGGCGTGCAGGACCACGATCCCCAGGGCCCCCCAGCGAGCGGGGTCGACACCCCTCGCGCAGCCGGGAGGCCTGAGCACATGACGGGCGCGTCCGACACGCCCCACGCCGGGGAGACGGCTGCCGACGGCCTGCGCGCGCAGACGAGCAGCAGCGCGGCGACCGCCGACGCGCACGCCACCGAGCCCTCGGAGCCCCCCACGCCCCCTGCGCTGGTGGTCGGCATCGGCGCCAGCGCTGGCGGGCTCGACGCCCTCCAGCGGTTCGTCGCCGACCTCACGCCCGACCAACGCACCGCCTACGTGATCGTCCAGCACCTCTCCCCCGACCACCCCAGCCTGATGGTCGAGATCCTCGAACGGCACACCGAACTGCGGGTGGAACGCATCGTCGACCGGGGACCCCTGACGCCGGACACCATCCACGTGCTCCCACCCCGCAGCGAGGTGCGCTGCACCGGGGGGCTGCTGCTGCTCGACGATCGCAGCGGCACCGTCTCCACACCCATCGACCGGTTCCTGCTGTCCCTGGCCGACGACCAGGGGCCACGGGCCGTGGCAGTGATCCTCTCCGGCACCGGCAGCGACGGCAGCCGTGGCGCCCGGGCCGTCGCGGACGTCGGCGGGCTGGTCCTCGCCCAGCAACCCGACAGCGCCGCCTTCGACGGGATGCCGATGGCCGCGGTGGCCACCGGCGGGGTCGACCACGTCCTCGAACCACAGGACATGCCCGCCGCGATCCGCGAGCACGCCGACCACCCGCAGGTCGTCTCCTCCACCGACGTCACACCGCTGCCTGGGGAGGAGCTCGCCACCCTCCTGAGCCTGGTCAAGCAGCAGACCGGCACGGACTTCTCGCTCTACAAGCGCGCCACCATCAACCGCCGCGTGGAACGCCGCATCGCCGCCACGGGTGCCGAGGACATCTCGGATTACCTCGAGCGCGCCCGCGACGACGGTGTCGAACTCGCCCGTCTGCGCCGCGAACTGCTGATCGGCGTGACCCGCTTCCTGCGCGACCCGGAAGCCTTCCAGACCCTGGCCGACGGCTACCTCGAGGACCTCGTCCGACGCGGCGAGGTCACCGAGACCCTGCGTGTGTGGGTCGCCGGCTGCTCCACCGGCGAGGAGGCCTACACCCTCGCGATCCTGCTCGACGAGGCGCGCACACGGGCCGGGGTGGACCGCGACATCCGGGTGTTCGCCACCGACGTCGACCGCGACGCCATCGATGTCGCCAGCCGCGGCGTCTACCCCGTCTCGGTGGTCAGCGAGCTCGGACCGGAGCGCCGGGACCACTACTTCCGCATCCACGGTGACGAGCTGGTGGTGTCGCAGTCGCTGCGCCAGATGGTGGTCTTCGCCGTCCACGACGTCGCCCAGGACCCACCCTTCACGCGCCTGTCGCTGGTCAGCTGCCGGAACCTGCTGATCTACCTGGAGCCGGCGCTGCAGCAACGGGTCCTCGGGTTGCTGCAGTTCGCCCTGGTCCCCGGTGGACTGCTGCTGTTGGGGCCCTCGGAATCCCTCGGTGAGCTGGCCAGCGGGTTCGAGACCCTGGAGCGGCGCTGGAAGCTGTTCCGCCGCACCGGTTCACGCCGAGCCGGCCTGCCCGTGGAGCTCAAACCCCCGCAGCTGGGGCAACGCGCCGGACCGCGGAGCGTCGAGACGCGCAGCGCGGAGCAGACCCTGCTGCCCGACGACCGCACGATCGACGCGTGCTACCGCGAGCTGGTCGACACCCACGTCCCACCCTGCCTGCTGGTGACCGAGCAGCTGCAGCTCGTCCACGTCTTCGGTGACGCCCACCGCTTCCTGCGGGTCCCCAAGGGTGCCGCGACCCTCGACCTGCAGCGGATGCTGCCCGGCACCAGCGCGACGATGTTGCGCGCCGCCGTGCACCGGGCCCTGCGCACCGGCGACCAGATGCGCTACGCCGGGGTGTTCGACGACACCCCGGACGGACCCGCGGACGTGCGCGTCCGCGCCTTCAGCGACGACGGCGGGCACGCCCGCTACGCGCTGGTGTTCATCGAGACCCCCCGACGACGCCCGGCCGACGACACCCCCACCGAGGAGGCGGGCAGCCTCGACGGGGAGATGCACGAGCACGTCGCCCACCTCGAACACGAGCTGCAGGACGCACGCGAGACGCTGCAGGCCACCGTGGAGGAGCTCGAGACCTCCAACGAGGAGCTCCAGGCCACCAACGAGGAGCTGCTCGCCTCCAACGAGGAGCTCCAGGCCACCAACGAGGAGCTGCACTCGGTCAACGAGGAACTGCACTCGGTCAACGCCGAGTACCAGGACAAGATCGACGAGCTCGTCGAGGCCAACGCCGACCTCGACCACCTCTTCGTCAACACCCACGTCGGGGTGGTGTTCGTCGACCGGGAGCTCCGGGTCCGCAAGTTCACCGCGGGGCTGGCGGGGTTGATCAACCTGATCGACCGCGATCTGGGACGGCCGCTGTCCGACATCACCCACCGTCTCGACCTCGACGACCTCGACCAGCGGCTCGCCGAGGTGATACGCACCGGCGAGCAGCTGGAGCTGACCACCGTCGCCGCCGATCGACGCGAGATCCTGCTGCGCGCATGGTCCTACCGCGACAGCGACGATCGGATCATCGGCGCGGTGCTGACCCTGACCGACGTCACCCAGCTGCGCGGGGCGCAGCGGGCCCTGCAGGCCACCCTCGACGCGCTACCCGAGCACGTGTGCGTGCTGGACACCGACGGGGTGATCACCGAGGTCAACGCCGCCTGGGAGGCCTTCGCCGCACAGAACGGCCCGGCGGCACCCGAGCGCGTCGGGGTCGGGGCCGACTACCTCGGTGCACTCCTGCAGGGCGTCTCGGCCGATCCGGCGCTCGCACAGGTCGCCGAGCAACTGCGGGCGGTCCTCGCCGGCGAGCATCCCGGCTTCAGCCACGCCTACCCGTGCGACGCCGCGGATGGCACGCGGCGCAACTTCGTGATGCACGTGCGGCCCCTGCTCGCCGAGCCGGTCCTGACCGGCGACGAGACGGCCTGCGTCGGCGCCGTGGTCTCCCACGTCGACATCACCGAGGTGGATGTCCACACACTCGCGGCGGACCGGCAGCGATGAGCTCACAGCACCTTCCGGATCCCGACGATCCCGACGATCCCGACGACCCCGGCGACCCCGGCGACCCCGGCGACCCCGACGACCCCGCGGCCTACGCCGGCATCATCGAGGACCTGCGCCTGCACCAGGTCGAGCTCGAGGTCCAGCTCGAGGAGCTGCGCCGCGCCGAGGCGCAGATCGCCGAGCTCGGCGACCGCTACCGGCAGCTGTTCGACCGCGCACCCGTGCCCCTGCTGACCGTGGACCGTGAGGGCGTCATCACCCGCGCCAACGCTGCCGCAGAGGAGCTGTTGTCGGCCGGGGAGGGGCTGGACGGCCGACCGCTGGTCCTGCACGTGGTCGCCGCGGACCACGCCGACCTGCGTCCGCTGCTGCGGCACGAGGAGCCTGCCTCGCGGCTGGCCTCCCTGGTGTTCCGGGACCGTGCCGGCACCCGGATCCCCTGCGAGGTCACCGCCTCCGCGCTGCCGAGCGAGGACGAGCGCGAGCACCCGCAGGTGCTGCTGAGCCTGGTCGATCTGCGCGAGCAGGAACGCCTCGCCGCCGTCCTGGCCGAAGCCGAGCGCAGCGTCGCGATCCGGCAGCTCACCGGCGGCATCGCCCACGACTTCAACAACCTCCTGACCGTGATCAGCGGCAACCTCGACCTGCTCGCCGACGAGGTGGCCTCCGAGGAGGGGCGCGCCTGGCTCGGTGCCGCCCAGACCGCAGCCGACCGCGGCGGCCGGCTCGTGGCACAGCTGCTGGCCTACGCCCGCGCCCGCAGCCTCGAACCACGCCGGTGCGAGGTGACCGCCCTGATCGAGGAGCTGCGGCCCCTGCTCGACAGCGCCGTGGGTGCGACCGTGGCGGTGACCATCGACCTGCCGGCCGACCTGCCGCCCGTCGAGGTGGACCCGACCCACCTGCAGACCGCGATGCTCAACCTCGCCATCAACAGCCGCGAGGCCGGCAGCAGCACCGTGCGCATCTCGGGCGCGCACCACGACGACGGAGACGTGGTGCTCACGGTGGCCGACGACGGGCACGGCATGCCCGCCGAGGTGGTCGAGAAGGCCACCACACCCTTCTTCACGACCAAGGCGGGCGAGACCTCCAGCGGGTTGGGACTGGCGATGGTGGCCAGCTTCGTCGACGCCAGTGGCGGTGCGCTGGCGCTCGACTCCACCCCCGACGCGGGGACGACCCTGCGCCTGACCCTGCCCCGCGCCACCGATGACCCGAGCGCACGGGTTCCACCCCCACCCACCGGCCGGCGTGCCCTGGAACACCGGCGCATCCTCCTGGTCGAGGACCAGGGGCCGGTGCGCACGGTGACCGCCACCCTGCTGCGTGCCCGTGGCGCGGAGGTCATCGAGGTGGTGGACGCCGAGGCAGCCCTGGAGGAGCTCGCGGCGCAGGGTGCCGCCGGGCGCGGGCGACCCCCGATCGACGTGGTGCTCTCCGACGTGGTGCTCGGCAGCGGGATGGACGGCACCGAGCTGCGGGAACAGCTGGCGGCGACCCCGCACGCGCCGCCCGTGGTCCTGGTGTCCGGGTACGTGGACGGGACCGCGAACGTCCTGCGCAAGCCGTACACGAGCGCGCAGCTGGTCGAGGCCCTGGTGGCCGCGATGGCGCCGGCGTCCGGGGACGCGATCAGCCGGCGCTAGCCTCGCCACGATGCGAGGTGCCAGGTGACCCGGGACGGCGTCGAGGACGCCCAACCCGTCGTGCGCACCCAGACGGAGGGCGACGACGGCTCGGACGCGGAGCTGATCGCGCGCGCCCAGCAGGGCGAGGTCGGCGCCTTCGCGATCCTGGTGCACCGTCACGCTGCGACGCTGTGCGCGCGAGCAGGTGACATGGACGCGGTCGAGCAGGCCTTCCAACGGGCGATGCGTCGGCTCCACACCGCCGACACCGCGGACGTCGAGGCGTGGCTGCTGCGGCAGCTGCCGCGGGCGCACCGGCCCACGGACGGCGACACGCGCAGCGCTGACCCGGAGGCCGTGCCCGCAGCGCCGCTGGCGACCCACGAGCTGGACGCCCTGTGGGCAGCGCTGGCGCCGAGGTGGCCACGGGGTCGCAAGCCGCTGCGCGTTCCCCGCTGGGTCGGCCGGCTCACCCTCGTCCTCGTGCTGCTCGCCCTGGCGGTGGCGATCCCCTACGTGCTGCTCACCACGGCCGACGGTGACGAACCAGCGCCGGACCCCCTCGCCGAGGTGGAGGGCGTCCCCCTCGACGACGATGCCTTCGATCTCACCTTCGAGGACGAGGAGGCGGCCGACGAGGCGGCCGGCGAGGGCGACGACGAAGCCGACCAGGACGCCGACGAGGCGGCCGGCGAGGGCGACGACGAAGCCGACCAGGACGCCGACGAGGCGGCCGACGGTGCGCCCACCGCACCCTGAGAGGACGCCAGCGCCCGCAGCGGCGATGCACCCGTGAACACCGACGACCCGGACGGAGCACCGTGAACCCGGAACCGCACCAGCCCCCCGACACCGCGGCCGATCGACTCGATCCCGCCCAGCTCGGCGTCGGCGACATGGACGCCGAGGCCTTCCGACGGCACGGCCACGCCGTGGTCGAGTGGATCGCCAGCTACCTCGACGGTGTCGACGAGTTCCCGGTGCGCAGCCGGGTCGCGCCCGGGGAGATCCGCGCGCAGCTGCCGTCGGCCCCACCCGAGGAGCCGGAACCCTTCGATGCGGCGCTGGCCGACCTCGATCGGGTGATCCTGCCCGGCATCACGCACTGGAACCACCCCTCCTTCCACGGCTACTTCGCCATCAGCGGCTCCGCGCCGGGCATCCTCGGCGAGGCGCTGATCGCCGCGCTCAACGTCAACGGCATGCTGTGGCGTACCTCCCCCTCGGCCACCGAGCTCGAGGAGGTCGTGCTCGACTGGCTCCGGCAGCTGCTCGGCATGGGCGAGGGCTGGCAGGGCCTGCTCACCGACGGCGCCTCCACCAGCACCATGCTCGCGCTGGCGGCGGCCCGGGAACGCACCGAACTCGACGTGCGCCAGCGGGGTCTGGCCGGCCGTTCCGACCTGCCCCTGCTACGCGTCTACACCTCCGAGCAGGCGCACTCCTCGGTCGAGAAGGCGGCGATCGCGCTGGGGCTCGGCCGGGACGGGGTGCGCACCATCGGGGTCGACGAGGGCTTCCGGATGCGCCCCGAGGAGCTGTCAGAGGCCATCGAGGAGGATCTGCGCTTCGGCTACCGGCCCATCGCCATCGTCGCGACGGTGGGGACCACGGCCACCACCTCGGTCGACCCCCTGCCGGCCATCGCCGACGTGCGTGACGCGGCGGTGGCCGAGCTCGGGCACCCGATCTGGCTGCACGTGGACGGGGCCTACGGCGCGGCGCTGGCGGCCTGCGAGGAGCACCGCCACATCCTCGACGGCATCGAGCGGGCCGACTCGCTGGTCAGCAACCCCCACAAGTGGCTGTTCACCCCCATCGACGCCTCGGCGCTGCTGCTGCGCGATCGCGACGCCCTGGCCGCCGCCTTCACCCTGGTGCCCGAGTACCTGGCGACCGACGACGGTGAGGTGGCCGACCTGATGGACTACGGGGTCCAGCTCGGGCGACGCTTCCGCGCGCTGAAGCTGTGGCTGGTGCTGCGCTACTACGGCGCAGAGGGCATCCGTCGCCGGCTGCGCGAGCACGTCCGCCAGGCCACGGAGCTCGCGGCGTGGGTCCAGGAGCATCCCGACCTGGAGCTGGTGCTGCGCCCACGGATGTCCACGGTGGTGTTCCGGTTGCGCGCCGACGGGCGTTTCGGTGACGTCGAGGCCACCGACGCCGCCAGCCGGCAGCTGCTCGACCACCTCGACGCCGACGGGCGCATCCTGCTGTCGGGCACGGTGCTCGAGCAGCGCCACGTGCTGCGGCTCGCCTTCGGGAACCTGCGGACCACACAGGTCCACCTCGAGCGGGCCCGTGCCGCCATCGACGATGCGCTGGCGGCGGTGGCGGCACGCGACGACGCGGCAGCAGCCGCCGGGCGGTAGCGGCCTCCGCCGGGCGGTAGCGGCTCAGCCGGCCGGTAGCGGCCTCCGCCGGGCGGTAGCGGCTCAGCCGGGCGGTTGCGCCTCAGCCGGACAGCGCGGCGTCCACGACCTGCGCCGCCTCGGCCAGGATCCGCTCGAGGTGGTCGCTGCCCTGCATGCTCTCCGCGTAGATCTTG
>JAWLFQ010000010.1:14467-16265 GCA_041685505.1 Nitriliruptoraceae bacterium
GCGCCTCAGCCGGACAGCGCGGCGTCCACGACCTGCGCCGCCTCGGCCAGGATCCGCTCGAGGTGGTCGCTGCCCTGCATGCTCTCCGCGTAGATCTTGTAGACGTCCTCGGTCCCGCTGGGGCGGGCGGCGAACCAGCCGTTGTCGGTGGTCACCTTCAGGCCACCGATGGGCGCGCCGTTGCCGGGCGCGCGGGTCAGGATCGCGGTGATCGGGTCACCGGCCAGCTCCGTGGCGGTGACGTCGGCGGGTGACAGGGCGGCGAGCACGGCCTTCTGCTCGCGGCTGGCCGGCGCGTCGATCCGCCGGTAGGCGGGCTGGCCGTGGGTGGCGGTCAGCGCCGCGAGACGGGCGGCGGGGTCGCGGCCGTCGCGCGCGGTCATCTCCGCGGCGAGCAGGCAGGCGATGATCCCGTCCTTGTCGGTGGACCACACGGTGCCGTCGAACCGCAGGAACGACGCCCCCGCGCTCTCCTCGCCGCCGAAGGCCAGCTCGCCCTTCAGCAGGCCGTCCACGAACCACTTGAAGCCCACGGGCACCTCCACCAGGGGCCGGCCGGCAGCCGCCACCACCCGGTCGACGAGGTTGGAGCTGACCAGCGTCTTGCCGATGCCGACGTCGGCACCGAACCCGCGGGTGGCCAGCAGGTGCTCGATCATCACGGCGAGGTAGCCGTTGGGGTCGAGCAGCCCGGCGCTGGCGGTCACGATGCCGTGCCGGTCGCCGTCGGGGTCGTTGCCGAAGGCCACGTCGAAGCGCTCCGCGAGGGCCACCAGCCCCGCCATGGCCGCCGAGGACGAGCAGTCCATCCGCGTGCGGCCGTCGTGGTCCGGCGGCATGAAGGCGAAGGTCGGATCGACGGTGTCGTTGACCACCTCGAGGTCGAGCCCGTAGCGCTCGGCGATCGCTGCCCAGTAGTGGACGGTGGCCCCGCCGAGGGGGTCGGCACCGAGGGTGAGCCCCGAGGCGGCGATCGCCTCGAGGTCGACCACGTTGACGAGGTCCTCGACGTAGGTGGCCATGTAGGGGTGGGCGACCACGGCCGCCCGGGCCTCCTCGAGGGGCACCCGGGCGATCTCCGCCGGACGCAGCAGCAGGTCGTTGGCCAGGGTCTCCACCCGCTTGGTCACATCCGACCCGGCGGGGCCCCCGTGGGGCGGGTTGTACTTGAACCCCCCGTCCTCGGGTGGGTTGTGGGAGGGGGTGACCACGATGCCGTCGGCGGGCGCGTCCGGGTGGTCCCGGTTGTGGGTCAGGATCGCGTGCGAGACCACCGGGGTCGGCGTGAAGCCGTCGGCGTCGTCGACGCGGACCTCGACGCCGTGGGCGACGAGCACCTCGAGGGCGCTGTCGAAGGCCGGGGCCGAGAGCGCGTGGGGGTCACGCCCGATGAACAGCGGGCCGGTGATCCCCTGGGCGGCGCGTTCGCGGCAGATCGCCTCGGTGGTGGCGTGGATGTGCCGCTCGTTGAAGGAGGTGGTGCGCGAGGTGCCACGGTGTCCGGAGGTGCCGAAGGCCACCCGCTGCTCGGCGACGTCGGGGTCGGGGATGTCGTCGTGGTAGCGCGCGATGAGGTCGTCGACGTCGATGACGTCGCGCTCGGAGGGGGTGCGGTCTGCGGTGGTCACGGGGCAAGCTCATCCGGGTCGGCGACAGGGGGCCATGGTGGTGCTGGTGCGGTCCGAGCTGCGCGAGCGTCACGCCGATCGCCTCCCCTCGCAGCTCTCTCGCACGCTAGGGAGGGGTGCGGACGGTGGCAACGCCGGTCCCCTGCCCCGACGGCCACCTCGCGCCGGTG
>JAWLFQ010000010.1:16365-46873 GCA_041685505.1 Nitriliruptoraceae bacterium
CCGGAGGGCCACCCACCCGGAAGGCCGGAGGGCCACCCACCGAGGTGGCGGGCTCGCGCGCGCGGGGTCGCTGTCGTAGCGTGGGGCCCGCAGACTCGCCCCGCGTTCGCCCCGATGACGACGCGTGTGTCACGCCGGCACAGGCCGCCGGTGCGGTAGGGCGGTACGTCGCTGTCCCGGAGGACCGGAACCGTGAACGACGCAGCTTCCCTGAGCGCGCAGCTCGACCGTCTCGCCCGCAACCTGCGGTGGTTCTTCGACCAGCCCACGCGGGCGCTGTTCCACGACCTCGCCGCGCCCCTGGAGGGTGTCGACGGCCGCGACCCCCTGGCGGTCGTGGACGCCCTCGACGATGCCGCGCTCACGCAGCTGGCGCACGATCCGGAGGTCATGGATCGCGTCCGCGGGCTGGTCGCCGCCCTCGACGGGGAGCTCGCAGGGGCTGCCGACCTCGGCCCGGACCAGCGCGTCGTCGCCTACCTGTCCGCGGAGTTCGCCCTGAGCGATCCGCTCCACACCTACTCCGGTGGGCTGGGCGTGCTGGCCGGCGATCACCTGCGTTCGGCCTCGGACCTCGCCCTGCCGCTGGTGGCCGTCGGGCTCGCCTACCGCGACGGCTACTTCACCCAGACCGTCGACGGCGCCGGACAGCAGCACGCCGACCCCGCCCCCAACGACCTCGAACACAGCCTCGCGGCGCCGGTGGTCGACGGGCTCGGTGCGCGCCTCACCGTCGAGGTACCGATGGGCGACGGCGTCGTGACCGTGCAGGCGTGGCGCGTCGCCGTCGGGCGCGTGCCGCTGTTCCTGCTGGACACCGACGTCGACGGCAACGCCCCCCACCACCGCGACATCACCCGGCACCTCTACGGCGGGGACAAGGACACCCGGATCCGCCAGGAGCTGGTGCTCGGCGTCGGCGGTGTGCGCATGCTGGCGGCGATCGGCCTCCAGCCGGCGGTCTACCACCTCAACGAGGGGCACGCGGCCTTCGCCGGTCTGGAGCGCCTCGGCGTCCACCGGCGGGCGGGCAAGGACCTCGATGCCGCGCTCGCCGCGCTGCGTGACGAGCTGCACTTCACCACCCACACCCCCGTCCCCGCCGGTCACGACACCTTCGATCGCGGGCTCGCCGAGTACCATCTGCGGCCGCTCGCCGACCACCTCGGCATCGCCTTCGAGGGACTGTGGCCGCTGGCCACCGGCGGCGACTTCCACACCTGGAACCAGACCGTGCTGGCGCTGCAGCTGGCCGGCCGGACCAACGGGGTGGCACGCCTGCACGGCGAGGTGTCACGGTCGATGTTCGCCTCCCTGTGGCCCGACCGTCCCGTCGAGCAGGTACCGATCGACCACGTCACCAACGGCGTCCACCCCACCTCCTGGACGGGCCCGGACATCGCCGCGCTGCTGGATGCCTACGTGCCCGGATGGCGTCGCGGCACCGACGCGGCCGCCTGGCAGCTGCTACGGACGGTCGACCGCGAGGTGCTGTGGCAGGCGCGCACGCGTGCACGCGGCCGCCTGCTCGCCGAGGTCCGGGCCCGCACGGCCGCACGGGCGGCCCGCACCGGTGCGCCGGCCGGCGGGGAGGGGCTCGACCCCGAGGCCCTGACGGTGGGCTTCGCCCGCCGTTTCGCCACCTACAAGCGGGGCTCGCTCATGCTGCGCGACCTGGACGCGCTGGGGGCGATCCTGGGCAACGAGGCCCGGCCCGTGCAGATCATCGTCGCCGGCAAGGCCCACCCCGCGGACCGCGACGGCCAGGCGGTGCTGCGCCAACTGGTGGAGGCCTCCACGGACCCGCGGCTGAAGGGCCGGCTGGTCTTCGTCGAGGGCTACGACCTCGCGCTCGGCGGCCTGCTCACCTCGGGGTGCGACGTGTGGCTGAACACCCCCCTGCGGCCGAAGGAGGCCTCGGGTACCTCGGGGATGAAGTCGGCGATGAACGGTGGGCTGAACCTGTCGGTGCTCGACGGCTGGTGGGACGAGGCCGTCAGCGACCAGGGACCCCTGGCCGAGGAGGGCATCGGATGGTCGATCGGCGACCGCTCACCGGTCACCGATCCCGCCGCCCGGGATGCCGCCGACGCGCAGGAGCTCTACCGGCTGCTGGCCGAGGAGGTGGTCCCCACCTTCCACGACCGCGACGCTCTCGGGCTGCCCCAACGCTGGCTGACCATGGCGCTGGACGCGATGGTGCTGCTGTCACCGGTCTACTCCACCCACCGGATGGTCCACGACTACGGCGTGCGCTACGGCGTCCGCCGGGGCTGAGCGGCGCCGCGCCGGGCACACCGTCCGCACGTCACCGGTGCGACGACCATCCTGCGGTGCGCGTTCACTAGGGTCGATGTCGGGCCCCGATGACGGCCCCGGCGCCGCGGCGGCTGCGCGGCGGCGCCGCGCCCGACGTGCCTGGTGAGGCGTCCACTTCGCGGTGGGAGGGACCGATGTCAGCCCGCAACCCCAACGTCTTCAGCCTGGTGCTCGCGGGAGGGGCGGGCAACCGTCTCCAGCCGCTGACCCGCGATCGCGCCAAACCCGCCGTCCCCTTCGGCGGCAACTACCGGCTCATCGACTTCGTGCTCTCCAACCTGGTCAACTCCGGGTACCGCCGGATCGCGGTGCTGACCCAGTACAAGAGCCACAGCCTCAACGCCCACATCGCCAAGACCTGGCGGATGTCGCAGATGCTGGGCAACTACGTCTCCTCGGTGCCCGCACAGATGCGCGACGGTCAGCGGTGGTTCACCGGCTCCGCCGACGCGATCTACCAGAACCTCAACCTGATACGCGACGAGGCACCCGACTACATCGCGGTGTTCGGCGCCGACAACCTCTACCGCATGGATGCCTCGCTGATGCTCGAGGACCACATCGCCTCGGGCAAGGGGGTCACCGTCGCCGGGCTGCGCGTCCCCATCGACCAGGCGCACGCCTTCGGCATCATCGAGCCGGCCGCCGACGGCACCATCGCCGCCTTCCGCGAGAAGCCGAGCGATCCCGTCGGGCTGGACGACGACCCGAACCAGGTCTTCGCCTCCATGGGCAACTACCTGTTCACCACCGAGGCGCTGGTCGAGGCGGTGCTGCGCGACTACGAGCGCGCCGGTTCCAACCACGACATGGGTGGTGACATCATCCCCGACATGGTCGAGCGCGGTGACGCGAACGTCCATGACTTCTCCAAGGACAACGACGTCCCCGGCTCCACCCACCGCGACCGCGGCTACTGGCGGGACGTGGGCACGATCGATGCCTACTACGACGCCCACATGGACCTGATCTCCGTGCACCCGGTCTTCAACCTGTACAACAACCGGTGGCCGATCATGACCTGGAACGATCCCTCCCCGCCGGCCAAGTTCGTGTTCGACCTCGACGACCGGCGTGGGACGGCGCTGGACTCGATGGTCTGCGCCGGGGTGGTCGTCTCCGGCGGCACCGTGCGCCGCTCCGTGCTCTCACCCGGCGTGCAGGTGCACACCGGCGCTCTGGTGGAGGACAGCGTGCTGCTGCAGGGGGTGGACGTCGGCCGCCGCTCGGTCGTCCGGCGTGCCATCATCGACAAGGGCGTGCGGGTCCCCGAGGACGTGCAGATCGGCGTGGACCCGGAGGCGGACCGCGCGCGCTTCCACGTCTCCGACGGCGGCGTGGTGGTCATCGGCAAGCACGACGTGGTGCCGACGAGCTGAGCGGCGCGGAGCGGACATGCGACCAGTGACACGAGCGGATGGCAGCACCGGCGTGCGCGCGCGACGGCCGCGGCCAGAAGGTGCCTCGGCCGACCCGGCGAAGGATCCCCGCAACACCCCTGGGTGAGAGGAAGCCGTCAGGATGAACGAGCTACAGGTCGGGTTGCTGACCAAGGAGTACCCCCCGGAGGTCTACGGCGGAGCCGGCGTGCACATCGCCGAACTGGCGCGGGCCCTGGCCCCCCTGGTCGACGTGCAGGTGCACGCCTTCGGTGCGCAGCGCGACGATCCGCTGGTGGCAGCCAGCTACCGGGAGTGGGATGCGCTGGCTGGTGACGCGCCGGAGCTGGCGGCGCTCAGGACGGTCTCCGCGGATCTGCTCATCGCGGCGGGTGTCGCAGGCGTCGACCTGGTGCACAGCCACACCTGGTACGCGAACCTGGCCGGCCATCTCGCCAAGCTGATCCACGACATCCCCCACGTGGTCACCACCCACAGCCTGGAGCCGCTGCGGCCCTGGAAGCGGGAACAGCTCGGCGGGGGCTACGCCCTGTCGAGCTTCTGCGAGCGCACCGGGATCGAGCACGCCGACGCGGTCGTGGCCGTCTCCGAGGGGATGAAGCGCGACGTGCTCACCGCCTACCCGGCGGTCGACCCCGCCACGGTGCGGGTGATCCACAACGGCATCGACCCGCACGACTGGCGTGCGGACCACGGCACCGACGCTCTCCTCGAACACGGCGTGGACCCCGCACGACCGAGCGTGGTCTTCGTCGGCCGCATCACCCGCCAGAAGGGCGTCGTCCACCTCCTCGATGCCGCCGCGCACCTGCCGGCCGGGGTCCAGCTGGTGCTGTGCGCGGGCGCCCCCGACACCGCCCAGATCGCCGCGGAGTTCCGCACCCGCGTCGACGAGCTCGCCGACGCGGACGTCGACATCATCTGGATCGACGAGATGCTGCCGCGGCGCAAGGTGATCCAGTTCCTCACCCACGCACGGGTCTTCGTGTGCCCCTCGATCTACGAACCCTTCGGCATCGTCAACCTCGAAGCCATGGCCTGCGGCACCGCGGTGGTCGCCAGCGCCGTCGGCGGCATCCCCGAGGTGGTGGTCGACGGCGAGACGGGCACGCTCGTGCCGCTGCGCCCCGGTGACGACGCGATGGGCAGCCCCGCCGATCCGGCCACCTTCGCCCGCGACCTGGCGGAGGGCATCAACGCCCTGGTCGACGATCCCGCCCGGGCGAGCGCGATGGGACGCGCCGGGCGGGCACGGGTCGAGTCCACCTTCGCATGGAGCGCCATCGCCGAGCGGACCGCTGCGCTCTACCGCGAACTGGCGCGGGACTGAGGGTGTCGTGCGCGTCCTGCTGCTGAGCTGGGAGTACCCACCCCACGTGGTCGGCGGTCTGGGCCGCCACGTCGGTGCGCTGGCGCGGGCGCTGGCGGCCGACGGTCACGAGGTCCACGTCGTGACCCGGGACCTGCCCGACGCCCCGGCGGTTCGCGATGCGGTGGAGGACGGTGTCCACGTCGTGCGTGTGCCCGAGGCGCCACCGGTGATCGGCTTCGACCAGCTGGTGGCGTGGGTGCTGGCCTTCAACAACCGCATCCAGGCCGTGGCGGGCCGGTTGCTCCGTGAGCGGCCCTTCGATGTCGTCCACGCCCACGACTGGCTGGTGGGCTACGCCGCAGCGGGCCTGAAGGAGACCTGGGACGTCCCCGTGGTCGCGACCATCCATGCGACGGAGTACGGCCGCCACCAGGGCTGGCTCCCGGGACCGATGAACAAGCTGATCCACCAGGTGGAGTGGTGGCTCACCTACGAGGCCCGCCGCGTGATCGTGTGCTCGCACTACATGCGTGACGAGCTCGAACGGATCTTCGCACTCCCGCCCGACAAGCTGGACGTGGTGCCCAACGGTGTCGACGTGCGGGACTTCGCCGTCGACCCGGCGCAGGCACGGACCATGCGACGCGAGCTGACCGGTCCGCGGACCCGGATGATCCTCTACGCGGGTCGCCTGGAGTACGAGAAGGGCGTGCACACCCTCCTCGAGGCGCTGCAGGAGGTCCGCGCCAGGGTCGGGCCGACCCGCCTGTTCGTGGCCGGGGTCGGGACCTACTCCGAGCAGCTGCGGCGTGAGGTCCGCCGTCTGCGGCTCCAGCGCCACGTGCGCTTCACCGGCTTCCTCGCCGACCGCGAGCTGCGCCTGCACTTCGGGGCGGCTGACGTGGCCGTGGCACCCTCGATCTACGAGCCCTTCGGGCTGGTGGCCGTGGAGGCCATGGCCTGCGGCACGCCGGTGGTGGTGGGCGACACGGGGGGCCTGCGCGAGATCGTCGCCGACGGCTCGGGGCTGTCCTTCACACCGCAGGACGCAGGCGAGCTGGCCGAGGCCCTCACCCGGGTGCTCACCGACCGCGAGCTGGCGGCCGAGCTGGTGCGCCGCGGCACGGCACGCGCGCGCGATCGCTACGACTGGTCGGCCGTGGCACGACGTACGGTCGAGGTCTACGGCCAGGCCGTGCGGGAGGAGGCGGACCTGCGCGCGACCGAGCAGCGCGCACCGCTTCGACCGGTGCTGCGGGCAGCTCCGATCCTCGAGCTGGGCGATGCCGGCTGAGCGGCGCGTGCTGCCGGCTGAGCGGCGCGTGCTGCCGGCCGCGCACGGTGCTGCCGACCGCGCCCGGTGCCGCCGGCTGCAGGCCTCGACCCGCTGCACGGCGCTGACCGCCGCACCACTCAAGGTCGGGCCGCAGCGGCCGATGGACCACTACCTGCGCTCCCGACGGCGGGACCGATGGACTGCCCCGTCGCGGCGCCGACCGCAGCCAGGTTCCGTCAGACCGCACACGAGGGGCCCATGCATCCAGCCATCGACATCCTCGGTCGCCACGTGACCCTCGTCGCCAAGGCGGTACCCGAGGGGCAGGCCTACCGCGCCATCGAGACCACCGATGACCAGGTCATCCTGCAACCGGTGCTGCCCGGGCGGCCCCTGCCCGAACTGGACGAGGAGGTCGAGTGCGTCAGCGGTGCCGGACGCTGGCACGCGCCCGTGGCGTCCGTCGACCCTCCCGACCGCATCGCGCTGCTGATCCCCAGCTGGGTCCGGCGACAGGTCCACCGCGGCGCGGTCCGGGTGCCCTTCGCGCACCCCATCGAGGTGCGGACGGCGGGAGGCACCGCCGGCGCGCGGCTCGAGGACCTCTCGGTCACCGGCGGCGCGATCGTGCTCGAGACCGAGCTCTGCCCCGCCGAACAGAGCCTGGTGTGGTGCCGTCTGCCCGGTGGCGAGGGCACCGCGCGGGTCCACAACATCCGCGAGCACAGCCATCCGCTGCTGTCGGTGATCGGGGTGTCCTGGGTGGACATCGACGCGGGTACCCGCCAGTGGATCGCTGCGCAGGTCAGCCGCGCCCGCACCCGCGCCACGCCGCGCTGAGCGCGGACGCCCCCATCACGCGCGCCACGCCGCGCTGAGCACCGACGCGCCCATCAGCCGCGCACGCGGATCGCGTCCCATCCTGCCCGGCCACCCCGCGGGGCACGCGGCACCGGCTATGGTCTCCGCCGCCGGGAGCACGGCGCTGACGGGGCCACGTGCGCGACGGCACACCGTGCACCCGATCAGGTGCGCGGTGGCCACCCCACACCGCCCCCGAGGAACGGCAGGCGATGGGCAGCACGTGGGCACGACCACACGCGGGTACCACCCGGTCCGCGCCGCTGCGTGCGGCCGTCCTGCTCGTGGTGGCTGTGCTGCTCGCAGGCTGCTCCGACCGTGACGGAGACGCCGGCGCCAAAGACGCCACCAACAGCGGCGCGGGCGAGGTTGCCACCGGGGGTGGCGAGGTTGCCGCCGGGGGTGGCGAGGCCGCCGCCGCAGGCGGTGACCCAGCCGGGCAGCAGCGCTCCGGCGACGACGGGGAGGCACGCACGGCCGTGGCCTGGGAGCACACCGTGGCGATCGGCGGCGTCGGCGGGCTCCCCGACGGCCTCGTGCCAGCCGTCGGGCGCGACCCCGGGGTGCTGGCCACCACCGTGATCCGTGGGGCCACCCTGCAGCTGCTCGGCACCCGCGATGCGACGGGTCAGGTGGTCGACGAGCTGCCGGCGGGCTGGTGGTTCCCCGTGGAGGTCCTGGCCTTCGATCCCGCCACCTATGGCCAGGTGATGGGCGAGACCCCGCTCGACGACCTGGGCCCCGCAGAGGCGGTGCTCAGCACCTCGTCCGCGCAGGTCCGCGGGCTCGCACCGGGCAGCGTCCTCGAGCTGGGCGACGGCACGGAGCTGACCGTGGTCGCCGTGGTGGACGACCGGCTCGTCGGTGCAGCGGAGATCGCCGTGAGCATCCACGCCGACCTCGGTGTGACCACGGCCCGGGCGGTGCTCGCCCGGACCGCCGACCCCGAGGTGGCAGCGGGCTGGGCGCGTCTCGACCGGCTCGCCGCCGTGGATCCCAGCGGCGCGTTGGGTGCGGCACCGCTCAGCGCGGTGCGCGGCGACGAGGTGCCGGTGCTGCGTCACGCGGCCCGGGTGCTGCCGCCGGCACGCCTGAAGGCCCACTTCGGGGAGTTCGCCATCAGCGAGGGGCCGAACCGCTGGGTCCGCCAGGGTGCGTCCTGGCTGCGGGCGCACCACACGATCGCCGAGGTCCCGCTCCTCGGCGAGGTCGAGTGTCACGAGGCCGTGATCGCACCGCTGACCGCGGCGATGACCGAGCTCGTCGACCGCGGCATGGCCGCCCTGGTGGACGGCGAGGACTTCGGTGGGTGCTGGGCGCCACGCACCGCGGGTAGTGGTGCCCTGTCGAGCCATGCCTGGGGGATCGCGGTGGACCTCAACGTGCAGGGCAACCACTACGGCGCCGAACCCTCCATCGCCCCCGAGGTGGTGGAGGTGATGGCGCGCCATGGTTTCACCTGGGGTGGACGGTGGCCCGTGCCCGACGGGATGCACTTCGAGCTGGTGCCCGACCGTCAGCTACCGCCTCCCACCCACAGCTCCTGAGCCGGCACCGCGCCGCTGCGCGTGGGCGCCGGCCCCCCACTACCGCGGCCGGGCCTCACGCAACGCGGCGGTCACCTGCTGCGCGGTGTCGTGCGACGGGATGTCATCGAGCAGCACCGGCAGCGGGATGCTCCAGTTGTCGGGGCGGTCCTCGGCGTTGGTGCCGGGCACGTTGATGCGATGGGTGGTACCGAGCGCGTCCTCGAGCTGGGCCACCACCACGTCGCAGCCGGCACCGCCGAGCAGCCGCGCCGCTGCCACGCACACCTGCGCCACGTCAGCGTCCGTGTCGACGCCGGCACGCTCGGCCAGGTCGTCGCGCATCCGCTCGATCCGTTCGGTGTCCACATTGGCACCCACCTCACGCAGCACCTCCACCTCGGCGCGGGTCCACAGGCCACCGACGGAGGGCAGGTCGTGGGTGGTGATCGAACCCAGGCCGTAGCGGTCCCACTCGCGGGGTTCCTGCTGCTCGAACCACAGCACCCGGTAGCGCAGCATCCCGCGCCCCACCAGCTCCTCGCGTACCCCGTCCATGACGGTCCCCAGATCCTCACCTACCACGTAGGCGCCCGCACGGTGCGCCTCGAGCGCGAGGATGTCCAGCAGCGCACCGCGGTCCTGGTCGACGTAGGTACCCGACAGCGGGCCCGAGGGCGGGATCCAGAACAGGCGGAACAGCCCCAGGACATGATCGATACGCAACGCTGCGGCGTGCCGGAAGGCCGAGCGCAGGGTCTCGACGATGGGGCGGTAGGCGACCTCGCGGAGCTTCCAGGGCACGAAGGCCGGTACGAGCCAGTCCTGGCCTTCCGGGCCCAACTCGTCGGGGGGCGCGCCGACGGTGGTGTCGGTGGCGAGCACGTCCTGCCACTCCCAGGCGTCGGCGCCCTCCGGATCGACACCGATCGGCAGATCGCGCATCAGCGGCGCCGCCGCGCCCGCCGCACGGAGCTGCTCGTCCAACAGCCACTGCAGCCAGGTGTGGAAGGCCAGCCGCCCGGCGTGGCGCTCCGCCGCCTCCGCGACCGCGGGAGCGGCGGGATCGCGCAGCTCCTCGGGCCAGCGACGGAAGCCGCCGCCGTGCAGCTCGCTGAGGGTCTCGAAGGTGGCGAAGCGTTGCAGCGACTCGCCGTGCTCGGTGACGAAGGCGGTGTAGCGCGGGTCCTCCTCGCGGCAGCCCCGCCGCTCCCACAGCTGCTCGAGGGCCGCCAGCTTGGCGTCGACCACCCGGGAGCGGTCGATCCTGCGGCCATCGCCGTGGGCCAGGTCGCGCAGCCGCTGCAGCTCCTCGGCGCCGAGTTCCTGCGCACCGGGGACCTGGTCGACGGCGAGGTAGAGGGGGTCACGGAAGCGGCGTGAGGAGGGGAAGTAGGGGCTCTCCTCACGGTCGGCGTCGTGGACCACCGCGTCGAGGGGGTTGACCAGCAGGGTGCGTGCACCGACCTCCTCGGACCACCGCGCCAGGGTCTCGAGGTCGGCGAGGTCACCCACCCCCCAACTGCGGCGCGAACGCACGCTGTAGAGCTGCACGGCGAACCCCCAGATCCGTTCCGGGTGGCTGGGTGCCCGTCCGGGGCTGGAGATGATCGTGGTGGTCACACCGTCGTCACGGTGCAGCTGGTGGTAGCCGAGCGGCAGGTCGGCGGGCAGGGGGCCGTCGACCCGGATACGGCTGCCGTCCTCGTACTCGAGCTCGCCGGCCGGGACCCAGGCACCGCGGTGCGGGCCGGTGACCAGCACGGCGTCGCGACCGTCCGGCACCGGCGTGCCGGGGGCGACGTCCATGGCGGCCAGCAGCTGCGCCGCAGCGTCCTCGTCGAGCTCGTAGCGGTTGCCGAAGGCATCGTGGTAGCTGGTCCAGATGCCCAGGGCCTCGAGCTGTTGGCGGTCCACGGCCTACTCCTTGACGTACAGCGCGACGGGGAACCCGGCGAGCAGCTCGCTGACCCGGTGCGTCCCACCGGTCACCCGTCGGCCGGCCAGGACGTCGTGGTAGCTGCCCGCGGGCATCGACAACACGGTGTCACCCAGGTCGAGGGCACCGAGCGTGCCCGCGAGCTGTCCCGCCCGACAGGGTGCGATGGCCACCGCTGCGCCACCGCGGACACAGGCCCACACCGCGTGGGCGTCACGGCCGCGGGCCCACAGTGGCGCGTAGCCGGCACCGGGCGCCAGCAGGTCGGGGCGGGCATCCCGCAGGCGCAACGCCTGGCGTGTGACCCACAGCTTGGCGAGACCGCGACCACCCGCCACGTCGGCGGCGTCGGCGACCAACGCCTGAGCCACCTCGGGCCCGGGCTGCCACGCGTCGAGCTCGGCGCTCAGGGCGGCGAGTGCCCCGTGGTCCACAGGCCGTCGGTTGTCGGGATCGACCAGTGAGCGGTCCCACAGCTCCGTGCCCTGGTAGGTGTCGGCCACCCCGGGGCCGGTGAGTTTGGTCAGGGTCATCGCCAAGGCCGTGACGGCCGCCGGGGCGGTCACCGCCGTGACGGCGTCCTCGAGGGCGGCCACCAGCGCAGGGTCGGTGGTCAGCACCTCGGCGTAGTGGGTCAGGGCCTGCTCGTACCCGGTGTCGGGCGTGAGCCAGTTGGTGGCGTGCTTGCCCTCCCGCGCGGCCTTGACCAGGTAGTCGATCAGCCGCTGCGGACCGATCGGCCAGGTCCCGACCGCGGTCTGCCAGGCGAGGTGCTCATGGACCTTCAGGGGCCAGGTGTCCGGGTGCGCGTCGCGGCGCGTCCGGGCACCCCCGGCGAGCGCATCGAGGCGGTCCGCGGTGGCGACCCACCACCCCGGTCGCTGCGCCAACACGGCCAGTCGGGCACGCACGTCCTCGCTGCGCTTGGTGTCGTGGCTCGAGGACAGGCGCATCGTGGACGGTCGATGGTCGGCCACCTCGACGTGGAGGCCGTGCAGTTCGGCGACCGAGGCCCCCAGGACACCGGGATCGGCGCCCACCTCGTTGACGGCGGTGCAGCGCAGGTCGCGGTAGAGGACGGTGTCCTCGAAGCCCTTGGCCACGGCGGGGCCGGTGAGCTGCTGGAAGGCGGTGATGAAATCGACCGCTGCCGCATCGTCGCGGCCACCGAGCAACAACCCCGCGATCGCGTCCAGCGTCGCACGTTGCGCCGGGGCGCGGGCGGCGGCCCGGGCCAGGGCGTGGTCCACCACGGCGCGGTCGCGGGGGTCGACCGCCTCGCGGCCGGGCCGCAGGTAGGTGCGGTAGACGGGCCACACCACGACCAGCTCGGCGATCGCGGCCTGCAACTCGTCCACGGGACGGCCCAGCGCGGCGGCAGCCAAGGTCGCCACCCGCTCCTGCTCGGCCCCGAACAAGCTCGCCAGCGCCGTGCGCTTGGCGTCGTCCACCAGCTCCTCGCGGTGCAGGGTGGTGCCGGTCAGGCGTGCCTGGAACTCGTCGAGGATGGGGCCGGCGGCCGGGTCGAGGTGCACCCCCAGGGTCGGCGCGGCGAGCTCGTAGCCCACGGTGCCGGCCACGGGCCAACCGTCCCGGAAGCGCTCACCATGCTCGAGGATCTTCTCCACCACGATGTAGGTGTCGTCGCCGACGGCGGCGCGCAGATCGTGGAGGTAGCCCACCGGGTCGGCCAGACCGTCGGGGTGGTCGATACGCAGCCCGTCGAGGGTGCCGTCGGCGATCAGCGGCAGGACGGCGGCGTGGACGTCGGCGAACACCTCCGGATCCTCGACCCGCACCGCACCGAGGGTGTCGATGTCGAAGAAGCGGCGGTGATCCAGCTCCGCGTTGGCACGACGCCAGTAGCCGAGCCGGTAGTGCTGGCGCGCCAGCAGGGCGCGCAGCCGCTCGCGGTCCTCACGGCAGGCAGCGGTGGTGGCGGTCACCGCGGCGGGATCGAGCCCGCAGGCGCGCAGGCTGCCCGGCGTCACCGGCCAGGCGTGGTCGTAGTAGACCACCCGCCAGGACGGCTCGCGGTCGTCCTCGACGTGGGCGAGCTGCAGGACATCGCCGCTGAGCGCGTCGTCGAGCCGTTCACCGAGTTCCGGCAGCAGCAGGGTCGGCTGGCCGTGGGCGCCGGGTTGCCAGTGGATGTCGAAGTGTCGGCCGTACCGCCCGTCGGGGCCGTGGGCCAGCACGTCCCACCACCAGGGGTTGGCGGGACTGACCAGGCCGACGTGGTTGGGGACGATGTCGAGGATCAGCCCGAGACCGGCCCGGTGCGCGGTCGCTGCGAGCTGGCGCAGCCCGGCGGCACCGCCGAAGCTGGCACGGATCCGGGTGGGGTCGATCACGTCGTAGCCGTGCATCGAGCCGGGCACGGCCTCCAGCGACGGCGACAGGTAGAGGTGGCTGATGCCGAGCTCGGCGAGGCGCGGTACCACCTGCTCGGCGTCGGCGAAGGTGAAGCCGTCGTGCAGCTGCAACCGGTAGGTGGCACGGACCGGCCGTTCGGGCGGTCCGGTGCCCGGGATCGGGTGTGTGGCCGGTCCGCTCATAGCCGTTCCTCACGGTGCCCGCGCAGCAGGACCATCCCGCGGGAGGGCACCTCACGCGTATCGCCGAGCCCGACGAGCTCCAGCGCGTCGTCGGGCGCCCGCAGCCGCCGCTCGTCGGTGTCGAGGACCACCTCGAAGGGGGCGCTCGGGCCCTCCGGGGGCAGAGTGAAGGTCAGCGGTTCGTAGTGGGCGTTGATCAGCAGCAGGAAGGCTTCGTCCTCCACCAGCATCCCCCGCTGGTCGCGGCTGGCCAGCCCGGCGCCGTTGAGGAAGATCTGCAGCGACTTCGCGAACCCGGACTCCCAGTGCTCGTCGGACATCAGCTCCCCGTCGGGGGTCAGCCACGCGATGTCGCTGAACCGCTCGCCGCGGACCGTGCGGCCCTCGAAGAAGCGCTTGCGGCGGAACACCGGGTGCTGGTTGCGCAGCTCGATCAGGTCCTGGGTCCAGGCCAGCAGGTCGTGGTCGATATCGGCCCAGTCGAACCAGGAGATCTCGTTGTCCTGGGCGTAGCCGTTGTTGTTGCCGCCCTGGGAGCGCCCGATCTCGTCCCCACCGAGCAGCATGGGCACACCCTGGCTGAGCAACAGGGTGGTCAGCAGGTTGCGCTGCTGACGCGCGCGCAGCCGCAGCACATCGGGGTCGGTGGTCTCGCCCTCCACACCGCAGTTCCAGGACCGGTTGTCGTCGGTGCCGTCCTGGTTGTCCTCGCCGTTGGCCTCGTTGTGCTTGTCGTTGTAGGACACCAGGTCCCGCAGGGTGAACCCGTCGTGGGCGGTGACGAAGTTGATCGAGGCGCTGGGCCGCCGCCGGTCGGACTGGTAGAGATCCGAGGAACCGGTGAAACGTGCGGCGAACTCCGGGACGGTCTCGTCCACCCCCCGCCAGAAGTCGCGCACGGTATCTCTGTAGGCGCCGTTCCACTCCGACCACAGCGGTGGGAAGTTGCCGACCTGGTAGCCCCCCTCGCCGATGTCCCAGGGCTCGGCGATCAGCTTGACCTGGCTGATGACCGGGTCCTGCTGGATCACCTCGAAGAAGGTCGACAGCCGGTCCACGTCGTGCAGTTCGCGGGCCAGCGTCGAGGCCAGGTCGAAGCGGAAGCCGTCGACGTGCATCTCCTCGACCCAGTACCGCAGGCTGTCCATGATCAACTGCAGCACATGGGGGTGGCGCATGTTCATGGAGTTGCCGGTGCCGGTGTAGTCCATGTAGTAGCGGGGATCGTCGTCCATCAGCCGGTAGTAGGCCTGGTTGTCGAAGCCCTTCAGGCTCAGGGTGGGTCCGAGGTGGTTGCCCTCCGCGGTGTGGTTGTAGACCACGTCGAGGATCACCTCGATGCCCGCCTCGTGCAGCGTGCGGACCATCCGCTTGAACTCGGGCACGACCCGCTCGGCCTCGACCGAGGCGTACTCGTTGTGCGGTGCGAGGAAGGCGATGGTGTTGTAGCCCCAGTAGTCGCTCAGCCCCTGCTCGACGAGGTGGTGCTCGTGGATGAAGCGGTGCACGGGCAACAGCTCGATCGCGGTGACCCCGAGGTCGACCAGGTGCTGGACCACCGCGGGGTGCGCGAGCCCGGAGTAGGTCCCGCGCTGGTGCTCGGGCACCGCGGGGTGGCGCATCGTCAGACCCTTGACGTGGGCCTCGTAGATCACCGTCTCGTGCATCGGCGTCCGTGGCGAGGCGTCGTTGCCCCAGTCGAAGAAGGGCTGGGTGACCACGGCGCGGGGCACGTGCCGGGCGGAGTTCTTGGTGTTCATCGGGCCGTCGGGGTTGCCGAAGCGGTAGCCGAAGATCGCCTCGTCCCAGTTGAGGCCGCCCACGACGGTCTTGGCGTAGGGATCGAGCAGCAGCTTGTGGGGGTTGCACCGCAGGCCCTTGGCCGGCTCGTAGGGCCCGTGGACCCGGAAGCCGTAGCGGGTGCCCGGCGCGATGTCGGGGGCGTAGCCGTGCCACACGAAACCGCTCACCTCGGGCAGCGGGATGCGCTCCTCACGGGTCTTGGTGTGGAAGATGCACAGTTCCACCTTCTCCGCCACCTCGGAGAAGACGGAGAAGTTGGTGCCGAAGCCGTCGAAGGTGGCACCCAGCGGGTAGGCACGACCGGGCCAGAGCTCGGTTTTCATCGGGTGCTCCTCTCGATCGTGCCCGCACGCACGAGCACGCGCACGCTGCGGGGCGACAGCGGGATGGTCAGCGAACCGGCGCCCGCGGTGGTGGCCACGCCGGCGCCCCCGGTGGTGGCCACGCCGGCGCCCCCGGTGGTGGCCACGCCGGCGCCCGACGCCGGGCCCTCGCGCGGTGCGCCGGCGGGGTCGCGACCGCCGTGGTGGCGGGCGGCGGTCGAGAAGCGCTCCTGCCACGGGCCGGGCGCGTGCGCCACCACGGCCTCGACACCGCGTTGCTCGGCGTTGATGGCGACCACCACCTCACCCAGCGGCCCGGCGCGGTGGAGCGCGATGGCCTGCGCGCCGGGCACCAGCGTGGCGGCGACGTCGTGTCCTGCCGGGTCGTGCAGCACGGGCAGCGCACGGCGCAGGGCGATCAGCTCACGGTAGAGCGCGAACATGTCCTGGTGCGCGCCGCCGTCGTGGGCGAGGTCGAGGTCGAGGGTGGAACGGTGGAAGGTCGCCTCCGACTGCGGGTCGGGCGCGGCGCCCTGCCAGGCGAAGGCGGCGAACTCCTCACGCCGGCCCGTGCGCACGGCCTCGACCAGGTCCGGATCGGTGTGGGAGACGAAGTACTGGAAGGGTGCGGGCTCGGCGTACTCCTCCCCCATCCACAGCATCGGCACGTAGGGCGAGGTCAACAGCGCAGCGGCCGCCACCTCCAGCCCGCCACGGTCGGTGAGCGCGGTCAGCCGTTCGCCCAGCATGCGGTTGCCGACCTGGTCGTGGTTCTGCACGCACACCACGAACCGGTCGTAGGGCACGTCGCGTGCCGGTCGGCCCACGGTCCGCTTGCGATGCGCGGAGTAGCGACCCGCGTGCACGTAACGGTCGCGCAGCATCGGGACGAGGTCGGCGAGGCCGTCGTGGTCGACGTAGTAGCCGTCGCGCTCACCGGTCAGGGCCACGTGGACGGCGTGGTGGAAGTCGTCGGCCCACTGCGCGTCCATGCCGTACCCGCCGGCGGCGACGTCGCGGACCAGCCGCGGGTCGCACAGGTCGGACTCGGCGATCACGTGGACCGGCTTGCCCAGGCGGGCACCCTCGGCCTTGACCGCGCGGGTGAACTCCTCCAGCAGGTGCACCGCCGAGGTGTCCACGATGCCGTGCACCGCGTCGAGGCGGAAGCCGTCGAGGTGGAGCTCGCGCACGCAGGCGATGCCATGCTCGACCACCCACCGGCGGACCCCGTCGGCGTGTTCGGTGTCGGTGTTGAGCCCAGGTCCCCACGGGGTCCCGCGCTGCTCGGTGAGGTAGGGACCGAAGTCGTCGAGGTGGTTGCCCTCGGGACCGACGTGGTTGTAGACGACGTCGAGCCACACCCCCAGCCCGCGCGCGTGCGCGGCGTCGACCAGCCGGCGCAGCCCCTCGGCCCCGCCGTAGGTGTCCTGCACGGCGAAGGGCAGCACCCCGTCGTAGCCCCAGTTGCGACCGCCCGAGAACTGCCACACCGGCAGCAGCTCGATGGTGGTGATGCCGAGCTCGACGAGGTGGTCGAGCCGCTCGATCACGGCCTCGAAGGTGCCCGTGGGCGTGAAGGTGCCGACGTGGAGCTCGTAGACCACCTGTTCGTGGAGCGGCGGGGACCGGAAGCCGGCGTCGGTCCACACGAACTCCTGCCACGCGTCGATCGCCGACGGCCCCAGCGGGCCCTGCGGCTGCGCGCGCGACGCCGGGTCGGCGCGGTCGAGGTGATCGCCGTCGCCGGTGTGGAGGCGGTAGCGGTACCGGGTGCCGGGCGCGACGTCGGTGAGCGTGCCCGCGAAGTAACCGTGGTGCCCCGGGGCCAGGGGCACCGTGCGGGCCGCACCTTCCGGATCGACCACGACCTCGACCGCCGCGGCACGCGGGGCCCACACCACGGCCTGGGCCCTGCCGTCACCCAACCACCGCACACCGAGCCCGGGTGGGCTCCCTGCTGCCGTGCGGCTCGGGTCCAGTACCGCCGGGGCCGGTGCGGCGCCCTGCGCGACCGCCCCGGGAGCGCTGACGGGGTCGATGGCGGCGGGATCGTCCGCGCGCACGCCGAGCACATGGTCCGGCAACGGGGGCGGTGTCGGCTGGCTGGTGTCCATCGGTCATCCCTTCGCTGCGGCCACTGCGGGGGCGGGTATCCCGCACCGCCACCCGCATCCGGCGGTACGGCGCCGGCCTGCACGGGTGGTCCCGCCGACCGGGTGTCGGTCAGCCGGTGGCCTCGACAGCAGGCGGTGGTGTCGGCAGTGCGACGTCCAGCGCGACGGCGGCCCGGGTCAGTTCCTCCAGCCACCTCGTCGCCGCCGCGTCGCCGGCGCCGGCCCGCCGGGCGAGGCCGGCGTGGTGCTCGGTGACCAGCCGCCACAGCACGTCCTGCGCCGGGGTCAGGTCGACCTCGAAGGGGACCAGGTCCACCACCTCGATCAGGTCCCGTACCCGCTGCAGGGTGCCGGCGTGTCGCGGCTCGAAGGTGGTCATCGGCTCCGCCCCGCCGGCGAGCAGCTCGGCCACCCGGGCGGCGATACGGGCGACGGAGGTGGACAGGGTGTGGGCCAGCCCGTCGTCGTCCAGCTCGACACCGAAGCGCGCCGCCTCCGACAGCAGGTCCTCGACGCGGGCGGGGTCGGCGCCGGTGGTCCCCAGCTGGGAGGACAGCTCCGCGTTGAGCACCACCTCGGCAGCGCTGCGCAGGGGCGCGGGGAGCTCCGCATCGAGGTCGGCGAGGTAGCGCATCAGGGGTGCCCGCCCGCGGAAGATGCCGCGGTAGGAGGCCTCGACCTCCTCCATCGTGGCCGCCAACACGCGGTCGAGGATCCGCTGTTGCTGGTCGCGGAACAGGTCCCGCAGGGTGTAGGGCTCGCCGGGGAAGTGGTGGTCGATGGCGCGGATCACGGCCGGGAAGTCGGCGGTCTGGAAGTGGCGGTCGAGCTCCTCGCGCAGGGCCTGCTCGTCCACCGCGGCCCCCCGTGGACGGACCCCGCACACGAAGCTGTGGTCACCGAGGTGGAGGACGGCGTACTCGAAGGTGGCCTCGGCGGTGGTGACCAGCGAGGTGACCGTCAGCCGTCCGACACCGAGCTGGGCCCGGCCCGCACGACCGCGGTCCTCGTGCTCGCGCAGCACCTCGTAGGCACCGATGCGCTCCGCCTCGCCGTAGCTCTCCGACAGGCTGGAGATGGCGAAGTGCGCGGCGACCTGTTCCAGGTCGATGATCCCCGGCCGTACCAGCAGGTCGTAGATCTCCCGACCGTCGACGTAGCGTGGGTCGTTGGACTCCGCCCGGGCCAGCTGGGCCACGAACCGCTCCTCGAGCCCTTCGCCCAGGCCCAGGTCCTGGGCCAGCTGGATGGCCCGGGCGGCGTAGCGCAGGACCTGCACGGGCTCGGGCCGCGCCAGGTCCTCGAAGAACCAGCCGCAGCTGGTGAACATCAGCAGCGCGTGGCGTTGGAGCTCGAGCAGCTTCAGCGCGCGCACGGTGTCCGCCGCGTCGAGCGGGCGGCGCGCGTGACGGGCGAGGAACGGGCCCGCGGCCCCGGCACGGTCGAGGATCACCTCGACGTAGTCGTCACGGGCCGCCCAGGGATCGTCCAGGAGCGCACCGGCGGCCTGCTCGTAGCGTTCGGCCAGCGCCGCGCTGAGCTCGTCCAGCCCGGCGCGCAGCGGTGCGCGCCAGCGCTGGTGGCCACCGGACTCGCTGGCGCAGCCACAGTCGGAGCGCCACCGCTCCACCCCGTGCGCGCAGCTCCACGAGCTGGCCTGCACCACCTCGACCTGGTGGGTGGGCGGATGGGCCGCGAGGTAGGCGGCGTAGTTGGTGAGCTCGACATCGTCGCGGGCCTCGAGCCGCTCGAGTGCCGCGGCCAGTGCCATCTCGCCGTGACGGTGGTGATGACCGTAGGACTCGCCGTCGGTGGCGATGTTGACCAGCTGGGGTGCGCTACGACCGTTGAAGCCCTGGAGCAGGCGATCGGCGAAGCGACGGCCGTCGATCAGCAGGCCCTCGAAGGCCACCCCCTGGGACAGGGGGCCGTCGTAGAAGAACACGTCGATGCTCGCGCCCGACGCCAGGTGGACGCGGTAGGGCATCGTCGGGTCGACACGGCCGCCGGTGACATCCTGCCAGCTGTGCTCGCCGGTCGGTCGCACGCGCGCCGCCTGGTAGGGGGAGAGCACGGTGAAGCGCACCCCCTGCGCGGCCAGCAGCTCCAGGGTGGCGTCGTCGACGGCGGTCTCGGCCAGCCACATCCCCTCGGGTGCGCGGCCGAAACGCGTGGTGAAGTCACGCACGCCCCACAGCACCTGGGTGCGGGCGTCCCGCGGGTTCGCCAGGGGCATGATGGCGTGGTTGTAGACCTGCGCGAGCGCCGAGCCGTGACCGAACCGCTCGCGGCTGCGCTGGTCGGCCGCCAGGATCGAGACGTAGGTCCCGGGAGCGAACTCCTCCATCCACGACAGCAGCGTGGGGCCGACGTTGAAGCTGATCCGGGCGTAGTTGTTCACCAGCTGCGTGATGCGGCCGTAGCGGTCCAGGATGCGGGCACGGGTGTTGGGGTCGTAGCACTCGGCGGTGATCCGCTCGTTCCAGTCGTGGTAGGGGTAGGCCGCAGGCTGGTGCTCGACCAGCTCCAACCACGGGTTCTCGCGTGGCGGCTGGTAGAAGTGCCCGTGGACACAGATGAAGCGTTGCACACGTGCTCCGGGCGGGTTCGGGTCGAGGTGGGACGTGGCCACCGGGGCCGGGTCGCGACGGCGGGAGCCGACCCCTACAGACTACGCGACGCACCGCGGCCAGCGGGAGCGACTGTGCGACGCACCGCGGCCAGCGGGAGCGTCGAACGTCCGTGGGGCGGCTGACGGCCGGCCCCGGCCCCCACCGCTCACTCCTCGGGGAGGAACACCTCCACCGACATCGGCGGCAGGGTGATGACCGCCGAGTGCGAGCGCCCGTGGAAGGGGTGCGGCAACGCGTCGATCCCACCGAGGTTGCCGACCCCGGAGCCCCCGTACTCCACCGCGTCGCTGTTGAACGACTCCACCCAGTGGCCGCCGTGGGGCAGACCGACCCGGTAGTTCTCCCGCACCATCGGCGTCAGGTTGGCCACCACCAGCGCGGACGCGCCGTCGCGGGCACGGCGCAGGTAGCTGATCACCGAGCTCTGCCAGTCGCTGCCGTCGAGCCACTCGAACCCGAAGGGCTCGCAGTCGCCCTCGTACAGCGCCGGCGTCTGGCGGTACAGCAGCGCGAGGTCGTGCAGGCAGTGCAGCAGGGCACGGTGCTGGGGATCGCCGTCGAACAGGTGCCAGTCCAGGGAGCGTTCGTGGGCCCACTCCGACCACTGGCCGAACTCCGAGCCCATGAACAGCAGCTTCTTGCCCGGCGTGGTGAACATGTAGCCGTACAACGCCCGCAGGTTCGCGAAGCGTTGCCAGGTGTCACCCGGCATCTTGCCGATCAACGAGCCCTTGCCGTGGACCACCTCGTCATGGGAAAGGGGCAGGGCGTAGTTCTCCGAGTAGGCGTAGACCGACCGGAAGGTGAGCTGGTCGTGGTGGTACTTGCGGTGGATCGGATCGTGCTGGAAGAACGACAGGGTGTCGTGCATCCACCCCATGTCCCACTTGAACCCGAAGCCGAGCCCACCGAGGTAGGTCGGGCGTGAGACCATCGGCCACGAGGTCGACTCCTCGGCGAAGGTCTGCACGTCGGGGAACCGCGCGAACACCTCGGTGTTGAACCGTCGCAGGAACTCGATGGCCTCGAGGTTCTCGTTGCCGCCGTGGATGTTGCGGACCCACTCCCCGTCCTCACGCGAGTAGTCGAGGTAGAGCATGGACGCCACCGCGTCGACCCGGAGACCGTCGACGTGGTACTCCTCGAGCCAGAACATCGCCGAGGACAGCAGGAACGCCACCACCTCGCTGCGGCCGTAGTTGAAGATGTAGCTGGACCAGTCGGGATGGAAGCCCTGGCGGGGGTCGGCGTGCTCGTAGAGGTGGGTGCCGTCGAAGTCACCCAGAGCGAACTCGTCGGTGGGGAAGTGGCTCGGCACCCAGTCGAGGATGACACCGATGCCGGCCTGGTGCAGTCGGTCGATGAGGTACTTGAGGTCCTGGGGGGTGCCGTACCGCGAGGTGGGGGCGAAGAAGCCGGTGCACTGGTAGCCCCACGAACCGTAGAAGGGGTGCTCCATCACCGGGAGGAACTCGACGTGGGTGAAGCCCATCGCCTCGAGGTGGTAGATGAGCGGGTCGGCGAGCTCCCGGTAGGTCAACGGTCGCGGACCCGAGCCGTCGTCCCGGCGCCGCCAGGAGCCGAGGTGCAGCTCGTAGATCGCCATGGGGGCGTCCAGGCCCTGGCGCGCACCACGGTCGGCCATCCACTGCGCGTCGTCCCACTCGTAGGCCAGGTCCCACACCTTGGAGGCGGTGTGCGGTGGCGTCTCGGCATGGACGGCGTAGGGGTCGGACTTGTCGACCGCGGTCCCGTCGACGTGGGAGACGATGTGGTACTTGTAGCCGTCGCCGACCTGCGCGCCGGGGATGAACGCTTCCCAGATCCCGCTGACGGCGCGGGCTGCCATGCGTCCCTCGGCGGAGCGCCGGTCCCAGCCGTTGAAGTCGCCGATGACCGTGACCTCGCGCGCGTTGGGAGCCCACACCGCGAAGTGCACGCCGGTGACGCCGTCGGCGTCGGTGGCCGGGTGGGCACCGAGCTTCTCCCACAGGCGCAGGTGGGTCCCCTCGTTGAACAGGAACAGATCGTCGTCGGTGATGGGGGAGGTCGGGCGGGTCATCGTGTCTCCTCGCGGTCGAGGACCTGGGCGATCCCGGCGAGCGGGATCGAGACCCATGTGGGTCGGTTGTTCATCTCGTAGCCGAGCTCGTAGACCGCCTTCTCGAGCAGGAACGCGTCGAGCAGCAGGCGCAGGTGGTCGGGATCGTCGGGGACGAAGGGCTGGTCGGCGGCCACCTCGAGGTAGCCGCCGAGGAAGGCCGCGCTCACCCACGTCAACCACCGGTCGAGCCACGCCGTCAACAGCTCGTGGTTCGGGTGGTCGGGGGTGACCAGGCCGCGGTCCACCTGATCGCGCAGGGTCGAGGACGTGGCGTACTGGAAGCTGCGCAGCATCCCCGCCACGTCGCGCAGGGGCGAGCGCTTCAGACGCCGCTCCCCCAGCGGACGTGCCGGCTCGCCCTCGAAGTCGATGATCACGAAGTCACGCCCGGTGGAGAGCACCTGTCCGAGGTGGTAGTCGCCGTGGGTGCGGATCCGGGTGGCGGAGATCGGGGCGGAGGTCAGGGCCTTGAGCCGTTCGAGCAGCTCCGCCTCCGCTGCCACGATGCGCTGGACCTCGGCCGCGAGCTGCGGGTCGGAGAGGGTGCGGGCCTCGCGACCGGCGGCGCGCAGCCCCAGGCGCAGGGCGTTGCGGATCGACTGGTACAGGCTGCGCTGGCTCAGCCGGGTCATGGGCTCGGGGGTGAAGGCGGGATCCCCGCGGTCGTCGGACAGCGCCACGTGCAGCTCGGCGGTGCGCACCCCCAGCAGGTGGGCGCTGGCCAGGAAGGGGCCGATGGCCACGTGGGCGCTCTCGGGCACCGCGCTCCGGCTCGTGGCCAGCGCGAGGGGATCGTTGGCGTGCTTGAGGCGGCCGGGCACGGCCCCGTCGGGGTCGGAGACCACCCGTTCGGCGAAGCGGCCGAGCTCATCGAGGGTCAGCGACCAGGCGTCGCCCTCGTTGGGGACGAAACGCTGGAACATCGCCAGGGTGCGCGGGGTCGAGGAGCGGCCCGCCTCGACGTCCAGGGAGCCCACGACGGCCGGGACGGTCTCGAACCGGTCGAGGTGTGCACCGACCTCGACATCGGGACTGACCCCGTCCTCGAGCCGGCGCAGCACCTTCATCAGGGTCGCGTCCCCGAACAGCACCGAGGTGTTGGACTGCTCCCCTCTGAGCAGGTGGGCATCGACCTCGGCGTTGTCGACCTCGCGGTCGAAGGCCTCGGTACGCGAGCCGACCAGGCTGGCGCTCGGTCCCTCGTGACGACGCTGCTTGGCCATGGCCTGGTGCAGCGCGCGCTGGGCGTCGGCGTCGGTCAGTGCGTCGACCAACACACCGGAGCTGGCCTTGGCGCCCTGCCCCTTGACCGTGGCCAGCACGGCGTTCGGCTGCACCGCGAGCAGGCGGCCGGCCTCCTCGCCCTCGGCGAAGGTCACGGGCACGACGTAGGTCTCGGGCTCACCCTCGACGTACTCGACCTCGATGATCAACACCTGCAGCGCGGGCCTGTCCTTGGGGCCGACGGGGATCGCGTGGACCATCGAGGTCGCGCGCACCGTCCGGGCCTTGCCGCCGAACCAGCGCTGGCGCTGGAGCACGTCGGGCAGCACGGCTTCCAGGCGTCCCCGTCCGGGGCCGCGCAGCAGCGCCGTCCACTCGCCGGACACGGTCACCTCGGGCAGTGCCACCTCGTCCTCCTGATCGATCGCGGCGTCACCGGCGAACTCCGGCAGCTTCGACAGGGTCACGCTGGCCGGGTCACGCTCGAGGGAGAACCACAGGTACTGGTACGGCCCCATGGTCAGCAGGTAGGGCTGGTCGGTGATGCGGGGGAAGGTGGACCGACCGAGCAGCTCGACGGGGAAGCGGCCCGCGTGGTCCTCGAGATCGAGCTCGCACGCCTGCGCGTAACGCGACAGGTTCGCCACGACGAGCACACGCTCCTCACCGCCGGTGTCCGGATCGATCCAGGAGCGCACGAAGGCCAGGACCTTGGCGTTGTCGGGCGAGAGCATGGTGAGATCACCCCGACCGAAGACCCGATGCCGCTTGCGCAGGGCGATCATGCGCTTCATCCACCACAACAGGCTGCGCGGGTTGTTCTGCTGGGCCTCGACGTTGACCGACTCGACGTGGTACTCGGGGTCGATGATGGTGGGCAGGTAGAGCCGCTGGGGGTTGCTGCGCGAGAAGCCGCCGTTGCGGTCGCTCGACCACTGCATGGGCGTGCGCACGCCGTTGCGGTCACCGAGGTAGACGTTGTCGCCCATGCCGATCTCGTCGCCGTAGTAGAGGATGGGCGTACCCGGCAGGCTGAACAGCAACGAGTTCATCAGCTCGATCAGACGGCGGTCGTTGCCGAGCAGCGGCGCGAGCCGGCGCCGGATGCCGAGGTTGACGCGCATGTCGTGCTCCCGCGCGTAGGCGCGGTACATGTAGTCACGTTCCTCGTCGGTCACCATCTCGAGCGTGAGCTCATCGTGGTTGCGTAGGAAGATCCCCCACTGCGACTCCTCGGCGATCTCCGGGGTCTGCTGCAGGATGTCCACGATCGGGAACCGATCCTCCTGCGCCACGGCCATGAACAGCCGCGGCATCAGGGGGAAGTGGAAGTTCATGTGGCACTCGTCGCCGTCGCCGAAGTAGGCGGCGGCGTCCTCGGGCCACTGGTTGGCCTCGGCCAGGAACATCCGGTCCGGGTGACGGTCGAGGTGGCTGCGCAGCTGCTTGAGGAAGGCGTGGGTCTCGGGCAGGTTCTCGCCGTTGGTGCCGTCGCGCACGAACAGGTAGGGGATGGCGTCGAGCCGCATCCCGTCCACGCCCGTCTCCGCCCAGAAGTCCAGCACGTCCTTGACCGCCTGCTGGACCAGGGGCGAGTCGAAGTTCAGGTCCGGCTGGTGGTGGAAGAAGCGGTGCCAGTAGTACTGCTGTGCCTCCCCGTGCCAGGTCCAGTTCGAGGCCTCGAAGTCCTCGAAGATGATGCGCACGTCCTGCCACTTCTCCGGGGTGTCGGACCAGACGTAGAAGTCGCGCTCGGGGCTGCCCGGCGGCGCCTTGACCGCGCGCTGGAACCAGGCGTGCTGATCCGAGGTGTGGTTGATCACCAGCTCGGTGATGACCTTCAGCCCCCGTGCGTGGGCCTCCTCGACGAAGCGCTTGAACTGGCGCATCGTCCCGTAGTCCCGGTTGATCGCGGTGTAGTCGGCGATGTCGTAGCCGTCGTCGCGTCCCGGTGAGGGGTAGAAGGGCAGCAGCCACAGCGCGGTCACCCCCAGATCCTGCAGGTAGTCCAGCTTCTGGGTCAGGCCGGCGAAGTCCCCGATGCCGTCGTCGTTGGCGTCGAAGAACGCCCGCACGTGCAGCTCGTAGATGATGGCGTCCTTGTACCACTGCGGGTCGTCGTGGACGCGGGGCTCCTCGGGGCTCATTCGGTGGGGGTCTCCGGGGGTGCGGGGCGAGGCGGCGGTGCGGGGCGGCGCGGCGGTGCGGGGCGGGGCTGCGGTGCGCCGCGGGGCGGCGGTGCAGGGCGGGGCGGCGGTGCAGGGCGGGGCGGCGGTGCGCAGCGGGGGCGGAGGGTGGGGCGGGTATCGGCGGCGGGCACGGGCCCGCGGTGCCGGTCACATGGCGCGGTCATGGTCACGCTCGTCACGGTGCGGCACGCGGACCTCGAAGATGTGGGCCGGGGCCACGTGGGGGTCGAGCTGGACGAAGTTCTCCGGCCCGTGCCAGTGGTAGGTACCCCCGCCGAAGACGTCGACCAGCTCGAAGTGGCCGCTGTCGGAGGCCAGCCCGAGCGCTGCGAGGTCCAGCCAGGTGGTGCCGGCCTGGGTCTGCGTCGGATCGAGGTTGACGATGGTCAGGATCACGTCCCGACCCGAGCGGTCGGTCTTGGAGTAGGCCAGCAGCTGGTCGTTCTTGACCTCGTGGAAGGTCAGGGTGCGATCCTGCTGCAGGGCCGGATGGGCGTGGCGGATGCCGTTGACCAGGCGGATGACCTCCGCCAGCGACCAGTGCTGCTGGTCGGCGTCCCAGGTCCTGATCGCGTACTTCTCGTTGTCGAGGTACTCCTCGGCACCGGGGCGGTTCGCGGACCACATCAGCTCGAAGGCCGGGCCGTACATGCCGTAGTTGGCCGTCAGGGTTGCCGCGAGCACCAGCCGCTGCACGAACATCGGCCGGCCACCGTGCTGGAGCTGGTCGGTGAGGATGTCGGGGGTGTTGGGCCAGGAGTTCGGCCGGAAGAAGTCCGCCACCTCGGTGTGGAACAGCTCGGTGTAGTAGTCCTGGATCTCCTGCTTGTGGCGCCGCCACGTGAAGTAGGTGTAGGAGTGGTTGAAGCCCCGCATGGCCAGTTCGTACATCACCTTGGGACGGGTGAAGGCCTCGGCCAGGAAGATGCACTCAGGGTGCTCGGCCTTGAGCTCGGCCAGACACCACTCCCAGAAGGCGAAGGACTTGGTGTGGGGGTTGTCGACGCGGAAGATGCGCACACCCTCGCCGATCCAGTGCTCGAACACCCCCTTCAGCGCCTGCCACAGGCCCTCGACATCGGCGGTCTCGAAGTCGAGCGGGTAGATGTCCTGGTACTTCTTCGGCGGGTTCTCCGCGTACTGGATCGAGCCGTCGGGACGCTGCTTGAACCACTCCGGGTGCTCGCGCACCCAGGGGTGGTCCGGCGAGCACTGGAAGGCGATGTCCAGCGCGAGTTCCATCCCCCGGTCCTGGCAGGCCGCCACCAGCGCACGCAGATCCGCGGGGGCGCCCAGCTCGGGGTGGATGTCGAGGTGGCCACCCTCGGGCCCGCCCACCGCCCAGGGGGAACCGGGGTCACCGGGCTCGGCCTGGACGACGTTGTTGCGGCCCTTGCGGTGGGTCCGACCGATCGGATGGATCGGCGGGAGGTAGACCACGTCGAAGCCCATCCCCTGGATGTGATCGAGGCGGTCGATCACGTCCCGCAGGGTCCCGTGGCGGTCCGGTTCGGGCGAGGCCGAGCGGGGGAAGATCTCGTACCAGGACGAGAAGGCCGCGCGCTCACGGTCGACGTCCACCTCGTAGGTGGCCGACCGCACCGCGTGGGAACGCGGATCGCAGCGCCGTGCCAGCTGCTCGACCTGCGGCGCGGTCGCCCGGTCCGCACGGGCGGCGACGTCGAGGGTGGTATCCGTGAGCTGCTCGGCCACGGCCGTGAGCAGGTCCCGGTCGTCACCCGTCGCCCGGCGGGCGCGCTGGCGGAACAGTCCGGCACCGACAGCCAGGTCCACCTCCTCCAGGGTGCCGGCAGCGGACTTGGTGCGGGTGTCCCGCGCCCAGGTGGCGATGTGGTCGATCCAGGCGACCACCCGGAAGCGCATCCGACCGAGGGCGCCCGGGGTGAAGCTGCCCGCCCACACGTCGTTGCCGACCGGCGCGAGATGCGCCTCCTGCCAGCCGCTATCGCCGTCACGTTGGTACTGGACCAGGGCGGCGAGCACGTCGTGGGAGTCGCCGACGATGTCGGCCGTCACGTCCACGGGGCGGCCGATCACGGCCTTGGCCGGGTAGCGCCCACCGAGCACGCTGGGGCGCACCCGTTGGATGCTCGCACGCTGACGGGTGGCTGCGCTCACTGCTGCCTCGTTGGTGTCGTGTTCGGGTCGTGGCGGGGAGCGTTGGATCGTCCTCGTGTCGCAGGGGTGGCGCGCCCCGGGAGCACGACCGCCCCGCGGCGGGGGGTGCACGGTGACGGCGCCCCGGCGAGCACTGCGAGCGCTCCCCGCTCGTCGACCTCGACCCTAGTGGCCCGGCAGCGTGCCGGTCGGGGCAGCACCCCGCCCATCGGTCGGTGCCGCAGCGGGCCGCAGCGCACCTGGGCGGGCTGCAGGGGACCGCGGGCGGGCCGCAGCGCACCTGCGCGGGCCGCAGGTCAGCCGCTCTCGTCCCGGGAGGCGGCCAGCAACGCATCGGCGGCCGCGTAGGGGTCGAGCGCGCGCGCCTCGACCCGGCTGGCGAGGGTGTCGAGCAGGTCGTCCTCGCCCTCGGCGAGCCGCGCGAAGGTCCGGCGTGTCGCCTCCAGCGCGAGCTCACGGATGAGGTGGCGGACCCGGGCGTGGCGGCGGGCCGTACCCACCCCTGCGGCCGCGAGATGTTCCGCGTGCGTATCGATGGCTGCCACCACCTCGGTGATCCCCTCCCCGCGCACCGCCACGGTGCGCAGGATCGGCGGCCACCACCCGGCCTCGTGGTCATCGCCCGCGGTGGCGTGTCCGAGCTCGAGCATGCCCCGCAGCTCCGACTCGAGCTTGCCCGCCCCCGAGGCGTCGGCCTTGTTGATCACGAACACGTCGGCGACCTCGAGGATGCCCGCCTTGGCCGCCTGTACCCCGTCGCCCATCCCCGGCGCGAGCGCGATCAGGGTGGTGTCGGCGGTGGCGGCGATCTCCACCTCGGACTGGCCCACACCGACCGTCTCGATGATCACGTCGTCGAACCCGGCGGCATCGAGCACCACCACGGCCTGCGGGGTGGCGAAGGACAGCCCCCCGAGGTGGCCACGCGAGGCCATGGACCGGATGAACACCCCGGCATCGGCGTGGTGGCTCTGCATGCGGATGCGGTCCCCGAGCAGTGCCCCACCACTGAAGGGCGAGGACGGATCCACCGCCAGGATCGCCACGCTGCGCCCCGCCGCCCGCAGCTGCGTGGCGATGGCGTCGGTCAGCGTGGACTTGCCCACACCCGGTGAGCCGCTGATGCCCAGCACCCGTGCACGCCCCGCCAGGGGGTGGACGGCGCCGACCACCGCGCGCAGCTGCTCCACGGACCCGTCCTCGATCACGGTCAGCAGGCGCGCCAGCGCGCGCCGCTCGCCGCGTTCCAGCCCCGCGACCAGCGCGGTGAGGTCCGCCGCCACCTCAGACCTCGAGGGTCAACGCGTCGCCCTGCCCACCACCGCCGCACAACGCCGCGGCACCGGTGCCGCCGCCCGCGCGCCGTAGCTGGCTGATCAAGGACACCACGAGGCGGGCGCCCGAGCACCCGATCGGGTGGCCCAGCGCCACGGCCCCACCTGCGACGTTGACGCGGTCCTCGTCCAGCTCCAGCGCACGGACCGAGGCGATCGCCACGGAGGCGAAGGCCTCGTTGATCTCGTAGCGGTCGAACCCGCCCGGGTCCGCGCCCGTGCGTGCCGCCGCTGCGCGGATCGCGCCGGCAGGCTGCAGGTGCAGGGAGGGATCCGGGCCCGCCACGGTGCCCCAGGCCGTGATGGTCGCCAGCGGCTCGAGGCCGTGGCGCTGCGCGGCGTCGCGGGTGGCCAGCACCAGCGCCGCGGCGCCGTCGGAGATCTGGGAGGCGTTGCCCGCGGTGATGGTGCCCTGCGGCGAGAAGGCCGGACGCAGCCCACCGAGCGACTCGGCGGTGGTGTCGGGACGGAAACCCTCGTCGCGGTCGATCACCACGGCCTCGCCCTTGCGCTGTGGCACCTCGACAGCGACCACCTCGTCGTCGTAGTCGCCGGCGTGCCAGGCTGCCGCCGCCCGCTGGTGCGAGCGTGCCGACCAGGCGTCCTGTTGGGCACGGCTGATGGCCAGATCCTTGGTGTCCTGGTAGCCGTCGGTCGCCAGACCCATGGCGCAGCCGTCGAAGGCGCAGGTCAGACCGTCGTGCATCATGGTGTCGGTCAGGGTGCCGTCGCCCATGCGGTAGCCGAAGCGTGCACGGTCGAGCACGTAGGGGGCACGGGACATCGACTCCATCCCACCGGCGACCACCATCTCGAACTCCCCGAGCCGGAGCAGGTCGCGGGCCCGGCTGATCGCGGTCATCCCGGACAGGCACACCTTGTTGATGGTCTCCGCGGCGACGTCCATGCCGATGCCGCCGGCGACCGCCGCCTGCCGGGCCGTGATCTGGCCCTGCCCGGCCTGCAGCACGTGGCCCATGACGGTGTAGCCCACCAGCGCGGGATCGACCCCGCCGCGCTCCAGGGCACCGGCGATCGCGCGGCCCCCGAGCTCCATCGCGCTCAGGTTCGCGAGCCCCCCGGCGAACCGGCCCATCGGGGTCCGGGCGTAGCCGACGACGACGACCTCGGACATGGCATGCTCCTCCCACCTGGGGCGGCGAGCCTACGCCGACGCGTCCGGTCGCCCACAACCGGCCGGCACAGCGGCGCCGAACGTCAGCCGTGCCGTGGGAGACCGCGGTGGCGGACCGGGTGGCGGACCCCGGCTGCCGGACCCCGGCTGCCGGTCCGCGGCTGCCGGCACGGCCCAACCACACGCATCGGAGCCCCACGCTCCGCCGGACTCGCACAGGAGCTGCACGGGTGCCGACGATCATCGCCGTTCACGGCAACGGGGGCGGGGGGCAGCGTTTCGCGCTGCTCCCGCCGTACCTGCCGCAGGGCTTCGA
>JAWLFQ010000149.1:0-3260 GCA_041685505.1 Nitriliruptoraceae bacterium
ACCCGCGGCCCGGCCACCCCGCGGTAGCGGACCCGCGGCGGGCCGGCCGGCTCTAGGTGGATCGCCCGCACCGCGGCGGGTGGGGCCTTCGGCCCGTACCCCGTGGGTCCGCCGCTACACTCGTGAACCCGTTCACGAGCGTGCCGTAGCCGCCGAACCGGGGGCTGCCGCGCGACGAACCCGGTTCACGACCCCGTGAGGAGAGCCCATGGCGATCGCCGACACGGCGCAGCTGGGGCCCGTCGAACGCGCCGACGTCGCCGTCGTCGGAGCGGGCCCGGGAGGCGCCGCCGCTGCGGCCCACCTCGCCGCCCGGGGCCGGGACGTCATCGTCCTCGAGAAGGACACCTTCCCCCGGGACAAGGTGTGCGGCGATGGCCTGACCCCCAGGGTCATCCGTGAGCTGCTCGACCTCGGTCTGGAGGACGAGGCGCACGGCCGTGCCCCCGGCTTCAAGCGCAACCGGGGCCTGCGCATCCACGGTGGCCACACCACCATGGAACTGCCCTGGCCCCAACTCGACGACTGGCCCGACTGGGGTGGCTGCTCCACCCGGATGGTCTTCGACGAGACCATCGCCCGCACCGCCGTCGAACGCGGCGCCACCCTGGCACAGGGGCACGCGGTCAGCCGTCCCCTGTGGCGCGACCGCGCCGAGTCCCGCGTCACCGGGGTCGCCTGGCGCTCCCGCGACGGGCGCGAGGGTGAGGTCCACGCCCCCGTGGTCATCGCCGCCGACGGCGCAGGCGGACCGATGGCCAAACACCTCGGCGTCCACCGCCGGCCCGAGCGACCCATGGCCGTCGCGGCCCGCGGGTACTACCGCACACCCCGCGCCGACGACGAGTGGATCTCCTCCTTCCTCGATCTCACCGACGCCGGCGGCAACCTGCTGTCGGGCTACGGCTGGGTGTTCCCGCTCGACGACGGCACGATGAACGTGGGCCTCGGCCTGCTGTCGACCTCACGGGAGTTCCAGGGCGTCAACTACCGGCGTCTGCTCGAGTCCTGGTCGACGGGCATGGCCGCCAACGGGTGGGGGACCACCCCGGAGGTCCTGGAAGGCCCTATCCGTACCGGCCCCATCCCCATGGGCTTCAACCACACGCCGCTGCACCAGCGTGGTGTGCTGCTCGTCGGTGACTCCGGCGGCATGGTCAACCCCTTCAACGGCGAGGGCATCTCCTACGCCATGGAGGCCGCCCAGCTCGCCGCCGAGGTGGTGGACGGGGCGCTGGTGACCCGACGCACCCGCGACCTGGACCGCTACGACCGTGCGCTGCGCGAGCGCATCGGCGGCTACTACACCCTCGGCCGGATCTTCGCCGAGCTGGTCGGCAACCCGACGGTGATGCACATCTGCACCACCTACGGCATGCCCTACCGCCGGCTCATGGAGCTGGTGCTCAAGCTGATGGCACACCTCAGCGACCAGCGGCCCGCTGACACCAAGGACGTGATCGTCAACACCCTGCAGCGTCTGGCGCCCGCCGCCTGACCTGCACCGCCCGACATCCGGCACGTGCCGCCATGGCCGCGCGCCACCCGGCGGCGTGTTGCAGCACCAACCGAGCCCCCCCTACCGTTCCCGACAGCGTCCCATGGCGTGCGATCCACGCGGTACGCATCGGGCAGGAGCGATCGAACGACCGCCCCGCGCACCGCGGAGCGCCCGCGACCGACCAACGACCCGCGCACCCCGTCCGGCTCCGGCCGGCCCGCCAGGGAGATCGACGACCCGTGCTGAGCGAGTACCTCCCCGTCCTCCTGCTGTTCGGCCTCGCTGTGGCCTTCGGCGTGGGCTCCCTCGCCGTCAGCAGCGTGGTGGGGCCGCGGATGCCCAACCCGACCAAGCTCGGCGCCTACGAGTCGGGCAACGAACCCCTGGCGGACGTGAAGAACACCCGGTTCTCGGTGAAGTTCTACATGGTCGCCATGCTCTTCCTGATCTTCGACATCGAGGTGGTGTTCGTCTACCCGTGGGCGGTCGTCTTCCGTGAGCTCGGCTGGTTCGGGCTGGGGCAGATGGCGCTGTTCATCGGGGTCCTCGGTGTCGCCTTCATCTACGAGATCGGACGTGGAGGTCTCGAGTGGGACTAGAGAGCAAGCTGCCCAACGGCATCCTGCTGACGAACGTCGAGAAGTTCGTCAACTACAGCCGTTCCACCTCGCTGTGGCCGGCCACCTTCGGGCTGGCCTGCTGCGCCATCGAGATGATGACCAGCGGCGGGCCGCGCCATGACATGGCGCGTTTCGGCATGGAGGTGTTCCGCGCCTCGCCCCGACAGGCCGACCTGATGATCGTCGCCGGCCGGGTGTCGAACAAGATGGCCCCCGTGCTGCGTCGCATCTACGACCAGATGTCGGACCCCAAGTGGGTGCTGTCGATGGGCGTGTGCGCCACCTCCGGGGGGATGTTCAACAACTACGCCCTGGTCCAGGGCGTCGACCACGTCGTCCCCGTCGACATGTACGTCCCCGGCTGCCCGCCACGCCCGGAGATGCTGCTGGACGGCATCCTGAAGCTGCGCGAGAAGATCGCCGCGGAGTCCTTCGTCGAGCAGGGGGTCAAGGCGTGAGCCAGCCCACCGACGCGCTCCCCACGCCGACCTCCGGCACCGCCCGCACCGCCCTGCCGGTGGAGGGGATCGCGGCGCGTATCACCGCGCACTTCCCCGCCGTGCGCGCCGACGAGGCCCACGGCGAGCTCACCCTGCACGTCGATGCGGACGACCTCGTCGCGGTGCTGACCTTCTGTCGCGACGACGAGGAGCTCGACTGCCGGATGCTCAGCGACCTCTCCGGGGTCCACTGGCCGGCGGGTGACCACGTCATCGAGCGCCAGTCCTCCACCACCGGCTGGCCCGAGTACCGCGTCTCCCGCGAGCAGGGCATGATCGAGGTGCTCTACATCCTGCGCTCGCTGACCCGCAACCACTGGTTCCGGGTCTCTGTGGCCACCCCTGACGACGCCCCCCGGATCCCGAGCGTCACCGATGTCTATCCCACGGCCAACTTCCACGAGCGCGAGGTCTACGACTTCTTCGGCGTGGAGTTCGACGGTCACCCGAACCTGACCCGCATCCTGATGCCCGACGACTGGATCGGCCACCCCCACCGCAAGGACTACCCGCTCGGTGGCGTGGACATCCCCTACAAGAACGACAAGTTCATCCCGCCGCCAGACGAGCGGGACCTGCGTGAGGTGATCGACTGATGGCGATCGACCCCGGCACCGAAGCCAACCTCTCCGACGACGC
>JAWLFQ010000150.1:0-3260 GCA_041685505.1 Nitriliruptoraceae bacterium
GTCAGCCGCCCCAAGGACCTGATGGACAACGCCCAGCCCTCCGGCAACGCCGTGATGGCCGAGGTGTCCCTGCTGCTGGCGGGGCTGAGCGGCGACCTCGCCTGGCGACGTCGTGCCGAGGCGACCCTGCGCCTGCTGCAGCCCACCGCCGGCCAGGCCCCCACGGGGGCGGGGTGGGCACTGCGGCTGTTCGAAGCCCTGGCATCCGGTCCCCGCGAGGTGGCCGTGATCGGGGCACCGGGTCCGCAGCGTGACGAGCTGATGTCCGTGGCGCGTGCGCGCGCGCTCCCGGGGACCCTGGTGGTCGCAACCGACGAGGGGCACGGCGACCGGGTCCCCCTCCTGGCGGGCCGTGCGGCGCGGGAGGGCCGGCCCACCGCCTACGTGTGCCAGCAGCTGGTCTGCGCGCAGCCCGTCACCGAGCCGGACGAGCTGGCGGCGCAGCTCGCGGCGTCGACCACCGCGTAGGCTCACGGGGCATCCGAACGACGAGCAGGGGCAGCGCCGGTGGAACGGGACTGGGGCGGGCGCGACGCGGCCTGGGCAGGCATCCGCAGCGAGGTCGTGCGGGTCGCGGGCAGCTCCGTCCACGTGCTGCGGGCCGATGGACGCTCCGACGGTCCGACCCAGCTGCTGGTGCACGGGTTGGGCGGTGCTGCCGTCAACTGGTTGGAGGTCATGGGCCCGTTGACCGCGCGGGGACCCGTCCTGGCGCCGGACCTCCCGGGCTTCGGTCGCACGCAACCGCCCCGTGCCCGTGCGGCGCGCATCGAGCACAACCTGGCCTTCCTGCGCGCTCTGCTGCGCACCCTGGGGGTCACCCGGGCGGAGGTCCACGGCAACTCCATGGGTGGCATGCTGGCAACGCTGCTGGCCGCGGAGGAGCCCCGGTTCGTGGCACGCCTGGTGCTGGTCGACCCCGCGCTTCCCGGGCCCACGGCCCGGCTGCGTGAGCTCGACCCGATGACGTTGCGCACCTTCGCGCCCTTCGTGGTCCCCGCGGTGGGGGAGCGCAGGCTGGCGCGCTGGTACGAGCAGAGCACCGCCGAGCAGCTGGTGGCGGAGAACGCCACGTTCATCCACGTCGATCCGGCCCGCATCCGGCCCGCTGTGACCGCCGCCTTGGTCGACAACGCGGCCTTCGGCAAACGTCACCCCTGGCGGCTGGAGAGCTTCTCCGCAGCGGCCAACTCCGTGGTCCAACTGCTGCTGCGCCGCCGCTGGCTGGACGCGGCCCTCGACAGGATCGTCGCCCCGACCCTGGTGGTGTGGGGCGCGGGGGACCGCCTGGTGGGCTGGCCCGTGATCGAACGGACGCTGGAACGGCGCCCCGACTTCGCGCTGGCCGAGCTCGAGGGGGTCGGGCACGCGCCCATGTTGGAGGCCCCCGACGACTACCTCGATGCCGTGCTCGGCTGGCTCGAGCGCGGCACCGCCGAGGTGGCCTGAGCCGGGGCGGGGCGCGGCATCCGCGTGCGCGGGTCGTTGCGGCGCGCCGCGAGCCAGTCGGTCAGCGTGGCGGCGGTCCTGCTGGCGGCCTCGAACTGCGGGACGTGGCCCACCTGCGGCCAGGTCTCCACGGTCGCATCCGGGATGGCGGCTGCCACCCGGGCGGCGTAGCGGCTGGCCACGAGCCGGTCCTGCTCCCCGAACACCCACAGGCTCGGGACGGTCAGCGACCGGAGCCGACGCCAGTAGGCCGCGGGTCCGTGGGCACGCTCGACCCCGAGCTGGCGGGCCGCGGCGAGCACGGCGAGGCGGTGGCGAGGATCCTGCCACGCGCGTTGCACGTCGTCGGCAGCGACCCGGTGGTGCTCGGGTGGCAGGACGTCCGCGTCGGCGAACAGCTCACGTACGAGCCGCTCCACGGTGCTGCGGGGCAACCGCAGCGGTGCGAGGCCACCCCACTGTGCCGGAGCCAGGCGCAGCAGCGGTGCGACGGGGCGGGTCATGTCGAATCCCAGAGCCGGGCCGAGCCCGACGAAGGAGTGCACCGAGCGTGGGTGACGCAGCGCCACCTCGAGGGCGATGCGGCCACCCATGGAGTTGCCGACCATGTGCGCGGCATCGAGCCCACGGGCGATCAGGTAGCCGTTCACCACGTCGGCGAACCACGCCATGCTGTAGCGCCGCCCGGTCGGCAGGGGCTTGTCGGATCGGCCGAATCCGGGCAGGTCGAGGGCGTGGACCTCCGCGTGCGCGGCCAGCGCCGAGACGGTCGGCAGGAAGGACACCTTGTTGGCGCCGAGCCCGTGGATCAGCAGGACCGGTTCGCCCGTGCCCTCGCCGGCGACCAGGGTCTCGATGCTCATCCCCCGCACCCGTGTGTGGGTGACCTCCACACGGGGCTGGTGGGGCAGTCGGCGGAAGAGCGTCTCGAAGCGGGTGGCCAGGTGCAGGTCGCCGCTGACCGTCAGCGCCCCCTCCAGGAACGCGTCCATCCCGCGGATGCGGCCTTCCACCAGATCGAGCCACACCCCGGACCGGGTGCTGAGGATGAGATCCGGGACCCGGGCGCGCACCTGATCGTGGATCGTGCAACGTCCCGGTCGGATCTCCACGGTGGTGGGACCGGCGTCGCTGAGCTCCACCAGGACCGTGGCCGCCAACCCGTCCGCCGCCAGCGGGTCGAAGCGCCGGACCAGGCCCGCGTGGGCGGTGTGGACCCGGTCACCCGCCGTGACGCGAACCGCCCCTGCCACCCTTCGCCCTCCCCGGTGCCCGACCGCCGGGTGCCACCGACGGCAGCCTACGTCCTTGCGGTCTCCAGGGCGCCCTCGAAGCGCAGCCCGCGGGTGGCGGGCACACGGCGCACCAGCCCGGCGTCGAGCAGCTCCGACAGCTGCGCCCGGGCCTGCTCGGGGCCTGCCGGCATCGCCGCCCGGAACTCGGCGATCGTGAACCGCGGGTGGGTCGCGGCGAAGGTGCGAGCGGCCGGCTCCGGCTGGACCTCGAGGGTGCCGAGGGTCCGTGCGGAGCGACGCAGCCCGTCGGCGGTGGCCTCCGCCCAACGCTCCAGCCAGATCGTGAGATCGCGACGGCGCAGGGTGCGTGCCACCTCCTCGGCGAGGCCGAGCGGATCAGCGGCGAGGCAGGGTTCTGGGGCGGCGAGGTGGTCGGGATCGAGCCCGCGTGCACGCAGGATCGTCCGCGCGGCGGCGCGTGCCAGCCGGCCGTTGGCCGCGTCGAAGGGGTGGAGGCGCAGCAGTTCCAGGTGCACCACACCGCTGGTGATCACGCCGTGCTCGCGAGCACCCGGG
>JAWLFQ010000011.1:0-30473 GCA_041685505.1 Nitriliruptoraceae bacterium
GGCTCCTCCGCGGACTCCTCCGCAGGCTCCTCCGCGGACTCCTCCGCCTCGTCCTCGGTCTGCGCCCAGGCCGGCGCCGTCCCGGCCAGCAGGAGCAGCCCCGCGACGAGCACGAGGAAGACCTCGACCGAGCGAAGGCGAGGGAGGCTACGGGCGTGGGTGTGCGACACGGGCGACTCCGCGCGACTCGATGACGAAGGGCACAAGACTGCACACGATCGCACCACCCCCGCAGCCCACGATCGCGAACGGGGGAGGGTGACGCCTCCGTTGCGGACCCGCTCGACCTCCCCCTGTCCCTACGGACAGGGTGCCGACCTCGGCCACTCCCCCGAAGCGGACGCGCAGGACCGTCACCTGAGGGGTTCGCACCGTTGTCACCGCACGGCCTGGTTGACCGCACCCGGAACCCGCACCCTGCCTCCCATCGGCGCTCCCATCAGGGGCAAGCGCCGAACTCCCACGACGAGGAGGGGGCAGTGACCAGGCGGAGCGACGAACGCACGGAAGGCGAGCTCCCACCAGCGTTGCAGCGGATGGTCGAGATCCGCCGGGACATCGAGTCCGGCCTCCACCCCGTCCCCGCCGAGCTGTGGGTGGCCACGGGACAACGCTGACAGCAACCGGTCGGGCAGGGCGCTGCTCAGCCGTCACGGCCGGCCTCCCGGTCGGACAGGCGCTCCCGGAGGCCGCTCGCACGGTGGCGCGCCTGCACGCCGGCGTCCTCAGCGCGCTCGCGCGCCTGCTCGCCGAAGTCACCGGCCCTGTCGCGCGCCTGCTCGCCCAGTTCACGCAGCTGCTCGGTGAGCTCGTCCACCTGCACGCGCGCCTGCTCCGCGAGCTGCTCCGCACGCTGACGCGCCTCACCGGAGAGTTCCCGGGAGCGTGCCATGAGCTCGGTGGCAGCGACCTGGGCCCGTTCACGGGTCTCGGTGAGGAGCTGTTCGAGCTCGTGGTCCGCCGCGTAGCGGGCCATGCGCTCCCGCGCCGCGGTGATCGAGGCCGCCATGCTGTCCTGGTAGCGCTCCAGGTTCTGCCGTGCCGTGGCCGTCGGCGAGGCCGGGACGGCGTAGGGCGGCCACCAGCGCGCATCGGTGTCGGGATGCGGATAGCTCGCCTGCAGCTCCGCGCTGCGATCGAGCAGCACGGCCGCGATACGTCCCGTCAACGCGGCCGCGTCCTCCTCCGGACGGGGACGGAGGACATCGAGCGCCATGGTGACCACGGCACCAGCCTCGGGGAACCGCACCACCGGAGAGAACCCCCGCTGTGCGCCGAAGTGGGTCACCACCAGCACCTCAGCACCGGATTCCAGGGCCAGCCGGGCAGCACCGTGGCGCAGCGGCAACAGCCGGCCGTCGTGGGTGACGGTGCCCTCGGGCGCGAACAGGATGGTGGCGCCGGCACGCAACTGCTCGACGGCGCGGGCGTAGGCCGCCTCGCGTCCGTGCTCGTCGCTGCGCAGCACCGGTATCGCGCCGGCAGCCCGGGCCAGGCCGCCGAGCACGGGGACCTCGAAGACCTCCGCCTTGACCAGCGGTCGGACCCAGTGGCCGAGTCCGCGCCACACCGTGTCGGCCACGAGGAAGCCGTCGACCGCCGAGGTGTGGTTGAAGACCGCGACCAGCGGACGCTCCGGCGGCGGCAGCTCCGCAGGTCGCCGTGCGTGCACACGCCAGCCGCGCACCACCCGCAGGAAGCCCACCACCACCGCGACGAGGAACCGCCACGCCCAGGTCGGTCGACGGCGTGTCCCTAGGCTCACGGCACTGCTCCGCTCGGTTGCGGCGGTCCTGCTGCTCAGCCGTGACGCTAGCGGCGATCGTCGCGCCGGGTGCGCAGCGAGGGCGACAGCACCGCGGACGCTGCCCTTGAAGTCACCACCTAGCCTGCCCCCATCGGTGACGACAGGAGGTCACGGTGCACGAGGAACGCTTCGCCTTCGCCTTCGACCGCGGCGCACGGAGGTTGCTCGGGCTGATCGGTGTCACCGAGGCCAGCGCCGAGGTCGTGGTCACCGACCGGGAGCTCATCGCCCGGTTCGGTCGGTTCACCGCGCGCACGCCCCTGGCGAACATCACCGAGGTCCGGATCACCGGGCCCTACCGCTGGGCGAAAGCCATCGGCCCCCGCGGCTCCTTCGCCGATCGCGGTGCGACCTTCGGGACGAACGCGCGCTCGGGGGTGTGCATGTGCTTCGCCGAGCCGATCACCGCCCTGGCCGGCCGCCGGATGCTGCACCCCGGCCTGACGGTGACGGTGGCAGACCCCGATGCGCTGGCGGCCACCCTGCGGCGACGCCCAGGCGGCTGATCGCCCCTCCGCCTGGTGGCGACGCACGGTTCACCGCGACGGATCGTCCCGGCCGCCGTTGGCGATGCGCAGCGCCTCGTCGGCGAGCATCCGCCGGTCGGCCTCGCGCTTGTCGGTGGCCTGCCAGGGCCAGTGCCCTTCCGTCTCCACCTCGATGGCCCAGCTGAGGAAGGTCCGGACCAGCACCAGTACACCCAGCGCGGCGACGTTGGGCAGGGTCAACTCCAACGCCACGGTCAGGATGATGTCGGCGGCGATCAGTACCTCGAGCCCCAGCAACAGCGCCCGGCCGAGCCCCAGGCGCGTCTGGACGAACACCGCCTCCCAACTCCACCCCTGTAGCCGCCGCAGCCCCGCGCGCGCCAGGGCGAGGACCACCCCCAAGGTCAGGATCGTGACGGCGACCAGTTCGATCGCCACCACCGCCGCCTCGATCAGCACATGTACGTCCACGGGGTCTCCTCACCTCAGGGTTCGCGCCGTTCGAGGAAGTCGCCGGATGCCCATCCGGTTCGGCCCTCGGAGGCCCGCAGTTGCACCCACCGCGTGCCATCGACCTCGGCGGTCTCGCCGGTGCCCTCCACCACCGCGTCCCGCGGCAGTGTGAACAGCACGGGCTCGCCGGTACCCGGGCCCGCGCGCACGTTGAGCGCTGCCGCGTCGACCACCTGCCACCTCGGCGTCGCCGCCTCGTCACCGGGTAGCAGGTCCTCCAGGACGTCGGACACGCCCGGTACCCGGTCGGCGAACCCCGACACCCAGGCCGTACCCGTCTCCCACCAGCCGCCCGTCGGCACCCACGACGCGATGGCGTCGCGGTGGTCGGCGTAGGGCGCCCACGGCTGGTCGGCAGGGGCGTTCGCGGCGACGACGAACAGCGCGGCAGCGGGCACCAGCACTAGCCCACCGAGCCCTGCGGGCAGGGACCGCAGCAACCCCGCCACCGCGGCCGCTCCCCGCAGCGACGGGCGGCTGCGCCGGCGTCGGGTCGCCTGCCAGACGATGCCGGCCGCGGCGACCGGCACGAACCAGCGGGCGGCGAACGCCGTCGGCTCCATGGCCGCCACCTGCGCCACCAGCTCGCCCAGTGGCGCGTGTGACCACAGGAGCGCGCGATCGACCGCGACGCCCCACAACACCAGCAGGAGCAGGCCGCCGAGCAGCCGCCACGGCCCGCGCAACAGCACCCCCAGCAGCCGGAGCGGCAACCACACCACCGCCCATCCGTGGATCCGCGGCGGCCACCCCCCGACCAGCCGGAGGAACGGATCGGCCAGGAAGCTGACCACACGGTCGAGCACGACCCAGATCACGACCGCGACGGCGGTCACCACCGGCCAACGCAGGCCCGCGGCGGCCACGAGCAACGCCAGGGCAGGTGCCACCAGCGCACCGCCGATCCGCGACCACCCACCAGCACCGGTGGTGGACCGGTCCGCCGCCGGGGTACCGGGAACGGTGGCAGCCGACGGTGCAGGTCGCATCCCCGCGGTCGTGGCCCCGGACCCGACCACCTGCGTCGGATCGCGTGCGACCGCGCTGGCCGGCGGCGTCTCGACCCGGGGGATCCTGGCGGTGGTCGCCACCGACGGATCGTCGGCCTCGACCTGCGGCAGCAGTACAGCAGCAGCGACCAGGCGGCCGACCCGCGCCTGAGGGGAAAGGGCCGCGGCGAACCAGGGCGGCGGCTCGCGGTCGGCCACCGCGTCGTCCAGCCGCCGACGCAGCCGTGCCCGCGCATCGGGGTCGGTCAGCAACTGCACCGTCATGGCGTCGAGGACCTCGTCGACCTCCTCGCCCGGACGGCTGTCTGGCCCGGCATGGATCGCCAGCAGATCCAGGGTCTCCCTGCGGGCCGTGGCCCAGTCACGGGCGAGCTCCCCCGCCCACGGCGCTTCACCGGTCGTGGCCAGGCTCTCGAGCACCCGCTGCTCACGGATGGCGCGCAGCCGGGTGTCGGCGGCCGAGCCGGGACCATCACCGATCGCCTCCGCCGCCAGCGCGGCCACGGCCTCGGCGGTCAGTGGTGGGCGCCGCGCTCCGGCGCCGGCGCCCGCAGAACCGCTCGTCGACGCGGGGGGTTCCTGTCCGGCCCCCGGTGCCGTCGCGCCCATGTCCGTCGGATCCTCCCGGTACCTGACAGTGCTCGGTGACCCGGTCGTCGACCTACCGACGCCGGTCGCCAACCTACCGTGCGGGCCGGTCGCTCCACCCGGTCGCTCCATCCCGGGGGGCGCCGGGGCAGCGGGCCATCCGAGGGCGAGCACATGACCGAGCACACGACCGCCCACATCGAGCGGGCTGCCTTCGTGGCACGAGAGAACCGGTTCGTCGCGACCGTCACGCGTCGTAGCGGCGAGGTCGTACGCGCCTACGTGCCCAACACCGCACGGCTGACCGACCTCCTGCGTCCCGGCGTCGAGGTCGTGCTCGAACGGTCCGTGGTGCCCACGCGCCGCACGGACTGGACCCTGACCCGGGTGTGGGACGGCACGTGGGTCGCGGTGGAGGCCGGCCGGGCCGCGGATCTGGTCGGTGCGCACCTGGGGTCGGGGGCCACGTTGCCCGGCTGGCCCGCGGTGGTCGGTGTGGAGCGCGAGCGCACCGTCGGCTCCCACCGTTTCGACCTCGAGGTGGCCCTGTCCAGCGGTGAACGTGCGATCGTCGAGGTCAAGTCCCTCAGCGGCGCGCGCGGAGGTCTCGCCCCGTTGTCGGCGACCCCCTCGAGCCGAGGTGTCGCGCAGCTCGCGACCCTGGCGCACCTCGCCGGGAGCGGACAGCGTGTCGCCGTCGCCTTCGTCGTGCAGCGGGGGGACGTGGACGCGCTCGACCTGACCGCCGAGGCCGACCCCGGTTGGCACCGCGCCGTACAGCACGCGCGGCAGGCGGGTGTCCACGTCGTCGCCTACCGGTGCGAGGTGACACCCACCACCACACGGCTCGGCGCTGCTCTGCCGATCCGTGACCGCGATGTGCGTGCACTGGCCGCGGTCTACCTCGACAGCCGCATCGAACTCCAGCTGCCCGGGGGCACGGTTGCCCTCCGCGCCCGCTGCGATGGTGCGACACCCGGCGAGCTGCCCGCAGGACTGCCGGCAGGCACCCACACGCTGCACATCGTCACGGCGTGCAACCCGTACTCGGCGCCTCTGCCCGCCCATCGCAACGCGGAGCGCAACGGGATGCTGGCCGCCGCCCTCGCGGCGCAGGGGATGGCGACGATCCCCGCACTGAGCCGAGCGCCGGCGGGAGGATGGCAGGAACCGGGCTTCGCGGTCCTCGATGGCGACCGGGCTGCGGTGCTCGACCTGGCGCGACGCTTCGAGCAGCACGCCATCTACGAGCTGACCGCGACCGGTCTGGTCCTGCGATGGACCGATACCGACCTCGGCTCCGAGCAGCGCGGTTGGGAGCCCGACGCGCGGAGATGACCGCCCAACGGACCTTGACCCGACCGCTCGAGGCTCCCATGCTCAGGGGCAGTACACGAGCGACGACGAGAGAGGGAGCAGCATGGCTGAGAACGTCTACAAGGTCATCGAACTGGTCGGCACCAGCACGGAGTCATGGGAGCGTGCCGCTGCGGCTGCCGTGGAACGCGCCGACGAATCGCTGCGCGACCTGCGTGTCGCCGAGGTCAGCCAGCTGGACATGACCATCGAGGAGGGCAAGGTCGCGGCCTACCGCGCCAAGGTGAAGGTCTCCTTCAAGTACGGGTCCTCCTGAGCCCACGGTCACGGCCTGACGTGCTGCTGCGGCCCGGCGAGGACGCCGGGCCGCAGCGCTCGTGTCCTACTGCGACTCGGCCATCGCCAACTCCGCCCGGCGTTCCAGGGCACGTGCACGGATCCCGGCGATCTGCTCGTCGGTGTAGACCCCGCTCACGCCGGAGATGGTGGCGAGCTCCATCCCGTGTTTGAGGCCGAGCTTGTAGATCTCCTTGACCTTCTCCCACTCGATGGCGCGTCCGACGGTGAAGGTCTCGTAGCGCCCCTCGAGGGCGAGCACGACGGTCTCGGCGAGGCAGGCGTAGGCCACGCCCGCCGGGAGACCGATGCCCTTCATCCGCACGTCCGCGCCCGGCAGCTTGATCTCACCGGACTCCACCACCAGCACGTCGGGACGCTTGGCGACGTCCTCCGCGGACAGATCGAGGGGCCGGGCGACGTCGGTGATCACACACCCGGGCTTGACCTTGCAGATGTCGATCACGCGCTTGCCCGCACCCGAGGTGGCGGTGACGATGACGTCCATGTCGCCGAGGTGGCCGTCGGGGGTGGCCGCGATGCTGATCCGGGCGCGGGGATCATCCTTCTCGATGTCGCGTTTGAGCGCGAGCAGCTTCGCGGACTCGGGTGAGACCAGCCACAGCTCGTCGCTGGCCAACGCCAGCAGCCGGGCACACACCGATCCGATCGCACCCGTCGCACCGACCACCATGGCCTTGCCGGAGATCCGCCCCTGCTCGTCCACCTCGGCGAGCCCGAGGCGCAGCACCGCATCACGGGCGGCCCACAGCGCACCCGAGGCGCTGTAGCTGTTCCCGGTGGTGATGGGCAGCGGGGCGCGACGCGCGACGGTCACCCCGGCATCGCCGACGACCTTGGTGAAGGCGCCGAGCCCCATCACCTGGGCACCGAGCTTGCGTGCGGTCTCCGCAGCGGCGAGGAGGCGGCCGTAGGTGAACTCCGGACGGTGTGCCAGGAGCTCCTTGGGTGTGCCACCGACGGTGATCAGCCATCCTTCCGCCTCCGCTCCGGTCGGCGAGGTGATCCCGGTGACGTGGCTGTAGGTGAAGGGCGGCAGGTAGGCCAGCGCCTTCTCCATGGCGTCCATCGCCGGCCCCGGCGCGTACCTCGCGAGCGTGCCCAACGGCTCGACGCTGCGGAAGTACTCCTGGGACAGCGGGTGGATCACGAAGGCGAAACGGCTCTTGCGCTTCGGCCCGTTGGGAGAGAGCGTGCGCGCCTCGAGCCCGGCGGAGACGATCATCTCGAGCAGGTCGTCGTTGGTCAGGCCCCCGTCCGCCGGAGCGGTGGCGACCATGATGGCCTCGAGCACACCGGCGTTGACGGTCACCTCGAAGGGCTGCGGCACGGTGTCGAGCACCATGTCGACCCCCCGGCTGCCGAGATCGGACAGGCGCTCCTCGGAGATCGCCGAGGTGATCAGCGTCTTGCCGGCCAGGTCCTCCAGCCCGAAACCGACCAGCTCCTCGTAGGTCGCGACGACGACGTCGCAGTCGCGGGCCGCCTGTCGCGCCAGCGCGTGGCTGAGCCTGCGTCCCGGGCTGGCGATCGGGGTCTTGAGCGGGGCCGGGAGCTGGCTGATCGGCCAGGTCGCGGCCTTGGCGGCGAGTCCCAGCAGCGGGTTGGCATCGAAGGTCGCCGGCAGGTCGAAACGCAGCAGGGGGTCGGCGAACTCCAGGTTGTCGGTGAACTCCTTGAGCACCCTGGTGGTGCGATCGTGGTTGACGCCACCGAGGACCACCGTCCGCGCGTTGCTGAAGTAGCCCGGCATCTCGTTGTCGACCTGGCGGATGGCCCACTCCTGCAGCACGTCGTGCAGCACGTGTCCGTCCACCACCGCGACGTCGCCGGCCGCGGCACGGATGCGCTCGAGCACCTGCGGCTCACCCTCGAACAGCCCCACGGCGCGTGCCTCGCGCAAGCCGGTCAGCGCGATCGCGTCGGCGCGTGGGGCCCAGGCGCGCACCAGCTCCTCGGCAACGTCGGCATCACCGTCGGCGCCGACGCGCACCAGACGGAAGGGCTGCTGCAGGAAGCGCACCTCACGGTCGTAGTCACGCTCCGCAGCTGCCAGGCTCACGTTGACGACGAGACGGTGTGGTGTGGGCATCACGGTCCCCCGGTCTCTCGGTGTGGTGGCTCAGACCATCGCGGCGTCGTCGATCTCCGGATGCTCCACCATGAAGTCGAGCAGGACGTCGGCGTAGCTCGCGAAGGGCGGGCAGCTGACCCCCGTACCGGCCAGATCGGCGACGGTGTTGGTCGTGTCGTAGGTGGTGGGTGTGTCGAAGTAGTCCAAGGCCTCGGCAGGGATCCCCGCCAGCCACTCGAGCCCCGGCACGTTGCCGAGCACCCACCGGGTGGCACCGAGCGGCAAGGGGACCCACAGCAGGCGCTTGCCGAGGGAGGCGGCGAAGCGCTCCGCCACCTCCCGGTTGGACGGCGGCGAAGGATCGCTGAGCGCGTAGGTCCGGCCCCGGGAGATCGCCATGACCGAGAGTTCGTCCATGGCCGCGATCACGAAGTCCCGCGGTACCAGGGAGGAGCGCAGGTCCGCGTTGACGCGGGGCAGCGCGGCGACGGGCAGCGGTTGACGGCGCAGGAAACGGGCGACGGCGTAGGGACCATCGAACTTCTGGGTCGCACCCGTCACCGAGTCGCCGACGACGATCCCCGGTCGGTAGATCGTGGCGGGCAGCCCCTCCGCCATCGCTTCGCGGACCAACCCCTCGGCTGCGAACTTGGTGGCCTCGTAGTGGTTGTGGAAGCGCTGGCCGACGTCCAGGTCGTCCTCGGTGAACGTGCCGTCGTAGCGACCGCTGACGTAGCAGGTGCTGACGTACTGCAGTCGCTCGAAGGCGGGGCGCGTGGCGCAGAACTCGAGCACCCGGGCGGTGCCGTCGACGTTGACCCGCTGCGCGATCGGCTGCGCGACGGTCAGGTCGTACACGGCAGCGAGGTGCCACAGCTCGGTGACCTCCGCGAGCAGTTCGCTGTGCGCCGGGTCGATACCGAGCCCGGGTCGGGTGATGTCACCGGTCACCAGCGTGGTCCGTCCGGCGATCTGCGGGTGCTGCTGCTCGAGGTCGGCGAGCCGTTGCCCCGCGGTGCTGAGGTGCTGGGGCTGGATCAGGCACACCGCGCGCATGCCGTGGCGTTGGTCCCGGACCAACAGCCGGGGCAGCAGGGCGGAGCCGAGGAACCCGGGGAACCCGGTCATGCACAGCACCGCCATCCCTGCATCCTCCTCGATCGTCGGTCTCGATCATCGGGTTCGGTCGACCCGGCGCCGCGCCGAGCCGGGCGGGGTGCGCCGATCCGCGTGCGGCGACCACCACCGGCACCGACACGACCAGTCAACACCGCCGGCGGTGGCTACGGACGGACCGTCGGGCACCGGTCACCCCCGCCGAAGGTCCTCACCGTCACACGGCACCGCGGGGCAGCTCGACGACGAAACGTGCGCCCACCTCGCGGGGGACGGTGGTGATCGTGCCGCCGTGGCGCTGTGCGATGCGCCGGCAGGTCGCCAGGCCGATGCCGTGACCCGCCGCCGCACCCGCCCGGGTGAACAACGCGAAGAGGTCCTCGGACAGCTCCGGCGTGAGGCCTCGACCGTTGTCGGTGACACGCAGTTCGACGCGGTCGCCGTGGTCCACCGCGTCGACCACCACGACCGGTGGCCGCCGAGGGTCATGGAACCGCAGGGCGTTGCGCACCAGGTTCTGCAGCAGCAGGCGGAGCAGACGGTGGTCTCCGGGGATGGCGGGAAGGACGGCCACCTCCACCGTCGCGCCCCGGTCGGCGATCTCCGAGGCGAGCTGCTCGACCACCTCCGCAGCGACCGTGTCGAGGTGCACGCGATCCGAGGTGTGCGCGGTGGTGTCCACCTCCGAGAGGGCGAGCAGCGCATCCACGCTCTCGGTCAGCCGCGAGGCCTGACCCTGGGCACGCTCCAGCAGATGGCGGTCGGTGTCGCCCATCATGCCGGCGGTGCGCATCGCCACCGCCGACAGCAGCCCCGAGATGGTCGCGAGCGGGCTGCGCAGATCGTGGGAGGCCACGGCCGCGAAGTGGCGCAGGGAGGCGTTGGCAGCGGTCAGGGCCTGGTTGGCCTGCTCCAGTTCGCTGACGTAGCCCTGGATCGCTGCTGCGGTCCGTACACGCTCCAGGCCGACGCCCGCCGCATCGGCGACCGCCTGCAGTGCAGCGAGCTGGGCCTCGGAGGGGGTGTGCGGACGGGACCAGTACACCCCGAGGGCACCGAGGGGGTCGATGGCGCGGATCGGCAGCATCGCCAGGCTGCGCACGAAGGTGGGGCGGTACACCTCCATGGGGATGCGGGGGTCCAGCTCGATGTCGGGGACCACCGCGACCCTGCGGTGCTCCATGGCCCAGCCGCTGATGCAGGCCGATGATGGGAAACCCCGCCCCTTCCACAGGGGGCCTATCGCCTCCTCCTCGGCGTAGTGGCACCGATCGCCCTCGCGCAGCACGAAGGTCGCCCCGTCGGCATCGGCGAGCGCCCGGGCCGCCGCGACCACCAGGGTCTGCACCGTCGCGAGCTCCGTGGCGGCGGCGAGGTCCTGGAGCACACCGACCAGCGCGTTGACCTGCCAACGGTCGGCTGGCGACGAGGCCGTCCGCGACCTCGGTGTCTCGATCGCTGGCTGTGCCGATGTCACCGTACGCTCCTACACCCCGTGGCTGACGTCGCACGTCAGTACCAGGACCTGCTCCACGCCCGTGCGCGGTGGTTGCAGCACGCTACGTGGCGCCACGAACCGGCACGTAGGGCCGTTCTGCCCGCGGCGGGACGCACCATCGACCCGACCACCGATCGTGGTCACCAACGCACTGAGCTCTCGAGCGTCGTGGTCAGCAGATGCTCGAGGTCGTGGGTCTCGACCATAGGGTCGTCGAGGTCGACCAGGACCCGGGTGTGGGACAGCGTCCACGCGCGCCCTGTCACGTTGGTGTGCAGCCCCACGTAGGGTCCGATCTCGGCCGGGCCCATCACCGTGCCCCGGAAGACGCTGCCGCGGGGTGAGGTGGTCTCCAGCCACTGCCCCGGTTCGATCCGCTCACGGTCCGCCAGACGCACCAGCCGGGCGGAGGTACCCGTGCCGGTGGGGCTGCGACAGATCACCCCCGGGTGCACGTAGGTCGCGGAGCGGGACCGCAGGCCCTGATCGTCGACGCGTTCCAGGGGCCCGGCGAGGTGCAGGAACGGCAGCGGGCCGGCGTAGCCGAGCAGGGGGTGGGCAGCCGCGAAGCCGGGGTGGACCGCCTGCATGAAGGCGTCGCCGAAGGCCGCCAGCGCGACCTCCTCCTCACGGACGAGGGCGAAGCCCAGCGGCGCCGCGTCGGTGAGGGCGTAGAAGCCCCCGCTCCACACCAGGTCGTACACCACCTCGCCGTAGCCCGGGACCTCTACCGTGCGGTCGCGCTCGGCCACGTAGGCCGGCTCACCGCGGGTGGTGACCGAGCGGACCCAGCCGTCGCGGCACTCGGCGGTGACGTGGGCCAGCCCGGCCGGCGACTCCAGGGTGAGCTCGCGGATGCCGTCCTCGGGCATGGGCACGAGGCCCGCCTGCAACACCGCGGTGGCGGTGCACATGGTGTTCGACCCCGAGTAGGGCGGGTAGCCCATGGCCTCCATGATGACGTAGCCCACCTCGGCGTCGGGATGGGTGGGTGGCAGCACCAGATCCACCGACATCGCGGGATCGCCGTAGGGGTCGGAGAGCAGCAGGCGGCGGAGCCCATCGCCGTGGGCCTCGAGCTCGCGTGCCTGGTCGAGCACCGTGTGGCCCGACACGGGGCGTACGCCGGCGAGGACGATGCGGCTCACGTCACCGCCCGCCTGCATGTCGATCAGCTCGAGGACCCGGATCCGTTCGTTGGATCTAGGCGCCATGGGGTGCCCCGTACCGCTCCCACTGCGCGTCGGGCACGACGACGAGGTTGCCGACGAAGCGCTTGGCCATGAACTCCTCCTGCGCCCGGTGGAACTCCGACAGCCGGTAGGTGCCGTGCAGCAGGGGCCGGATGGTGCCCTCCTCGATGTAGCGCACGAGGCGTCGGAAGGCGGTGCGGGTGCCCTGGGAGGAGCCGTGCAGCTGCAGGTGCTTGAGGTACATCGTGCGCAGGTCGAGCTCGACCACCGGTCCGGCGATCGCACCGGAGGTGGTGTAGCGCCCCTCGGGCCGCAGGATGCGCAGCAGGTCGTTGAACATCGGCCCGGCGACCAGGTCGGCGACCACGTCGATGGGTGCGCCGCCGGTGACCCGCTCCACGGCCGCGACCAGGTCCGCCTCGTCGCGCAGGACCACGCCCTCGGCGCCCAGCGCGAGGATCGCGTCCCGCTTGCCGGCGCTGGTGACCGCGTAGGGGATGGCGCCGCGGGCGCGTACCAGCTGGATCAGACCGGAGCCGACCCCGCCCGACGCCCCGGTGATCAGCACGCGCTCACCGGCCCGCAGCCGGACGCGATCGAGCATGTGCTCGCCGGTCAGGTAGGCACAGCAGAAGGTGGCGAGCTGCGCATCGCTGAGGTCGGTGTCCACGGTCGCGGCGTTCTCCGCCGGCACGGTGACGTACTCCGCGTAGCCACCGTCACGCCCGTGGCCGATGTAGTCGATGTCGGCGAGGCTGTCGTCGCCCTCGGGGCGGTTGTAGATGCTGAAGTCGACCATCACCCGCTCGCCGACACGGGTCTCGGAGACCCCCTCGCCCACGGCCACGATCCGCCCGACGGTGTCGGTGCCCTGGATACGGGGGAAGGTCAGGGTGGAACGACCCCGCCGCCAGGTCGAGACCGACGCGGCGTCGGTCTCCGTGCCGTACGCGCCCTGGCGGACCCACACGTCGGTGTTGTTCATCCCGCAGGCGTGGACCTCGATGAGGACCTCTCCCGGTGCTGGCTCCGGCACCGGCACGTCGTGGCGGATCACCAGCTGCTCGAGGCCCCCATGGCCCACCAGCTGCACGGCCTGCATGGTCGTCGCTGCCACGTCCTCCTCCTGGTCGGCTCCGGTCCGGGGGGTGGCCGGCGCGGCTGCCGCGACCGGACCCGGCCGGCCGCGGGGGAGTCTAGGCAGGCAGCGCCAGCACCGGGACGGGCCCCGGGCCCCGGCACACTCCCCGGTCACGGCACATCCCGAGCGTGTCCCCAGCGGCGCGGCGCAGGCACCTAGTGTGCGGAGTTCGGCGCGGTGGTCGTGCCGACGACGCCCTCCGCGGGAGACGATGACCATGGCAGAGCCGACCCGCCGCAGCGTGACCCTGGAACGGTTGGAGACGGGGGTCTACCGGGCGACCAACGCGGCCGGGGTCGAGCTGACCTTCGGCAGCATGGCCGAGGACGGCTTCTCCCCCGTGGAACTGCTGCTGGCGGCCATCGGCGGCTGCTCAGCCGTCGACGTGGACCTGATGACCACCCGCCGCGCGGACCCGGATCGGTTCGAGGTGGAGGTGGCGGCGGACACCGTGCGTGACGCCACGGGCAACCGTCTGGAGGACATCGAGATGACCTTCACGGTCGTCTTCCCCGCCGGTGCGGGCGGCGACAAGGCCCGCGACCGGCTGCCCAGGGCGGTGCGCAACTCCCACGCGCGCACCTGCACGGTCAGCCGCACCGTGGAAGCCGGCACGCCGGTCGCCGTGCGCATCGATGACGGCACCTGACGTCCGCGCACCTCCTCCTCGCGGTCGGCGCCGCCGCGGACCTGCATGACCGGCGGACGGTGCTGACCCACGGGGGGGACCGTAAGGTGTCCGACGCGGCGAACGCCGCGACGTCGATGCCCATCCACCACCCCTTCTCCCACCGGAGCGCCCATGACCGCCTGGCACGAGCACCTCGCGCCCCTCGACCAGGGGCCCCAGTCGTGGACCTGCCGGGAGCGCGTGGAGCAGGTACTCGGCGGTGAGGCCGTCGAGCTTTCCACGGCGACGACGGCCAAGGACGTCTGTGACGACGGCCACGTCCACACCGACGTCTCCCTGGGGCTGCTCACCTCGAGCCGGTTGCTCCACGTGGTCGCCGGCGACGCGCAGCACGTGACCGACGAGCACGAGCTCGGCCTGCAGTGCGCCGTGACCTCCCTCCCGCTGTCCGCCATCACCGACGTGGCCGTGCTCAGCTGGGACCAGGAGGGCGCGCCCGCCGTGGAGGTGCGGGTGTCACGGGCCGGCGGGTCCTGGCAGGCGGTGGGTGACGTGCACGACTGCGGTGACCCCCACTGCGAGATCCCTCCGGGATCGATCCAGCTCGAGGCCCGTGCGGAGGGCGTGGTGCTGGTGGCGACCGGTGCCGCAGCGGACCGACTGGTGGCGTTCGCTGGTCGGCTGGCACGTGCCAGCGGCGTGGGCTGAACCCACCGGAGCGCACCACCGCGGTCGGCATGCCCGGCGGTCCACCGCGAGGACGGCAGGTCAGGGCACCACCGGCAGCAGCTGCGGACGCTTCGGCGTGATGCCATCGCCACTCGACACCCCGCGCACACGCCGCACCACCCAGGGGGCGAGGTAACGGCTGGCCCACCGCAGGTCGGCGGTCACGCGACGGTGCCGCGGCGGACGGGCCTGTGCGAGCAAGGGCTGACGCCACCAGCCCGGAGGGCCTCCCAGCAGCCGCTGATCGCTGCTGCCCAACTGCTCCAGCACCGCGGCCGCGACCCGCGCGTGACCCTCGGGTGCGAGGTGCAGGCGGTCCTCGTGCCACAGACGAGGGTCGAAGAGCGCCCGTTCGACGCCCACGTCCACGAGCAGCGCACCATGCCGCGCTGCGCTGGTACGCACGCCGCGGTTGAAGGTCGCGAACCGGTCCGCGATCGCGCCGGCGAGGCGGCTCGTACCCCCCGCCCGCTCGATCGCCGTGAACACCACCACCCGCGCTCCCGTGTCCGACAGCGCCGCCACGGCGGCGTCGTAACGCGCCGCCAGCGCTCGCAGGTCCGTGCCGGCTCGCAGCACGTCGTTGGCGCCGGCGTGGAAGGACACCACGTCTGCACCCAGCTCCAGCGCCCGGGGTAGCTGCTCCGCGACGACCTGGTCCAACAGCCGACCCCGTACGGCCAGGTTGCCGTACCGCAACCCCGGATGCTGCGCTGCGAGCGCGAACGCCACCCGATCGGCCCAGCCGCGGTGGCGGCCATCGGGAGCACGTTCGTCCTCCATCCCCTCGGTGAAGGAGTCACCCAGCGCCAGGAAGCTGTCCATGGACATCCCCCCCTTCACGCGTGGATGCCACCGGAGGTCGCTGCCGGGCCGCGGCATCCCGGACCAGGATCTGGATCACGACGAGCACGTACCACAGGTCCGCGACGGTGTTGAACACCCGTTGTGCGACACCCGCAGCCACCACGCGCACACCGAGGACGTGGACGGCGAAGGCCGCAGCGGCCAGCCCGCCGATGGCCACCGACCACCGTGCCAGGGATGGTGCGACCGCCCGCAGCCGCCACGCGAAGGCCAACGGCGCGGAGACCAGCGCGGTGTAGCCGACACCAGCGGTGATGGTGTGCCACAGGTCGAAGCTCGACGTGGCGGCACCGGGACAGCCGGGCGTGCAGGGCGCGGCCACGACACCCAGGGTGCCGATCCCCGCGATCGCGACGAGCACGGGACCGGCCACGCCCTCGCCGGGCAGCGTGCGGTGCAGCGCCGGGGCGAGCGCCAGGAAGGCGAGGCCCGAGGCCACCAGCCCCAGCACCAGCGGCCCGCGCGACGCCCAGGGCGCACCCAGCTCGAACAGCTCGCTGATGGCCTGCTGGCGCGGGTCGTAGCCCGTACGCCACCAGCCGGCGACAACCCACCCGCCGATGTAGAGGACCACCGCCACGAGGCTGGCCCACAGGGTGGCGCGTATCCACGGTGGGACCGGCACCCGCCAGTGGGCTGCCGAACGCTCCCCCATCACCGCAAACCCCTTCCGCGGGGCTGCTGCCGGCCCCGCCTCGGCGCGCGTGGAACGCTACTGGAGGTGGTGTCCCGCGGGGTTCAGTCCCACTGCGGTGCACCGTCGGGGTCGATCAGCCGCTGCCCGCGTTCGAGACCATCGATGCGTCCCATCTGCGCGTCGTCCAGCTCGAAGTGGAACACCTCGAAGTTGCTGCGGATCCGCGCGGGCGTGCTGGACTTCGGGATGGCCACCACCCCGGGTCGCTGCAACATCCACCTGAGGGTGACCTGCGCCGGGCCGACACCGTGTGCCTCGGCGATCTCCCCGAGCACCGGGTCCTCGACCACCGCGCCACGCGCCAGCGGTGAGTAGGCGGTCAGGAATCCCCCCCGGGGGCGCAGCACCTGCTCGATCGGTTCGACCCCGAGGAATGGGTGGTGTTCCACCTGGTCGGTGACGATGGGGGCGTACTCGTAGGCCCGGGTCAGCATCCGCGACGGGAAGTTGGACACACCGATGTGCCGGGTCAGTCCGTCCTCCTTCAGGCGGGTCATCGCCTCGAGGGTCTCCGGCAGGGGCGCCACGTGCTCTGCGGGCCAGTGGAGCAACAGCAGGTCCACATGGTCGGTACCCAACTCCTCCAGGCTCTGTCCCGTGGAGCTGCGGACGTCGGCTGCGCCGGCGTTGGAGGGCTTGAGCTTGGTGGTGACGAACACCTCGTCGCGGTCGAGCCCGCTGTCGGCGATCGCCTGGCCGACCTCCGCCTCGTTGGCGTAGCCCTGGGCGGTGTCGATGTGCCGGTAGCCGGCCTCGAGCGCGATCAGGGTGCTGCGGTGGGCCTGCTCTCCATCCAGCTGGAAGGTCCCGAAGCCCAACCGCGGTACCGCCGTGTGGTCATCGAGGTGGAAGGTGGTCACGTCCATGGTCGCCTCTGCAGGTCGGTGGTCGGTACGGAGGTCCGTCGACGCGCGCAGGCGCAGCGCACCCGCCTCGCGTGCGTCACAGCCGAACGTAGGGCGCCGTGGGCGCCACGCACGAGCCGGCATCGTCCGTTGGTGCGGTACGTGCCGCAAGGCGCCCGATGCGGCGCAGCCGGAGCGGACCGACCCACGGCGGCCGAACGGTCGCCACCGTCCCGGCGCGGGCGCACGGGCGCCCACTAGCGTGGACCGCGCCCCGCGCAGGCACCGGCCGTCGCTCACCACCACGGCCCGGGGGCCCTGCCTCACGAGCGAAGGTCTCCCCGTGACCACACCCACCTCCCGGCTCAGCGACGACGACCTCCACCTGTTCGCCGAAGGGTCGCACCTAGGACTCCACCACCACCTCGGCGCCCACCTGACCGATGACGGTGGGACCTCCGGCGCCACCTTCGCGGTGTGGGCACCCAACGCCCAGGCCGTCAGCGTCATCGGGGACTTCAACGGCTGGGACCGCACCCAGGACGCGCTCACCCCACGGGCGGCCAGTGGGGTGTGGGAGGGCTTCGTGCCGGGGGCCACGCACGGCCAGGCCTACCGCTTCGCGGTCACCACCTACCACGGCGAGGTGGTGGAGCATGCCGATCCGGTCGCCGCGCACACCGAGACGCCTCCCGCCAACGCATCCAAGCTGTGGGACCTCGACTACAGCTGGGGCGACCAGCAGTGGATGGCCACCCGTGGCGAGCGCCAGCACCGCGCGGCCCCCATCTCGATCTACGAGGTCCACCTCGGCTCCTGGCAGCGCGGCGAGGACGGCGAGCGCTTCCTGACCTACCGCGAGCTGGCCCCGCACCTGATCACCCACCTCCAGCGGTCGGGCTTCACCCATGTGGAGTTCCTGCCGGTCATGGAGCACCCGTTCTACGGCTCCTGGGGCTACCAGACCTCCGGGTACTTCGCCCCGACCTCCAGGTACGGCACCCCCGAGGACCTGATGTGGCTGATCGACCAGCTCCACCAGGCGGAGATCGGCGTGCTCCTCGACTGGGTCCCCTCCCACTTCCCCGACGACTGGTGGGCGCTGGCCACCTTCGACGGCACCCACCTCTACGACCACGAGGATCCCCGCCGCGGCATCCATCCGGACTGGAACTCCGCGATGTTCAACTACGGCCGTGGCGAGGTGCGCAGCTTCCTGCTGTCCTCGGCGATGTCGTGGATGGAGCGCTACCACGCCGACGGGCTGCGGCTCGACGCGGTGTCGTCGATGCTGTACCTCGACTACTCCCGCGAGGAGGGGCAGTGGATCCCCAACGAGCACGGCGGCAACGAGCACCTCGAGGCCATCAGCTTCCTCCAGCGCTGCAACAACGAGGTGGCGCGCCAGCACCCCGGCGCGATCACCTTCGCCGAGGAATCCACGTCCTGGGACGGGGTGACACGCTCGACCGAGCACGGCGGGCTCGGCTTCGACCACAAGTGGGACCTCGGCTGGATGCACGACACCCTGGAGTACTTCCGCACCGACCCGCTCTTCCGCGCAGGCAAGCAGGACCAGCTCACCTTCCGTTCGGTGTACGCCGCAGGTGAGTCCTTCTGCCTCCCCTTGTCCCACGACGAGGTGTCGCACGGCAAGGGTTCGATGCTGTCGAAGATGCCGGGTGATGCGTGGCAACGACGGGCGAACCTGCGCCTGCTGCTCGGCGCGCAGTACACCTCGCAGGGCAAGAAGCTGGTGTTCATGGGCACCGAGTTCGGGGTGCGCGACGGCTGGGACGTGGAGACCCAGCTCGAGTGGCCCCTGCTCGAGGATGCCGCGCACGCCGCGCTGCTGGCCTACACCTCGGCGCTCAACGCGCTCTACCGCGATCTGCCGGCGCTGCACCTCGGCGACGCCCGCGGTGACGGTTTCGAGTGGATCGACGCATCCGACCGTGAGCAGTCGGTCGTGTCCTTCCTGCGCCGCGCACCCGGCCAGGACGACGCGGTCGTGGTGTGGAACCTGACACCGGTGACCCGTAGTCCCTACCGCGTCGGTGTGCCGCAGGGCGGCCGGTGGCGTGAGGTCTTCAACTCCGACCAGGAACGCTTCGGAGGTACGGGGGCGGTCAACGGTGTGGTCGTCGCTGACGACATCGAGGTGGTCGGCCGACCCGCCTCGCTGGATCTGACGCTGCCACCTCTGGGGCTGGCGGTGTTCCTCCCGCAGGGCGACGCGGTCGCGCAGTGAGACGACCCACGGGCGGTCACCGCGACCGGGTGAACACCACACCCGAGGAGTCGGTCAGCGTGATGGGGCCGCCGAGGTAGTCCGAACCGATGTTGGGCGTGCGCAACTGCAGGAACCAGTCCTGTGGATCGAGGCCCGGGAGGTCGATGCGTACCGGGTCGAGATCGACGTGCCCGCCCTCCATGTTGCACACCGTGAGCACCTGCTCGGCACCGTCGGGGGCGGTCCGCAGCGACGCGAACACCGCGTGACCGTCGACCGGCCGCAGGTAGTCGAAGGCGTCGCCGTCGCGCAGGTCGTCGCGCAGCCACCGCCGCGCCCGGCGGAACTCGCGCACCGACACGTTGTAGCTGGTCTGGTTGGGGTCGAGGCGGTTCGCCCAGCCGTGGACGTTGCAGTAGTCGTGCATGTCGTCCATCCACGCCCGCGCGATCCGCTTCAAGGTCGGCGGATCGACCGGCAGCGGACCAGCCAGCGGTGGCTCGACGCCGTTGATCAGCGCGGAGATCGTCTCGAGGTCGTAGTCGGTCACCTCGACCAGCGCCGGCAGGAGGTCGACGAAGCGCCGGAGCTCCTCCAGGGTCTCGAACCCGAGCGCCTTCAACCGCTTGAAGTTGGCGGCCAGGGGGTAGAACTCCTCGTCCACCTGCCACACCAGGGAGATGGTCTCCTCCGAGACCACCTTGACCCCGTACCGGTCGTCCTGGTTGCGGATGAACCCCCAGGCCGCCCGCATGGAGGCGTTGAGGAAGTCCATCGGCACCCCGGGGAAGGCGCAGTAGGTCAGCATCTTGATGGCGGGGTTGTCGTAGGCCTTGTCGAGGATCTGCAGTTCGGTCTCGCCGAGGCGGGTGTTGATGGTCAGCTCAGGGCTGACCTGGGTGCCGCGACGCAGGGTGTCGTGGTTGGCACAGCCGGAGATCCACGTCGAGCCGTGCTCGAGGATCTGCCGGATACGCCACCAACTGCGCAGCCAGAACCCGTAGACGAAGGGGGTGTTGTGGGCGAAGGTCAGCGGCCCCCACTGGAAGACGTCCGCGTCGCTCTGGTCCTCGATCACCGCCCGGTAGGTCGAGGACAGTTCCCAGTCGGGCTCCGGCCAGGGGCGCCCGTCCTCGAAGATCATCCATGGTCGGTACCGGCAGCCGGCGACCTCCTGCACGACGTCGCTCATCTGCTGCAGGTAGGTGTCGTCGTGCCGCAGCTCGCGCGCCTCGGCGTCGTAGAACTTGAAGTCCTGCGCCCCGTCGACGCGCACGCCGTCGAAGCCGAGGTCGACCTTGCGGCGCTGCATCTCGAGCAACAGCGCACGGACCCACGGGTTGCGGTAGTCGAGGTTCTGGCCGTACATGTTCGGACCGGCGAACCACTCCGAGTCCAGCACCTCGAGTGCCTGGTTGTCGGCGTGGCCGTAGACGACGTCGGCGATCAGCCGGATCGGGCCCGTGGGGAAGGTGTGGAGCGCGACAGCGAGATCGACGAGCTCATCGGGCCGGCCCGTCTCCAGCAGGGTGGGGCTGACCGCGGCGGAGCCGGCGATCACCACGTCGTAGCCCCAGTTGGTGGTGTCCGGGCGGCGCAGTACCGCGGTCACCTCATCCACGTAGCGCAGGTCATGCTCGATGCCGGCGGCGTCCTCGTCCGACTTCGGCTCCTGGATGGCGAAGAACGCCGGTCCCTGCTCGTAGACCGTGGTCGGCTCGACCGGCAGCAGCTGCACGGCGTCGTAGCCCGAGTAGACCTGCTCCTCCGGGCTGAGCTCACGGCCCTCGACCACATGCCGGGCCAACCGCTCGTAGAACCGTGCGAGACCGGCCAGGGTCCCGCCGGAGGTGGCGGTGGGCACGTGCAGTTGCAGGATGTTGGCCGCGGGACCCTGCTTGACGATGCCGGTGCCGCAGCGGTCGTCTCCCGCTCGTGCCGCCAGGTCCTGCCAGTAGCCGCGGTCACCCCGCTGCGCATGGAGCCCGGCGACGTCGTACACCTCCGCGGGCGCGAACGCGCCGTAGGGCAACGAGCTGGCCATCGGGTCGAAGACACGGTGCCACTCGCCGTCCCGGTCGCGGTAGGTGCAGCAGTAGAAGCTCCCCAGCCGCTCGCGGCTGCCGATCTGCATACCCGTGGCCACCGTCCACACCAGGTCCCGGTCCCGTTGGACGGGAACGAGGGTCCGGCGGAAGCGCACGTGTCCGCGGGAGACGGTGACATCGAGGTCATCGAGTGGATCGAGCACCTCGAGGAAGACATCCGCATCGGCGACGCGCTCGCGGGTCAGGCGCGGACACCACATGGCCACCGCGACGCTGCCGTCGGGCTGTGGATGGGCACCGAAACGCCGCGCGAAGGTGCGTGCCAGCGCCAGCGCATCGGGCTCCTCGGCCTCGCGCTCCTCGAACCAGGCTGCCAGCGCCGAGGTGGCGGCCTCGTCCTGGGAGGGCAGGGTGGTCTGCACGAGGGCGTCGGGCACGCTCACCTGAGGGGTCCTTGCACGGCGGATGGTCGGCTGGACGGGTTGGCACCCGACTCGGCGACCATCCAACCATCATGTGTGCCGGGGTGCAGACGCCCGAGGTCGTCGACGTGGCCGGGCCGCGGCGGGACGCGCGATCCGGGCACGCGGCGATCAGTAGCCGTCGTCCTCCATGCCGCCGTCGACCTGCTCGGTGATGGCGCTGCCATCGGGCGCCACGACCCACCAGACGTCGTTGACCCCCTGACCATCGACGTCACCGGGGGCGGTGTCCGCAGCCCAGAAGTACAGCGGCTGCCCGTCGTAGGTGACCTGGACGGTGCCGTCGTCCTCACGCTCGATCGTGCCGAGCAGATCGCCGTCGACCCCCTCGCCCGCCACCGGCGTGTCCTCGACGGTCAGCGGCGGCCAGTTGGCGAGGCAGTCACCGGTGCAGTTGCTCACGCCCGGGGCATCGTTGTCGAACAGGTAGAGCGTGAACCCCTCCCCGTCGACCAGGTGCGCACCGAGGGAGGAGTCGGCCACCGCCACGTCGGGCTCGACGGTGTCGGCCTCCTCCTCCGCTGCATCGGCATCCTCGTCGGTGGTCGCATCGCCGGCGTCCTCCTCCAACAGCGCATCATCTGTCTCTTCCACGTCCTCACCGCAGGCGGCCAGCAGCAGGGAGCCGGCGGCCAGGAACGTCAGTGCACGGGTACGCAGTCGCATCATGATCCTCGTGGTCGGCCGGCGGGTTCGGAACCACCCACGAGGGTGGGTGACCGCCGCGTCAGTCGTCCTCCAGGCGCTCGGCCACCGCCGCCAGCAGGGCGGGGTCGTGTGCCAGCAGTTGGCTGACGTCGAGCACCGGGGCGAGGACGCTGCCCCGGTCCAGCAGTTCCACCACCAGGGCAGCGGCGAGTTCCTCGTCGCCGACGCCCGGTACGCCCACCCCTGCGGGGACCAGGACCTGGTGGCGATCTCCTCCGGGCAGGGTCACCAGGACCTGGCCGTCGACGATCTCACGCGCCTCGATGTCCTCCATGGCGGGCTCCCGTCGCGTCATCAGCTCAGTCGCATCCTGAGCTCCTCGAACCCCGCAGGGTCCCGCCCGATCGCCGCGCCCAGATCCAGGACCGATTCGGGCGGCGCACCCGTGGGATCGGCGTCGAGCACCTCACCGCGCTCCTGGAGGATGCGTACCGCCTCCGTGGCGACCTGCAGCGGCGGCACCCCGATGAGGCCGAGGCCACGGCGGGTGTGGTGGGCCAGGCTGAGGGCGCGCCTGCGGCCATCACCGAGCAGCAGCTCGAAGTGCTCCGGACCGGTCTGCTGCAGGGTGGGCGTGTCCATGACCTCGACGGTACCGGGCGCACCCGCCGCGCAACCAGGAGCGGTCGCCGCCAGCGGGTGCGGCGGGGGACGCTGCTCAGGCGTCCTCGGCATCCTCGTCGTCGGTCTCCGAGGGATCCGGTGCGTCGACCAGTTCACCGGTGGCGCTGACCACGAACCAGCGCTCGGCACTGCCCTGGCCCTGTACGTCGCCGGGGTCGGAGTCCACCACGAAGGTGTGCAGCGGGGATCCGTCGACCACGACCTGTACGCCGCCGTCCTCACGCTCGATGGTGGTCACCTCGGCGTCGACGTCCTCGCCGACCTCCGGCTCGCCCTCGACCAGGACCGGCTGCCAGACCTGCGCGCAGTCGGCCTCGCAGGTGACCTCACCATCGCGTTGATCGACGGCACCGTAGGTGGTCATGCCCTCCGCGGTGACGATGTGGGCCCCGAGGTCCGAGTCGGCCACCTCGATACCGGTCGTGACGACCCCGGCGGGATCGGGGTCGTCGACGGCGCCGGCCTCGTCCTCGCCGCCGGCGTCCTCATCGTCCTCGCCGTCCTCCGCTTCGGTGCCGCTCTCGTCCGTCCCGTCGTCCTCCGAAGCGTCGTCGTCTGAGGCATCGTCGTCGACAGCGCCCTCCTCGGTGCCCTCCTCGACCTCCTGGTCCGGGTCGCCGTTCGGCGCGTCCTGATCGGCGCATGCGGCCCCGACGAGCGCGACGGCGGCCAGCACGGGAAGTACTCGCGAGCGCAACTGCACGGTCATCCTCCTGGGAACGGGCGGCACGCATGGCGCGCGCCGCTGACCTCGACACGCTCCCAGAGCCGCCGGGGCGGCGTCCGGATCCGTACCGGCCGAACGGCGACCGACGAACGACGGCGGCCATCCAGACGGTGTCGCCCGTGGCTCAGTACCCGAGACGCCCGAGCTGCTTCGCGTCGCGTTGCCACTCCTTGGCGACCCGCACGTGGGTCGAGAGGTAGACCCGCGCGCCGAACAGCACCTCGAGCTCCTGACGCGCGGCGGTGGCGGCGGCCTTGAGGTGTGCACCGCCACGCCCGATCACGATCGGCTTCTGCGACGCACGCTCCACATGGATCACGGCGTCGACGCGCAGCAGATCCTCGCGATCGGGGTCGGGCGCGACCTCGTCCACGGTCACCGCGATGGAGTGCGGCACCTCCTCGGTCACCACGCCGATGAGCTTCTCCCGGACGATCTCCGCTGCGAGCTGGCGTTCCGGCTGGTCGGAGACCTGCCCGGCCGCGAACAGCCGGGGTCCCTCGGGCAGGTGTGAGGTGAGGACCTCCACCAACCGTTCGATGTTGTCACCGGTCATCGCGGACACCGGCACGATGTCGGCGAAGCCCCCCATGGCTGCGCCGAGCTCCTCGAGTCGCGCCAGCTCCGGCAGCATCCGCTCCTTGGGGCGCACCCGGTCGGTCTTGTTCGCCACCGCCACCACGGGTGTCGAAGCACCGGCGAGCTCGCGTGCGAGGAACGCGTCACCCTCCCCGACCCCCCCGGCGACGTCGGTCACGAAGCACAGCAGGTCGACCCCCGCCCAGGTGTCGCGTACGAGATCGTTCAGCCGGCGCGTCAGCAGGGTGCGGGGCTTGGCGAGACCGGGAGTGTCGAGGAAGACCAGCTGTGCGCTCTCGCGCGTGAGCACCCCACGGATGGCGTTGCGGGTGGTCCCCGGCACCGGCGTGACGATCGCCACCTTGGCGCCGACGAGGTGGTTGAGCAGGGTCGACTTGCCGGTGTTGGGCCGGCCGACGAAGGCGATCAATCCGCTGCGGTGGCCTGCAGGCAGGGGATCGTCCACCCCGGCGAGGATCGCCGCGACGTCCAGCTCACGCTCCTCCACTGGCCTGCCCCTCACCGTCGGTCTGCGCCGTGGGATCGGCCCGGGTCCCGGCTGCCAGCCGCCCGGGGGTGAAGGCGTCGGGCAGCAGCGCCGCGATCGACCGGGACCGCACGACACCGCTGGCGCCGGTGGCGTGCACGGTGGCGTCCGGCCCCAGCTCCGCGATCATCTGCCGGCACGCGCCACAGGGCGTGCAGGGTCGGTCGCCGTCGCCGGCGACCACCACCTGCGCGACCTCCTCGCGACCACCCGTCGCGCACATCACCGCCAGCGCGGTCTGCTCGGCGCAGGTGGTCAACCGGTAGGAGACGTTCTCCACGTTGACACCCTCGTAGGTGGCGCCTGACACCGTGACCACCACCGCCCCGACGTGGAACCCGGAGTAGGGGGCGTAGGCGCGGGAGCGCAGGGCCCGGGCGCGCTCCACGAGCACGTCCAGCCCCTGGTCCGCATCGGTACCGAGCGGCTCGGACTCGTGCAACGACAGGCTCCAAGCTCCGGGGTGGGCAGCGTAACGCGCGGCGGTGGACATGATCGACGGCCGGCCCCGCACCGGCCGGCCGTCGATCGGCTCCCCACGCTCCCACCCGCGCGTGCGGGTGTCCCGTAGGTCGTCCTCAGCTCACTCCTCAGGGTCGTTGCGGGTGCGGCCCACCCGCCTCACTGCAGGAAGGTGCTCGCGTACCGGGTCAGGGTGTCGAGGTAGTTCGCACGCTCGAACTGGGAGGGATCACGCACCGTGCGCTGCGACACCGCACCGGTCATCTCCGCCACCGACCCGTAGCCCGTCTCCATCATCCAGGCCTCCAGCTCGCCGAGGATGGTGGCTGCGTGGTCGGGACCCTTGCGCAGCAGCGACGAGGTGGCCATACCGATGGTGGCGCCGGCGAGCAGGACCTTGGCCAGATCCTCGCCGGTGTGGATCCCGGTGGTGGCCGCCAGGGACGCGTCGATCCGGCCGTGCAGTATCGCGCACCAGCGCAAGGGCAGCCGCAGCTCCTCGGAGGTGGACAGGACCAGGTGCGGTCCGACCGCCAGCGTCTCCAGGTTGATGTCCGGCTGGTAGAACCGGTTGAAGAGCACCAGCCCCGCCGCGCCGGCGTCGGACAGCTGTCGGGCGAGGTTGGCGAAGGCCGAGTAGGAGGGCCCGAGCTTGACCGACACCGGCACGCTCGCCGCACCGACCACGGCTTCCACCAGCGCCAGGGTCTCGAGCTCGATCTGGCGCCCCGACACGTCCATGTCGGCGGCGATCCGGTAGATGTTCAGCTCGATGGCGTCGGCGCCGGCCTCGCTGAGCAGCCGGGCGTAGCGGGTCCAGCCACCCGTGGTCACGCCGTTGAGGCTGGCGATCACCGGAACGGAGGTGGCCTTCTTCGCGTCGCGGACCAGGTTCAGGTAGCGCGCGACCCCCATGTTGTAGTCGTCGAGGTTCGGGACGTAGCCGGTGGTGGCCTCCGGGTTGGCCTCGCTGCCGTACTCCGACAGCGTCTCGATCTGACCGGACTCGTGCTCGAGTTGCTCCTCGAACAGGCTGGGGAGCACCACCGCACCGACACCGGCGGCATCCAGCGCCTTCAGCGAGGGCAGGTCGCCGGTGAAGGGGCCGGCCGAGGCCACCAGGGGGCTGCGCAGCCGCATCCCCAGGTAGTCGACCGACATGTCGACCTCACCCTCGAATTCCGGCCCGCTCGGGACCACGTGTCCCGGCCCGGGAGGTGCTTCGTCCTCGGTCCAGCTGGTCATCAGGACTCCTCCCCGGCCTCGTCGCCGGCATCGCTGTCAGGCTCATCGGGTGCGGTATCGCCCACGCTCACCGGCGGCAGCGTGCGCTCCAGGCCGGCCAACTGCTCGTAGTAGCGCCACCGTTCGTCGACGTCGGCCTGGGCGAGGGTTGCGAGCTCCTTGGCCCGCTCCGGATCCGACCGGGCCAGCACCCCGAAGCGGCCCTCGGTGGACAGGAAGTCGCTGACCGGCTGCTTGGGCGCCTTGGAGTCCAGCTTCATCGGCGTGGCATCCTCCTCCTCACCCGGGTGGTAGCGGAACAGCGGCCAGTACCCGGTCTTGACGGCCAGGTCCATGCGGTTCATGGAGTCCTTCATGTCCACCCCGTGGGCGATGCAGGTGGAGTAGGCCAGCAGCAGCGACGGACCGGGCCACGCCTCGGCCTCGCGCATCGCCTTGAGGGTCTGCATCTCGTTGGCGCCCATGGCGATCCGTGCCACGTAGACGTGGCCGTACTGCATCGCCACCAGCCCGAGGTCCTTCTTCGGACCGCCCTTGCCGGCCGTGGCGAACTTGGCCACCGCACCGCGGGTGGTCGACTTCGAGGCCTGCCCACCGGTGTTGGAGTACACCTCGGTGTCGAGCACCAGCACGTTGACGTCGGCGCCCGTCGACAGCACATGGTCCAGCCCGCCGAAGCCGATGTCGTAGGCCCAGCCGTCACCGCCGACGATCCACACGTCACGGCGCACCAGGGTGTTCGCGATGGCCATGAGGTGCCGGGCCGCCATGGCACGGTCCCCGCTGACACCCTCGAGCCGACGGACGAGCTCGGCCACCCGTTCGCGTTGCGCCGCGAGACCAGCCTCGTCCTCCTGCTCCGCCGTGGCGATCTGTGCCACCAGGTCGTCGCCGATGTCGGAGGCCAGCTCGTGGAGCAGGTGCAGCGCCAGCTGGCGGGACTCGTCGATCGCGACCCGGATCCCGAGCCCGAACTCCGCGTTGTCCTCGAACAGGGAGTTCGACCACGCCGGCCCCCGCCCCTCGGCGTTGGTGCCGTAGGGGGTGGTCGGCAGGTTGCCGCCGTAGATCGACGAACAGCCCGTGGCGTTGGCGATGACGGAACGGTCGCCGAACAGCTGGCTCATCAGCTTGATGTAGGGGGTCTCACCGCACCCGGCGCAGGCTCCGGAGAACTCGAACAGCGGCTGCAGGGTCTGGGTGTGCTTGACGGTGTCGTTGCGGATCTCGGTGCGATCCGGGTAAGGCAGCGCCTGGAAGGCCTTGAAGCGCTCGCGCTCCACCTCCAGCACCGTCCGTTCGCCGTCACCATCGCCGTGGCCGTTGCCGTTGCCGTTGCCGTCACCGTTGCCGGCCGTCAGCACCTGGTCCACCGGCGTCATGTCGATCGCCTTGTGGCCGACGTCGGAGCGGCTGACCGCGGGGCAGGTCTCCACGCACACGCTGCAGCCGGTGCAGTCGTCGGGTGCGACCTGGACGGTCAGCTGCATGCCCTTGAGGCCACGATCCTTGAAGGGCTTCGACTTGTAGCTGTCGGGCGTGCCGTCGAGCTCGGAGGGATCGAAGACCTTGATCTGGATCGCGGCGTGGGGGCAGACGATCGCGCACTTACCGCAGTCGATGCAGATGTCGGGATCCCAGGTGGGGATCTCGGGGGCGATGGAACGCTTCTCGTAGCGGGCGGTGCCGGTGGGGAAGGTGCCGTCCACGGGCAGTGCGGAGACGGGGAGCAGCTCCCCCTCCCCAGCCAGCAGCCGCGCGGTCACCCGCTCCACGAACTCCGGGACGTCGCCCTCCTCCATCGGCGTGAGCTCCAGGGCCCGCTCGATGGGGTCGGGACGGCGCAGGGTCGAGGTCGCCTCCGTGGGCACCGCCACACGGTGGATCTCGGTGGTCGCCGCCTCGACACCGTCGAGGTTGCGGTTGACCACCTTCTCGCCGAAGCCGCCGTAGGTCTTCTTCACCGCGGTACGGATCGCCTCCAGCGCCTCCTCGCGCGGCAGGACGCCGGTGACCAGGAAGAAGGCGGTCTGCATGACGGTGTTGATCCGGCCGCCCAGCCCCACGGAGCGGGCGATGCCGTGGCCGTCGATGACGTGCAGTTCGAGCTCGCGCTCGATGATGGTCTCCTGCACGTCGTGGGGGAGCCGGTCCCACACCTCGTCGGGCTCGAAGGGCGCGTTGAGCAGCAGGATCGCGCCCTGGCGGGCCTCCCGCAGCACATCGAGCTTGCTCAGGAGCCCGAACTGGTGCACGGCCACGATGTCGGCCTGCTCGACCAGGTAGGTCGAGTCGATCGGCTCCTGCGAGACCCTCAGGTGGGACGCGGTGACCGCGCCCGACTTCTTGGAGTCGTAGACGAAGTAGGCCTGGCTGTAGCGGCCCGTGCCCTCCGCGAGGATCTTCGTGGTGTTCTTGGCCGCACCGACGGTGCCGTCGGAGCCGAGCCCGTGGAAGATCGCGGCGAGGTCCTTCTCCAGCCGGGGCAGCGAGAAGTCCTTGTCCACGTCGAGGGAGAGGTGGGTGACGTCGTCGATGATGCCGACGGTGAAGCGGCGCTTGGGCGCGTCCTTGGTCAGCTCGGTGTAGACCGCAGCGACCATCGCCGGGGTGAACTCCTTGCTGGACAGGCCGTACCGGCCGCCGATCACGTCCGGCATCGCGTCCCGGTCACCCGTGGCGACCGCGTCGGCGAGCGTGGTCACCACGTCCTGGAGCAGCGGCTCACCGGTGGCACCCGGCTCCTTGGTGCGGTCCAGCACCGCGATGCGGGTGGCGGTGTCGGGCAGGGCGGCGAGGAAGGCCTCGACGGGGAAGGGACGGAACAGGCGCACCACGAGCGCGCCGACCTTCTCGCCCTCCGCGACGAGGTGATCGACGACCTCGCGCACCGGCCCGACGCCCGAGCCCATCAGCACCACGACGCGTTCGGCGTCGGGGGCGCCGTGGTACTCCACGAGGCGGTAGTGCCGTCCGACACGCTCGCCGAGCGCGTCCATCACGTCCTGGACGGCCGCGGGCACCGCGTCGTAGAAGGGGTTGATCGCCTCACGGGCCTGGAAGAACACGTCCGGGTTCTGCGCGGAGCCGCGTAGCGAGGGCTTGTCGGGGTCGAGGGCCCGCTCGCGGTGCAGCAGGATGTCCTCGTCGGGCATCAGCGCACGGAGCACGTCGTCGGGCATCAGCTCGACCCGGTTCAGCTCGTGGGAGGTCCGGAACCCGTCGAAGAAGTGCATCACCGGCAGGCGCGTGGCCAGCGTCGCGGCGTGTGCCACGGCGGCCATGTCCTGCGCCTCCTGCGGCGAGTTGGACGCCAACATGGTCCAGCCCGTCGAGCGCGCCGCCATCACGTCGGAGTGGTCACCGAAGATCGACAGGGCGTGGGTGGCCACGGTGCGGGCCGCCACGTGCAGGACCGCCGGGGTCAGTTCCCCGGCGATCTTGAACATGTTCGGCAGCCACAGCAGCAACCCCTGGGAGGAGGTGAAGGAGGTGCCGAGCGAGCCCGCCTGGACCGCGCCGTGCAGCGCACCGGCAGCGCCGCCCTCCGACTGCATCTCCACCACCGAGGGGACCGCACCCCACAGGTTGGCCTGCCCGGCGGAGGCCCAGGAGTCGGCGAACTCCCCCATCGGCGAGGACGGGGTGATGGGATAGATCGCGACGGTCTCGGAACAGCGGAAGGCCACGTTCGCCGCGGCCTCGTTGCCGTCCAGCGTCGCGATCTGAGGGCCGGGAGCCTGGTCCTCGTCGGATGCGGCACCGTCGGTGCTCGCGGTGGACACGGTCGTTGCTGCCATCGGATACCTCTCCAGAAGCACGCGGTACGGGCGCGCAGGGGCGTCATCGGGGACGCTAAGAGAGGAACCGTTCCGTGCGTGCGGCTCAAGGTCCCGGATCGGCGGGACCTCGTGCCCCATCTCCGGCGCTGATCTCGTCGTCGGCGC
>JAWLFQ010000011.1:30573-46676 GCA_041685505.1 Nitriliruptoraceae bacterium
GGGGACGCTAAGAGAGGAACCGTTCCGTGCGTGCGGCTCAAGGTCCCGGATCGGCGGGACCTCGTGCCCCATCTCCGGCGCTGATCTCGTCGTCGGCGCTGCCTGCCGCCGGGCCCCCGGTCACCCGGACCCCCGGCCGCCCTGGCACGCCGCCGTCATCCTCGGCGCCGACCGGTGCCTGTGCGAGCGGGACGGTCACCTCGACCTTGGACACCCGTCGGCCCTGGAGCTGCACGACCTCGATGACGGTGCCCTCGAGCTCGATGCGCTCGTCCTCGGTGGGGACGCGCCCCAGGGTGCCGAAGACCAGCCCACCGACGGTGTCCCACCCCTCCTCGGGCAGGGTGGTGCCCAGGAGTTCGTTGAGATCGTCGACCCCCAGCCGGGCATCGATCAGGAACCGGCCGTCCTCGATGGGCTCGACCAGCGGCGCTTCCTGGTCGTGCTCGTCGACGATCTCCCCGACGATCTCCTCGAGCACGTCCTCGATGGTGACCAGCCCGACGAACTCGCCGTACTCGTCCACGACCACCGCGAGGTGGACCGCGTCGGCCTGCAGTTCGCGCAGCAACTCGTCGCACTGCTTGGTCTCGGGGACGAAGGCGGGGGTGCGCGGCAGATCGCTCCACCCGTGCAGCTCGGGTTCGGTCGCCAGGCGCCGCAGCAGGTCCTTGGCGTAGACCACACCCACGATCCGTCCGGCGTCCTCGGCCGCGTGCACCGGCAGGCGCGAGTACCCGCCGTCCACCACCACGCCGACGACCTCGGCGAGGGGCGCCCCCTCCGCCACGCTGACCACGTCGGGCCGGGGGACCATCACCTCGCGGACCACGGTGTCGCCGAGCTCGAAGATCGAGCGGATCATCGCCCGCTCCTCGGGCTCGAGTTCGTCGTCGTCCTCGGCCTCGTCATCGACCAGCTCGCGGAGCTCATCGTCACCGGCATGGGGCCCGGACACCTCGTGACGGCGTGGGACCAGGGCCCGTCCGACCGCCACGACCAGGGTGGTGACGGGTCCCACCGCGCGCACCACGACGCGACCGGGGCGCCCGAGCAGCAACCCGGCGGTGTCGAGGTGGCGCAGGACGATGGTGCGGGGCACGACCTCGCCGAACACCAGGCTCACCAGGACCACGGCCACCATGGCCACTGCCACGGCCGCTCCGCCACCACCGAGGTCGAGGACGAGCCAGGTCACCAGCGCCGCGGTGGCCACACGGGCGACCACGGTGGCCACCAGCACCGCATCGAGGGCGCTGGCCCGATGCTCGGTCAACCACAGCAGCGCGGTGGTACGCGCCGAGGCGTCCTCGTCCTCCTCCTCGACCAACCGCAGGGCCCGCACCACGTTCATCCGGGTTACCACGGTCTCGATGGCGGCGAGCAGGGCCGTCACGCCGACCAGCAACACCAGGCCCACGAGGGTGACGACGATGGGATCGAGGGTCACCGTTCCACGGTCCCCGTCCGGTGGCTCGCCAGCAGACGCTCCGTCAGCGCGAACATCTCCCGTTCCTCGCCGGGTGCGGCGTGGTCCATGCCCAGCAGGTGGAGGAGCCCGTGCACCGTCAGCAGCCGGAGCTCGTCGTGGGGGGAGCGCTCGAAGCGGGGCGCCTGCTCCGTGGCCACCTCGGGGCACAGCACCACGTCACCGAGGATCGCCGGCACATCGGGAGGTGCCTCACCCGGTTCGTCGATGGGGAAGGCCAGCACGTCGGTCGGTCCCTGCTGACCCATGTGGGTGGCGTTGAGCTGCGTCATGGTCGCACGGTCCACCAGCAGCAGGGCGACCTCCATCTCGGCCGGCACCCGCTGCATGAGCAGGACGTGGCGGGCGAGATCGAGGAGGTCCTCGGCGTCGACGGTCAGCTCCTGCTCGTCAGCGAGGTAGACGGCCACGCTCACCCACCCCCGTCTCCCGCAGCGACCGGGCCCTCGCGGTCGGGATCGGCGCTGCGGCTGCTGGCCTCGTCGTAGGCCTCGTAGGCCTCCACGATGCGTTGGACGATGTGGTGCCGTACCACGTCGGCGGAACGCAGCCGCGCGAAGGCGACCCCGTCGATGCCGTCGAGGATCTCGCCCACGATGCGCAGCCCGGAGGTGGTGCCGCTCGGGAGATCCACCTGGCTGACATCACCGGTGACCACGGCCTTGGAGTTGAACCCGATGCGGGTCAGGAACATCTTCATCTGCTCGGGCGAGGTGTTCTGCGCCTCGTCGAGCACGATGAAGGCATCGTTGAGCGTCCTCCCGCGCATGTAGGCCAGCGGGGCGATCTCGATGGTGCCACGGTCGACGTGGTTGACGAGTTCGTCGGCCTCCATCATGTCGTGCAGCGCGTCCCACAGGGGTTTGAGGTAGGGGTCGATCTTCTCGTGCAGGGTGCCCGGCAGGAACCCCAACCGCTCCCCTGCCTCCACCGCCGGCCGTGTGAGGATGAGCCGGTTGACCTGCTTGGCACGCAGGGCCTGGACCGCGGCACCCATGGCCAGGTAGGTCTTGCCCGTGCCCGCGGGGCCGATGCCGAAGGTGACGGTGTTGTCCATGATGGCGTCGAGGTAGCGCTTCTGGCCCAGGGTCTTGGCGCGGATGGTGCGCCCGCGATGGGTGATCAGGGCCTCGGAGAGCACCTCCGAGGGGCGCTCGTCGGCGTCATCGCGGATCATGCGCACGGTCTGGCGCACCGTCCCGCGGTCGATGGCATGGCCGCGGTCGAGCAGCAGGACCAGCTCCTCGAACAGCCGCGCGACCCGCGCGGTCTCCGCGGGGTCCTCGGAACGGATGGTGATCTCGTTGCCGCGCACGTGGATGGCGGCGTGGAAGGCGTCCTCGATGGCGCGCAGCAGCTCGTCGCGGGTGCCGAGCAGCGACACCATGGCATGCTCGCCGGGCACCAGGACCTTGATGGCATCCACCCCGTCACCGATCGCCCCGGTCCCGGCGGGGACCTCGACGGTGTCGGTGGCCGATGACGTCCGTGCAGGGCTGGCAGAAGAACTCGCCACTGGTTGAGGTGACTCCTCGAGGGGAACGGGGATCAGGATGGAGACGTCCACGGGGGCCCCGCGGTGGGGACCGCCCCGTGACGCGGCCAGGGTACCCGGGACCGGCTCCCGGCGGCCTCAGCGCACCACACCGACGGCGGCCAGCCGCGCACGGAGCTCATCGGGTGCCGCGTCCAGCACCGCCGCCAGGAGTTCGAGGTCGCCACCGCGCACCGTGAGCACCCGGCCGTTGTAGTCCCCTCGACGGGCCTGGATCGCGGCGGCGTAGCGGCTGACGGCCGGCTCCAGGGCCGTCTCGCGTTCCAGCGCCGTGAGGTCGATGACCAACTCCGGACCCCGGTCGGTCAGCACCGAACCGGCGCCCACCTCGGGCGGCAGCAGTTCCGACACCGGCACCCGGTAGAAGGCCGCCAGCCGCTGGAGCCGGGAGATCGACACCGCCCGCTCGCCCCGCTCGTAGGCACCCACCACGGAGGCCTTCAGGGTGCCCTCGCTGCGGTCCTCGACCTCGTGGAGGGACAGCGACTGCTGCTGGCGGACCCGCCGCAGGCGCTCTCCGAGCAGGGTGGCGTAGCGTCCCTCATCGGAAGACATCACGTCCTCGATCACTGTCGCTCGCTCCCCCCCGGGGATGCGAGGTTGCTGTCGCTGCTCACGCACGGGTGGCGCTGACCAACGGTCGTGCTGCGCTACCCCGTCTCTCCTCCACACCACGTTACCCCGGCCACGTAGCGTCAGGAAGCAACGTCACGCACCGCGTGAGGACGTGCGCAGCGTGTCACTTCCCGCCCCACCGGCCGAGGCCTGCCGCGAGCACCGCGAGCCCCGCTGCTCCCGCGTGCTCCGTGCGCAGCACGCTCTCGCCCAGCCCGACGGCCAGCGCACCCCCCGCCACCGCGTCCGCCACCTCCTGATCGGTGAACCCACCCTCCGGCCCGACCGCGAGCACGATGGCAGTGGCACCCACCAGTACCTCACCTACGGTGGGCAGCCCGGGCGCGCCGGGGTGGGCCACCAGCAGCAGTTCGTCGTCGCGGGCGAGGCGGTCCATCGGCAGCGGCCCCGTGACGCGCGGACGGTGCGGACGCCGCGCCTGCTCGCTGGCGGCGCGCACCACCGCCTCCCAGCGGGCGACCGCCTTGGCCGCCCGATCCCCGTGCAGCGACGGCACCGACCGTGCCGTGGCCAGCACGCGCGCCTCGTCGACCCCGAGCTCGGTGGCCTGGCGCAGCACCCCATCCAGTTTGCGGCCCTTGGGCAGCGCCTGGGCGAGCACCAGACGTGGCTCGTCGACCGCACGGTGCTGGGCGTCACCCGTCAGCCGGAGACCGTCGCGGGTCAGCTGCGCCGGCGCCGACCAGCCCGCACCGTCGGCGACCTCCAGCGCCTCCCCGGGCGCCAGGCGGAGCACGCGGGTCAGGTGGTGGTCGGCCTCTCGCGGGAGCGGGAAGGAGCGACCACCGGCGGCGTGGGCGAGCGGGACGTCGAGGTGGAGGTAGGGGGTGCGGCTCACGGCCCGACCCGCACCTCAGCGCTGGAACGCATCGCGCAGGCGCGTCAGCGGACCCCGGCTGCGCTCGTTCAGCTCCTCACCGCGGGCCGCCGCGAGCTCGGTGAGCAGCTCCCGCTGGCGCACGTCGAGGCCCGTGGGGACCTCGACACGCACCACGAGCTCCATGTCCCCGCGCCGACCGCCACCACGCATCGGCACGCCCGCCCGGCGTACCGTGAGGACGTCCCCGGGCTGGGTACCCGACGGCACGGGGACCTCCACGTCCTGTCCATCGACGGTGGGCACCGTCAAGGTCGTGCCCAGCGCCGCCTGGGAGACCGACACGGTGACCTCGGCGGCCAGGGTGCGACCGTCGCGCTCGAACACCTCGTGCTCGACCACCGTGATCTGCACGTAGAGGTCGCCGGCGGGCGCGCCCTGGCGACCCGCCTCACCCTCGCCCCGCACCGGGATCCGGTCACCGTCCTCCAGGCCCGCGGGGATGTCGACACGCAGCGTCCTGCTGGTCTGACGACGGCCTTCCCCGCCGCAGTCCACGCACGGGTCCCCCACCGTGCGTCCGGTCCCACGGCAGGCCTCGCAGGGCGCGGCGGTGGCGAGTTGGCCGAAGGCGGTCCGCACCACGCGCTGTACCTGACCGGCACCACCGCAGGCGCTGCAGGCCGCCGGTCCCGCCCCGTCGGCGGAGCCGCTGCCCTCGCAGGTCTCGCAGGCCCGGGGCACGTCCACCTCGATGTCGCGGCCGACACCCGTGACGACCTCCTCGAGGGTCAACTCCACCACCACCAGGACATCGCGTCCGGGCTGCTGGCGCCGACCCCGGGTGCCGCCACCCGAGCGGAACCCCGCTGCCTGACCGAAGAAGGCGTCGATGACGTCGTCGATGCCACCGAAACCGGCAGCCCCGAAGCCGAAGGGATCACCGGCCCCGGCCCTGCCGTTGCTGGTGCCATCGTCGCCGAAGCGGTCGTACCGGGCACGGCGGTCGGGGTCGGAGAGCACCTGGTAGGCGTGGGTCACCGCCTTGAAGGTGTCCCCGTCACCGCCCGCATCGGGATGGTGCTCGCGGGCCTTGCGCCGGTAGGCGCGCTTGAGTTCGTCCCCGTTCGCGGTGCGCGGGACGTCGAGGAGCTCGTAGAGGTCGGAGAGGTCGGACACGGTGCCTCGCAGGTTCGTCCGGGAGCGGTCGGGAGTGTGGCAGCGTCAGCGCGACAGCCGGGTCGGCGCGCCGGGTCGGGTCACCGCGACAGGTCGGTGAGGGTGGCCTGGAGCTGGTCGGCCACGGCGCGGACGGTGGCCAGGACGGAGGCGTAATCCATCCGCGTCGGCCCGAGGACACCCAGTGAACCGGCGGTGACCAGTTGGTAGCGCTGGGCGACCAGCGAGGCCGCGCGCAGATCCTCGACCTCGTTCTCCTCACCGATGCGGACCGTGGGCCGGTCATCGGCGGTGGCGTCGGCCAGCAGTCGTGCCAGGGTGACACGTTCCTCGAGCAGTTGCAGCACCCGCGAGAGATGCTCGCGCTCGAAGGCCTCGTCCCCGGCCAAGGACGCCTGCCCACCGACGAAGACGTGATGGACGGTGTCCTCGGCGAGCTGGGGAGCGGTGGCCTCTGCGACCGCGCGTACCACCTCACGCAGCTCCGCGGGGGCCTCCTCGGCGATCGTCGCGATCGTGGCGTGCACGTCACCGAGCCGCCGGCCCCGGACCTGCTCGGCCAGAACGGTGCGGACCCGGTCGAGATCGGCCTCGGTGGCCTCCGCAGGCAGCTCCACCGCGCGCTTGTCCACCCGTCCGGTGTCGGCCACCAGCAGCAGCAGCCCGGCTCCGGGGCCCAGGCCCACGAGCTCGCACAGCTTGAGCCGGGCCGCGTCCTCGGCCGGGGCGATCACCAGCGACACCAGCCGTGTCAGCTGGCTGAGGACCGAGGAGGTGCGGGCCAGCAGGTCCTCCACGTCGGTGGCGTTGCCGAGCAGTTCCTGCACCAACTCGCGGCGGGGGCCCTCGAGGGCGGGGTCGCTGCGCAGGTCGTCGACGAAGCGGCGGTAACCCTTGTCGGTGGGCACGCGCCCCGCGGAGGTGTGGGGTTGGGCGATGTAGCCCAGTGCCTCGAGCGCAGCCATCTCGTTGCGCACCGTGGCGGCGGAGACGTCGAGCCGCGCCACCTCCACCACCCGCTTGGAACCCACGGGCTCACCACGCGACACGTACTCGGTGACGATGGCCCCGAGCACGGCCCGCTTGCGGTCGTCGAGCGCAGCGGGCTCGGTGTGCGGCGCGCCCGCAGCCGGGGCTGCCCCGACCACCTCGGCCGGCAGCGACACCTCCACGTGCACGGCCTGGTCGGACCCGGCCCGCTCGGCGGCGGTCCGCACGGCGGCGTGCATGCTGCGATCCCTCGCATCGGCCATCGGACACCTCCTCGCGGTCGCTGACGTGCCAAGGGTACCGACCTGGCACTCGCCGGCCAGGTCTGCCAGCACAGGGTCGACACGGGGTCGTGCGGGTCCCGTCCGACCACCCGGGCAGGGTGCGGCGGGCCCCACCGCCCTGCGCGGACCCGTCCACCCGTCCCCTCGCATCCGGCTACGGAGCGGTTCCTGCTCTAGGGTGTACGTGCGGCCGGGGGGCGTCGCGACGCCGGTCGACGGATCGGATGCGACCATCCGCCGAGACCATCAGGACCGACCACCAGGAGCGAGACCGTGTCCACCACGCCGCCCCCCGAGGGGGCCGCCGGGACCGGGACGACCGACGAACGTGACACCTCCGAGGTGATCGCGTCGTTGCTCGCCCACGGCCAAGGCCTCATCAAGACCGAGCTCGAGCTGGCGAAGCTCGAGCTCAAACAGATCGTGACCGACAAGGCCATCGCCGTCGGGCTGGCCGTCTTCGGAGCGGTGCTCGGCCTGTTCATCCTGGCCTTCATCGGCGTGACCGGCGCGAACGCGCTGATGCTGGTCGTCGCACCCTGGCTGGCATGGCTGATCGTGACCGGGATCTACATCCTGGTCGCGGCGATCGTGCTCCTGGTCGCGGTGCGGCTGTTCAAGCGGCCCGTCGTGCCCGAGCACACCAAGGCGGAGCTGGAGACGACCAAGACATGGGCGAGCGGGCAGGTGGGCCGATGAGCACGGCGCAGGAGGACACGAGCACGGGCGGGACCGCGGACGCCAAGGCCCGCGCGAAAGCCAAGGTCGACCAGCTCAAGGCCCAGGCCGAGGGGCGCGTGGAGCGGCTCAAGGCCGACGCCGAGCGCGCCAAGGACACCGCGTCGGAGATGAAGACGGAGATCTCCACGGCGGTGGACGAACGCCGCGGGGGTCCGGCCACCTCGGTGGCCGAGGCCGAGGCCAAGGCCGCGCAGCTCAGGGCCGGGATCGAGCGTGACCTGGCGGCACTGCAGGCGCGGCTGCCCGACAGCGACGACGTCACCGCCCAGGCGCGTTCCGTGGCGGTGACCGTGGGTGGGGTCGTCGCCGCGGTCGCCGGCGTGGCGGTGGTGGTCGGTCGGCGGCGCGCGGCTGCGGCCAAGGAACGCGAACTCGAGGCGCAGGCCGAGGCGCTGGCGAGGGTCCTGGCCCGCGCGCAGCGCCTGGAGGTCGCCGACGAGGACGCCGACGGTGGGGGGTTGGTCCGTGTCCTCCTGCTGCTCGCCGGGGCATCGGGCGCCGGTGCCGGCGTGTGGTGGTGGCAACAGCGGCGTACCAGCGCCGAGGACGATGTCGACGAGCTGTGGGGACCCGAGCCCGAGTGAGCCAGAGGATGCCGCGGCGTGCGTCAGCGCGTCGCGGCCAGCCCGCTCGGATCGCCGCCGAGGCCGTCCACGATGGCGGTGGCGTTGCGGCGCATCAGCTCCAGGTAGGTGTGCTCCGGATCCCCCGGCCCCCCCGGTAGGGCGTCGTCGGCCAGACCGTCGATGTAGCGCGCCCCGGTCTCCTCGGCGATGGCCTCGAGCACCGGGGTGGGGAACTCCTCGCTGCCGAAGACCGCGGGGACCTCCCGCTCCCGGATCATGTCGATGACCGCGCGGACCTCCGAGGCCGACGGATCGGTGAAGTCCGTGGGCTGCACCGCGGTCTCGTAGTCCAGACCGTAGTCCCGGGCGAAGTAGGTCCAGGCGTCGTGGTAGGTGATCAGGCTGCGTGCCCGCTCGGGGATGGTGTCGACCGCAGCCTGGATCGCGCTGTGCAGGGCGTCGAGCTCCTCGAGGTAGGCGTCACGGTTGGCCGCGTAGGTGGCTGCGCCCTCGGGGTCCTGCGCACCGAGGACCTCAGCGAGCCCCTCGACCAGGGCCCGGGTGTTGGCCAGCGAGGTCCACACGTGCGGGTTGGGACCGAGCTCATCGTCGTCGTGGGAGTGCCCGTCATCACCGTGGGAGTGGCCATCGTCGCCGTGGGAGTGGCCGTCGTCACCGTGGGAGTGGCCGTCGTCGCCGTGGCGGTGATCGAAGACCAGGTCCGCATCACCCAACACGCGCTCACCGAGCAGCACCAGACGCGCGTCGGCGGGGAGGTGCTCCTGCGCCAGGCCCAGGGCCTGGTCGTTGAGCGCCAACCCGATGCCGACGTACAGGTCGGCTCCCGCCAGCGCCAGCACGTCGCCCGGTCGGGGCTCGTAGGTGTGGGCATCGACACCGGCGGGCACGAGGGGATCGACGGCCACCCGCTCCCCCCCGACGTGGGCGACGAGATCGGCCACCGGCGCGAGGGTGGCGACCACGTGCAACGCGGGCTCGGACGCCGACGCCTGCGCGGCCTCCTCCTCGTCGGCCTCCTGCTGCCGGGAAGCGTCCTCAGTGGCGTCGGTGGTCCCCTCCTCCTCGGCGGCGGCCGCCTCCTCGTCGCCCTGCGACGCGGCGTCCTCGACCTGGCTCGAGGATCCGCCGGTACCAACGGCACCGTCATCGACGTCCGCCTGCCCGCAGGCGGCGAGCAGCACGGCCGCCACGAGCACCAGCACGCCCCGGGCGGTCCTCATCGGTCGGGGCCGTGGGCTCTTGCGCGACATCGCGGACTCCAGGTGGGGCAGCGTCGAGGTGGACGGCGGGCGCGCCACTACTGCGAACCACTCGCAGTTTATCGATGCCGTCCGAACCCCGCTGGCCCTGGCGCGTGGGTCCCCACCGCCGCCCGATCCACCGGACCGCCGGCGCTCGTCGACACGCTCGCCCCGCTCGATGGCACGCGCCGCGCGGCGCGCAACGCCGACCGGGAGGCGACCGCGGTGACCACCACGACGACGGCGAAGACCAGCGCCCCTGAGAGCACGATCGCGGGACCGCTCGGGACATCGAGGTGGAAGGAGAGGTACAGCCCGACCACCGCAGCACCCATCCCCAGCGCGGTGCTCACCGCCAGCATCGTGCCGACCGAACGCGTGAGCAGGCGTGCGGTGGCACCGGGGATCACCACCGCAGCGGCGATCAGCAGCACCCCCAGGACGCGCACGGAGGCGACCACGACCGCAGCGGTGAGCAGGCTGAAGGTGAGCTCCATCGCGCTGGTGTGCACCCCGTGGACCCGTGCCACCTCGGCGTCGAAGGTGGTGAACACCAGCCGCTTGAACAGCACCACCACCGCGACGGCGAAGATCACGCCCACGCCGGACGCAACGGCGAGGTCCGTGCGATCGACCCCCAGCAGGTTGCCGAACAGCACCGCCTCGATGTTCAGGCGCGTCGGCACGACGGCGAGCACCGCGACCCCGACGGCGAAGATCGAGGTGGTGACGATCCCGATGGCGGCGTCGGCGTGCAGGCCCTGGCGCCGCGCGACGGCGTCGATCAGCAGGGCCGAGAGCACCGTCGCGGCGATCGCCCCGACGTAGATGTCGAGGCCCAGCGCGAGCCCCACCGCCACCCCACCGAGCACGCTGTGCGCCAGTCCGTGACCGATGTAGCTCATCCGGCGCAGCACCACGAAGGTGGACAGCGCGCCGCTCATCGCACCCACCAGCACGCCGGCGACCAGCGCACGGGTGAAGAAGGCGTAGTCGAGGGGCAGCAGGACCCACTCGGTCACGAGGCGACCCCGCCCCGGCCCCACCCCGCGGTCCCGCCCACCGCATCCGGGCCGGGCACCGAGCGCGGTCCCAGGCCCGCCGGGGTGGCATCGACCACCACGACCCGGCCACCGTCGTGCAGCACCCGCATCGGACCGCCGTAGGTGGCCGCGAGCACCTCCGGGGTGAGCGCCGCGGCGGGTGCACCGTCGGCGGTGATCCGCCCGTTGAGACACACGACCCGCGGCAGGTGCGCAGCGACCGCGTTGAGGTCGTGGGTCGTCAGTACCACGGTCAGGCCGGCGCGGTGGAGCTCGGCGAGGACCTCGAGCACGTCCAACCGCGTGGTCGGATCGACACCGCTGGTGGGCTCATCGAGCAGCAGCAGCTCGCTGCGGCGGTACAGCGCCCGCGCCACGAAGGCCCGCTGCTGCTGACCTCCCGACAGGTCGGCGAGCCGTCGCCCGTGCAGTCCCTCCAGCCCGAGACGGTCGAGCAGCTCCCGGGCACGATCGCGCTCGGCACGGCTGAACCAGGGCACGCGCCGACTGCTGGCGGCGTCGCCGAGCAGCACCACCTGCAGCACGCTGACGGGGAAGGTGCGCTCGACGTTGTCGAGCTGCGGGACGTAGCCCACGTGCGCAGGTGCACGCCGACCCACGGGTGCACCCAGCACCTCCACGCTCCCGCGGTGCAGATCCGCGCCCGCCGTCAACAGCCGCAGCAGGGTGCTCTTGCCCGAGCCCGACGGCCCCACGATGCCGACCAGCTCGCCGCGCTCCACGGTCAGGGACAGACCCGAGAGCACGCGGGCACGGCCGTAGCCCACAGCGACGTCCTCGAGCGCGACCGCAGGTGCGCCGGGCACCCCTGTGGGCGCGAGCTCCAGCGAGCCCAGGTCGAGCGGCGCGGCGGTGGTGACAGGCATGGCGTCCACGGGCAGGTGCGACATCGTGCGAACGGTTCGCAGTGTAGACCGCCATGGATGCGGTGTGGGGACCGATCACCGGTACCAGGGGCCGGGCCCGGTGCGCCTACGGTGGCGGCACCACCGTGCCGAGGAGACCGGCGCCGTGCCGCTGCCCGCCTTCGTCGACGACACCCACCGCCGGCACGACCCGGCCTACGAGCTGCGCGCCGGTCGTGCCGTCGCTCCCGTGCCGGAGCGTCCCGCACGGGTCGACACGATCCGCGCCGCGCTGTCGGCCGCAGGAGCGCCGGTGCATCCGGCGGTCCCGCACGACGACGGGGTCCTCGACGGCGTCCATGACCCGGACATGGTGCGGTTCCTGCGCGGCGCCCACGACGCCTGGCGGGCGGCCGGCGGTCCCGAGGTGGCGATCGCCGACACCTTCCGCTCGCCGGCGTGGGCGGAGGGTGGCCGCCGTCCCAGCTCGCCGCTGGGCGCCCTCGGGTGGTACTGCACCGACACCGCCACCCCCCTGGTCGCCGGGTCCTACGCGGCAGCACGGGCGGCGGTCGACGTGGCCTGCACCGCAGCGGACCACGTGCTGGCCGGGGCACCCGCCGCCTACGCACTGACCCGGCCTCCCGGTCACCATGCCGGGCCCGGCTACTTCGGCGGGTTCTGCCTGCTCAACCATGGGGCGAGCGCCGCGCAGCGCCTGCGCGCGCAGACGACCGTGGCCATCATCGACATCGACGTGCACCACGGCAACGGCACGCAGGACGTGTTCTGGCGCGCGCCGGACGTGCTCTACACCTCCGTCCACACCGACCCCGATCATCAGTACCCGTTCTTCTCGGGCGCGACGCAGGAACTGGGCGAGGGTCCCGGCCACGGCACCACGCGCAACCTCCCGCTGGCACCCGGGACGGGAGACGACGGCTTCCTGCACGCCGTGGAGATCGCCTGCGAGCTGACCGCGGCCTTCGATCCCGGTGCGGTGGTGGTCTCCCTCGGCCTCGACGCCGCCGTCTCGGATCCTCTCGGCCAACTGTCGGTGACCAGGGCAGGCTTCGCCGGCGCCGGCAGACTGCTCGGCTCGCTCGGTCGTCCCACGGTGCTCGTCCAGGAGGGGGGCTACGACCTCGAGGTGCTCGGTGACCTGGCGGTGGAGGTGCTGCGGTCCTTCGTGGCGACACGGGGCTGACGCCGGTCGTGGGCTCAGTCGACGGCCTGTCGGGCCACCACACCGGGCACGATGCCCGCGTCCAGCACCCGGGCCACCAGGGGATCGAGCGCTGCCAGCAGGGCCGACGTGGCCTCGGGTCCGACGGCGTCCCAGGGTGGCGCCGCCAGTTCGTCGGTCCGGCGTTCGAGCCGCTCCCGCAGCGCGCGGCCGGCGGCGGTGAGCTCGCCGCTGTCGGTGAGCAGCCCCCGCGCCTGCAGCCGGTCGGCCGCCGCGTCCCACACCGGATCGGCGATGCCCCGTGTCGCCCCCAGCACCTTGCGCAGCTTCGGGGTGTCACCACGGCTGGTCAGGTGTGCCTCGACGCCGTCGAGCTGGGCCTCGACCAGCAGCGCGACGTGACCGTCCCCCCGCGACTCCCGCATGCGCGTCGCGGCCTGCCACAGCTGCAGCGCCGGATCGTCCGCCCACGGCACGGCGGACCACGCCGCCGCGAGGGGACGACCGAGGATCGGGTGCAGCAGCGCGACCTCACGGGCCAGCTCCGCGGCGCGCGGCAGCTCGGGCGCCGAACCGAACACCTCCGCGAGCACCCGGCTGAGCGCGGCACCGGTGGCGGCGAGCACCTCCTGCGGCGTGGCGATGTCCCAGGCCGCAGGCAGGGCGTGCCCGATGAGCTGCGGGGAGAAGCCGTGGAACGCCGCGGTGACCACCTCGGGACCGACGGGGCCGAGGGGCGCGCTGCGAGCGGCGACGTAGCCGACCGTGCGGTCCGCGAGCCCGAGCTCGGCGTGGGCGGACAGCACCGGCGGTGCGAAGTAGACGAGGGTGTGGATGGCCTCGAGCCGACCCCACATCCGCCGAGCGGTGGTGGCGCCGTCGGCACCCGCATGACCCGTCCCACCCACCGCATCGCTCCCATCCCGCGTGGCGTCGCACGCTAGCCCCCCGAGCCGGCGCGGGGGGCATCGCGGCGCGGCGTATCCTGCGCGCCGCTGGCCGGTCTCCCACCACAGCGCACCCAGCGACGTCGTCCACGACATGAGGACCACCGTGGCCGAGCAGCTCACCCGCGAGCAAGCCGCCCACCTGTTGGGCCTGAGCCTGCCCTGCTCACCTGGCCAGGTGAAGCGTGCCTACCGTCGCCAGGCACGCCAGCACCACCCCGACCGTGGCGGTGACGCCCGCGTGTTCGACGCGCTGCAACGGGCCTACCAGCGCCTGGTCGCCGAGGACACCGCCGCGCCACCGGTCGGGCGCGGACGGCCCTCACGCTCACCGGCATCGACACCGCACACGCCGAGTCGCAGCGAGCTCGACGCCCTGGCCAGCGACCGGGCCGTTCCCCCCGGGCGCTTGCGGCTGGACAACGATCTGCTCGCCAGCGCGCTCGCGCGAGGACACCATCACCACCTGCACCCGGTCCTGGCTGCCAGCCGTGCGCCCGGGTCGCTGCTCAACGGCGCCGCCAGCGTGCTCGCCACCGACCTGACGGCGACCCTGGCGATCACCACGGCCCTCACCGATCTGCGCGAGCCGGTGGTCAGGATCGAGCTCACCGGCGGCGCCCGCCGCGCACGCCGCGCGCTGGAACGGGCGCCGCTCGACGGGGTGTGGACCCGCAGTCGCCGCAGCTCGACGACCCGGCTGAGCAGCACCCTCGCCCCCTCCGACGACCGGCACGCCACCGCGGGTGTGGTCACCCTGCGGGTGGCGCGGCTGCTCGACCACCTGGCGTGGCCGCTGCCACAGTGGACCCTCACGCCCGCCGACGACCTGCGTGCCTGAGCGGCCGCGCGTTCAGCAGGGCTCCGGCGCGACGAGCACCTCGGTGTCGAGCCGTTCCAGCACCGTCTCGACCGGCACGGCCAGGCCCACGCCCGCGTCCACCTCGATCGCGAAGACCACGCCCACCACGCGCCCGGAGCGATCGAACACCGGTCCCCCGGAGCTGCCCTGCGTCACCGACACCTCGATGCGCAGCACCTCGGCGGGCTCACCGAGCACCGTGCCGTCGACGGACCCGAGGATCCGGCCGGTCGCGACCTCGGCGGCACCACCGCCCGGATAGCCGACCACCAGCACCTCCTCGCCCGCGGCCACGGCGGTGGTCCGCAGTTCGGCGACGGGAAGGTCCACGTCATCCTCGAGCTGGAGCAGGGCGAGGTCGGAGTCGGTGGCCACCCCGACCACGCCCACGGGGAAGGAACGCCCGTCCCAGGTGTTGATGGTGACCTCGCGTGGTCGGTCGACCACGTGACGGTTGGTGACCACCACCCCGCCGGGGAGCACGAAGCCCGAGCCCAGGCCGAACTGCTCGCAGCCCAGGGAGCGCACACGCACGGTGACCTCCTGGGCGCGTCGCTCCAGGGAGGATGCGGCCACCTCGGGGAGCGCGCGCTGCTCCACCTCGAGCGTGGGCGGGGCGGTCAGCGGCTCCCCGGGCGGTGCCACACACCCGGTGAGCAGCCCGACGACGCCCACCAGCAGGAGCCACCGCACCGCGCGCGGTGCGCTGCTCACGAGGAGCGCCGCAGCCGGTCGGCCGCCGCCTCGGCCTCGGCCACCGCCGATCGGGCCTGCTCGCAGAAGCCCGTCACCGTCTCGGCACGGGCGTTGAGCGCGACCACGTCGACCTGCCGACCGGCGGCAGCAGCGTTGAACGCCGCCACCGAGGCTTCCTGCAGCTCGAACAGGCGCGTCACACAGGTGTCCAGGGACGAGGTGGCCTCGGTGACCACCTCCGACAGCTCGATGAACACGTCGCGCTCGACCGACACGGTGGTGGCGGTGTCCTCCGCCCGGGCCTTCTCCTCGGCCAGGGTGCGGACACGATCCTCCAGGGCCGCGACGTCGGACTCGGAGGCGATCAGCGCATCGATGGCCTCATCACGCTGGACGGCGAGCTGGGTGCGCTCCTCCACCACCTCGTCGAGCTGCTGCTGCAGCGTCGTGGTGCGCTGCTGCCAGTCCGCGGCCGCCTCACGCTGATCCGCGGCGACCAGCCCCGCGATCACCGCCGCGGTGACGGCCAGCACCAGCAGCACCGCCAGCACGACGACCACCCACCGGCGGCGGGCCGGCGGCGGGAGAGGGCGGACCCCGGCAGCGGGATCCCCGTGTTCGATGGGCACCGGTCAGGTCCTTGCAGCTGCGCGGCACGGTCGTGGCGTGCGGTGGCGACCGGGTCGGTGGGAGGACGGCGCCGGGAGGCACCGCACCCGCGATGATGCCACCTTCCTGCACCCCTGCCGACCACGGCGGACACCACCGTGCGACCGGCGCCCTGGGCGGCGCCCGCACACGCCACCGGCCCGGGCGTGGCACCGCCACGGCACCGCCTCCCACACGATGTCACGGTGATGCGGCAGGCTGTCACGCACCCGTGGTCCCCGAGCCAGGAGCAGCGGTGTCCGCCGAGCACACACCGTCCACCGTCGAGGCCCTCCTCCGCTCCGCGGCAGCGGCCGATGCCCGGGCGGCCCGGGC
>JAWLFQ010000012.1:0-46492 GCA_041685505.1 Nitriliruptoraceae bacterium
GCTGCTGGCGGAGCTGGTCGACGGCGCCCGCTCGTCCTACACCATCGACAAGCGCTACGTCCGACCCGACGGCTCCACCGTCTGGACCCAGACCGTGGTCGCGCTGGTCCGTGACGAGCACGGCCGGCCCCGCTACTTCGTCGCGCAGTGCCTCGACACCTCCGACCAGCACCGGGTCACCGCACAGCTGCGGGAGGCCGCGGACCGGCTCCGCGAGAGCGACGAGGTGCGCATCGCCTTCCTGCGTGCGACCTCCCACGAGCTGCGTACCCCGCTGACGGTGGTCGCGGGGCTCACCGACACCCTGCGACGTCACCATCGTGAGCTGCCACCGGAGCAGCTGGATGGGCTCCTCGAGCGCCTCAGCAGCAACACCGACCGGCTCACCCAGCTGATCGAGGACCTGCTCGACGTCGACCGCCTCAGCAGCGGCCTGGTGCGCGCGGACCGCCACCCGGTCGCCCTCCACGAGGTGGTGGAGGACATCATCGCCGGGATCGACGCCCCCGGACGGGCGCTGTCGATCGATCTGTCACCGGTGACCGTGGCCGGCGACCGGGCCAAGCTCGAACGCATCGTCAGCAACCTCCTCGCCAACGCCGCACGTCACACGCCGCTGGACGGCGAGGTCCGCGTCGCGCTGCGTGCCACCGACGAGACGGCCGTGCTGCGCGTGGAGGACGATGGTGAGGGCATCCCGCCCGGCTACGAGGAACGCATCTTCGAGCCCTTCGTCCAGGGGCCGAACCGGCGCCAGGCCGCCCGTCCCGGCACCGGGCTCGGTCTGACCCTGTGCCGGCAGTTCACCGAGCTGCACGGCGGCACCATCACCGCCGCCAACCGTGCCGAGGGTGGCGCCCGGTTCGAGGTGGTGCTGCCGATCCGGGCCCCCGTCACCGGGTGAGCGGTGCACCGCCGGCCGCGAGGATCCGCCGAAGCGCGTCGAGGTGGGCGCCGGGCCAGTAGACCTGGCCGCAGCCCGTGCACCGCGCGTAGCGGTCGAAAGCACGGCGGGTGCGGGGCGGCACCTGGCTGCGCACCTCGCTGGCCGGCACGCGGAGCAACACCTCGTTGCAGCGCGCACACCGGCTCAGGGGTCGTGCACGGTCGCCCAGCCCGTACCGCTGGCTGACCTCGACGAGCTGACGGTCCGGGTCATCGGAGCGCGGACAGTAGCCGTGGACGATCACGCGACGCATCAGCAGCTGCCGGTCGCGGGTCAGCAGGATGCGCCCCTCGGTGACGGCGACCTCGGCGAGCAGGCGGTCGTCCGCTGCCGTGCGGTACCAGCAGTCGAAGCCCAGCAGGCGCAGGCGACGGGCCAGGGCACCGAGGTGGACATCGAGCACGAAGCGTCGCGTCTGCGGTGGTGCGGGCAGCAGCCATCGGTCGCTGCGCGCTGCCGCGGGATCCTCGGGTGGCAGGACCACCACCCGCTCACCACCGCTGACCCGATCGCCGAGGTCGGCGGCTGTCGCATCGACGGTGACCGCCGCGACCTCGGTGTGGGGGACCCCGATCGACTCGATGAGGTCCTTGACGCTGCGCGGGCTCCCACCCGGTACGCGGTGGTTGCGACCGCGCGCCAGGCCGATGAGCGATCCGTGCACCTCCACCGTGATATCCACCCGGGGAAGGGTAGTTCGGCCATCACGACGGTCTCGCGGACCGCCGCCACCGACCCGGGTGACGTACCCTCGCCAGGATGCAGCCGCGTGGGACGGAGCGTCACATGGGAGCCGGAGCCGAGGACGGAGCCGATCAGCTCGGTCCCTTCGAGGTTGCTGACGGGCAGTGGAGTCGCCGGGTGGAGCTGCGCGACGGTACGCCGGTGCTGCTGCGCCAGATCCGTCCCGAGGACCGCGTGCGGCTGGCCGAGGGGCTCGATCGGCTGTCGGCGCCCTCGCGGTACCTGCGGTTCCACACCGATCTCGAGGAGCTGACCGACCGGCAGCTCGACTACCTCACCCGGGTCGATCACGTCGATCACGAGGCGATCGTCGCGCTGGATCTGGACAACACCGAGGTGCCCGGCATCGGCGTCGCGCGCTACATCCGCGACCCGCACCAACGCCACGTGGCCGAAGCCGCGGTGACCGTCGCCGACGAGTACCACGGCCGGGGGGCGGGGACCCTGCTGCTCGGGGTGCTGGCGACCCACGCACGCCGACACGGCGTCGAGGTGTTCCGCAACTACGTCCTGTCGACCAACACCGCGATGCTGGAGGTGTTCGACAACCTCGGCGCGGAGCGGGAGCTCGAGACCACGGGACTGTGGCGGGTGGACCTGCCACTGCCGGAGGACGAGGACGATCTCCCCGACTCCCCCGCCGGGCGGGCGTTCCTGACCGCGGCCAGGGACGGCTTCCGCCTCTCCAGCCTGTTCCCCCCCATCTGGTGCCACCTGCCCTTCCGGGTGTTCAGCCGCGGCGATGACGGCGACGACATCGAGGACGAACTCGCCAGCCTGCGCGACGAGCTCGGTCCGTGGCTGGCCGAGCGGGAGCGACGCGACCCCCACTGGCCAGCCGGCGACGAGGCCTGACCCGACACCGCTCGCCGGGTGGACGGCGCGGCCGCGTGCCCGTCAGTGGCAGGCACGCCCTGCGGACGCCGGAAGATCGAGCGCCGGGTTGTGGTCGAAGAAGCCGCTCGGCTTGAGCGTGAACCCGATGCTGGCCACCGGCATCACCGGCCAGTCCTCCAGGGAGGGCAGGTGGTTGTGGCCCATCACGTACCACACGACCACGTCCTCACCGTCGATCGAGCGGTCGGCCTCGGTCCACCGCGGCAGGCCGTCACCGCCCGGGTGCTGGTTGGGATAGTCCCCCGCGGGGTGGCGCTCATCGGCGCGGTAGGGCGTGACCCACAGGTGGTGCCACATGTAGCCGGCCCGCTGGCGGATCGAGGATGCCTCGGTCGCGAAGGGCAGCACGTTCTCACCATGCACCAGCTTGTAGCTGGTGGGGGCACCCAGCTTGTTGGTGCGCTGGGTCGAGGCGATCGCCCAGTAGCGACCCGAGAACGGGTCGATGTGGCGCTTGGCCTGCTGCTCGGTCGCGAGGACCGTGCGCGTGGCCTTGAACGCGTTGCCCCAGGGGTTGTCCGCAGCCGGGGCCGGGACCGTGTCGACCTCGACGACCTGTTGTGCGGTGCCGTCGACCTGCATGTCGAGCCGTACGCAGAAGAAGTGCTGATGGTTGGCGGCGTACAGGTGCTCGGTGAGCTGGGTGCCGTACTCGGTGCTGCCGCCCTCGGGCAGGCCCGCCGTCGACAGGATCCCGGTCAGCTTGATCTCGTGCTCGATCCGACCGTCCTGGTAGAGGTACCAGTAGAGGCCGTACTCGTAGTTCCCGACGGTGCAGATGAACGACACGACCAGGCGGCGGAGGCGACGGACCTCGACCTCCTCGGTGCGGAAGTCCGTGTGCTTCCACGCGACCCCGAAGTCCTCCTCGTGGATGCAGATCGCCTGCGGGATCCGGAAGATGTCGCCGCTGGCGCTGCACACGTGGGCGTCGAGGTAGTGGATCTCACCGAGGCAGTCGCACCCGAGCGCGAGGGGGTTGGCGAGCATCCCGAGCCCGTACTCACCGACGTCGAAGGCGTTCTTGCGCGCCTGGGTGCTGGAGGGGTCGCCGTAGGGCACCGTCATCTCCGCGAGCGACGCGCGGTAGAGCACGGGCCGGACATCCTCACCGTCGGTGTAGGTGACGGTGTGCAGCACGAGCCCCTCGCGATGGGTCCAGCCGAGACGCAGGTCCCACTTCTGCCAGGAGAGGTGATCACCGTCGATCGCGAAGCTCGGACCCTCGGGCTGGGTGATCTCGAGCGGCTTGACGTCGGTACGGACCGGTCCGGTGAACCGACCGGACCACTCCGCGCTCGCGTCCGCGCGCGGGACGGGCAGCACCGCCTCGTCGTCGATGCGGATGACCTCCATGGTCAGCAGGTCGACGATGATCATCAGCCCGTCGATGGGCCGGGCGTACTGGTTGTCACCCTCCCGCTCGTGCACCCACACCAGCCCCCGGATGATGCGTCGCTCGGACTCGACCGGGTCGCCGTAGTTGCCGGCCGACCACGGATCGATCGTGACCAGGTCGAGGTCGGTGATGCCCCGTCTGGCCAGGGCTTCCTGGACCCGGGGGTCCTGCTGGATCGCGGCCTCTGACTCGAAGAACTCGTCGAGGATGACGGCGGGTTGGACGCCCTCGATCGGCTCCCAGGAGGCGATGCGTCCGCCGGTCAGCGACACCGTGACCTCGATGGTGCTGCCGTCCCGGCGGTCCAGCAGGACCACGTCGGCCGCACGCTCCACCTCGTCACCCGGGCGATACGCGAGCACCTCGTCCTTGGGTGGCTCGTGGAGGTCGACGCAGGCGAAGCGCATCGCGGTGTCGTAGCGGTCATCTGCGGTGATGGTCGTGACCGCCGCGGCGGTCTCCACCTCCGTGAGGCGGTCCAAGGGGTGGGTGGCGGTGGTCGGCACAGTGGCGAGGTCGGTCATGGTGGGCTCCCGGTGCTGGCGGCAGGGGGGATGGCGCAGTTGCGCGGCACCATCGGACACCGGCCATCGCACGAACAGCGAACGAGGCTGTTACCGCGGTGTAACGAGCCGCCTGCTCCTGCCGCACGCACCACCGCGTGACCCGGGACCGCGGCGAGCCGAACGCACCGAGGGCCGGGCCAGGGTCAGCGTCCGTCGTCGTACAGCGGGCGCTGCAGCGCACGGTCGTGCAGCGCCCGGGGGCCCGCGTCATCCTCGACGGGTCCGGCGTCGACCGCCCGTGCCGGATCGAGCAGCCGCCGTAGGCCCGTGCGCAGCAACGCCGCATCCGCGGCCTCGATCCCCGACAACGCGAGGATCGCGACGCCTTGGTCGAGCGCGCCCAGGAGCACGGCGACCTGCCCAGCGTCGAGGGGCTCATCGGCGGCCGGGCTACCGGCCGCGATATCGCGGTAGACGTCGAGCAGCGTCTCGACACGCCGCGTCAGCGCCGGTGCAAGGACCTCGTCACGGGCCGCTGTCGCGATGAACTCGAGCGTCGCGAGCCCCATGCCCCGCAGGAGCTCGGCGAGGTCGTCGGGTCCCTGGGAGGTGCGCTGCGTCCGGGGTGCCAGCGCTTCGAAGGGATCGAAACCACGGCCCCGCACCGCCGCGAGGTTGCGGTCCATCACGGCGAGGAACAGCTCCGCCTTGCCGTCGAAGTTGGAGTAGACCGCGCCCTTGGAGAAGCCGGCCTGGCTCGCGATCGCCTCGAGGCTGGCGCCGTGGAAGCCATCGCTGGCGAAGACGCGCAGCGCCGACTCGACCAGGGCCGCTCGCGTCTCGCGCTGCTGCTCCGCCCGGGTGCGTGGACGACCCCTGTCGTCGGTCGTGGCCTGCCCGCTGTCGTCGTCAGCTGGCGGCGGGATCGTCGAGGCATCCATGGGCACAGCGTAGCTTGACGTACCTTCGGTATCCAGATACTTTGAGTATCTCAATACCAACGGTATCTCACGAGGAGGTCGCGGCCGATGACCGCGGTGCTCGACATCCAGGGCCTGACCCGACGCTTCGGTGCGGTGACCGCGAACGACGAGGTGTCCTTGACGGTGCGACCCGGCGAGGTGGTGGGGCTGCTCGGCCACAACGGCGCCGGCAAGACCACGCTGGTCTCGCAGGTCGTCGGTCTGCTACGGCCGGACGCCGGCACGATCGCCGTGGCAGGCGTCGATGCCGTCGCCGACCCGGCGGCTGCCCGCCGTGGGGTCGCCCTCCAGGCCCAGGCCCAGGCCCCGATCGACGGGCTGACCCCGCGGTCCGCCATCACCATCGCCGGCCGCCTGCGAGGGCTGTCGCGACGTGCCGCCGAGGCGGCCGCCGAGCGCCTGGCCGAGGAGCTCGACATCGGCGAGTGGTTCGACCGGCGCGCCACCCCCGGCGGTGGCGGCCTGTCGGGCGGGGTGCGGCGGTTGACCTCCTTCGCGATGGCCGCGGTCGCCCCGGCACCGCTGGTCGTGCTGGACGAGCCCACGAACGATGTCGACGCCGCACGTCGCCGCCGCCTGTGGGACACCGTCCGCCGGCTCGGCGACCAGGGCTGCGGGGTCTTGCTGGTCACCCACAACGTCGCCGAGGCCGAGCGCGTCGTCGACGAGCTGGTGATCCTGGACCGTGGCCGCGTCGTCGCCGCCGGAACCCCGGCACAGCTGCGGGGGACCACCGACCGAGACCTGCGGCTCGAGCTGTCCCTGCGCCCCGACGGCCCCGATCCCTCGGCCGACGGCTCCTCCGGGAACCTCACCGTCACCCGGCGGGTCCGCAACGGCCGGCGGGTGCTGCTGACGATCACCGCCGACGAGGCGACCGGCGCCGTCGCCTGGGCCGATGCCCTACGGCGCGAGGACCGTATCGACGGCTACGCGCTCGCCCCCGTCACGCTCGAGGACAGCTACCTCGCCGCCACCGCTCCGCCGCCCGCCACAGACGAGCCTGCTGCGACCGCCCGCACGACCCCGGAGCTGATCGATGGCTGACACCGCCCACCTCACCGCGCCGGAGAAGGACACGATCTCCGCCGCCCCCACCCCCGTGCGCATCGGTACCTGGACGAGCTACCGCTGCCTGCTGCGCTGGACCCTGGCGCAGATCGGCGCGATGCTGCCGCTGATCGTGGTCGTCCAGGCCCTGCTCGCAGCCGGCATCATCGTCGGCTTCGGCTACCTGATCCCCGACATCGACCGGACGACGGCCGCGTTCCTGTCCAGCGGTGCACCGACGGTGCTGCTGATGGTCATGGGGCTCGTGATCGTCCCCCAGGGGGTGGCCCAGGCTCGCACCAACGGGACCTTCGCCTACCTGCGCGCGCTGCCGGTGCCCCGGCCGCTGCTGTTGCTCGCGGAGCTGACCGTGTGGTTGCTGATCGCGCTCCCGAGCATCGCCGCGGCCGTGGTGGTGTCGCAGCTGCGCTACGGCCTCTCCTACAGCTTCGACTGGCCGGTGCTGATCAGCGCTGCGCTCCTGATCGCGGTGGTGGCGACCTCGGTCGGCTACGCGATCGCGGTCAGCCTGCCGCCGCTGCTCGCGCAGCTCGTCAGCCAGGTGCTGGTGTTCTTCGTGCTGCTGTTCTCACCGGTCACCTTCCCGGCGACCCAGCTCCCGGCCTGGTTCCAGCAGCTCCACCACCTGCTGCCGATCCGGCCGGCCGCCGACCTGCTGCGGTCGGGGCTGCTGTCGACGACCTACGGGGCCGCGGTGACCGACCTCGCGGTGCTGCTGGTGTGGTGCGCGTTCGGGCTGGCGATCAGCATCCGCGCCCTGGTCCGCCGCGACTGAGCTGACGGAACCCGTCCGAAGGGCATCGCCATGCTGCACCACGACGCACTGCGCACCAAGCCGACCCTGCATGGTCAGCAGGTGATCCTGCGGCCCCTCGGACCCGAGCACGCCGAGGTGTTCTGGCAGGCTCTCGGCGACCCCGACGTGCGACGGCTCACCGGCACGCACACCGAGTTCCGACGTGACGCGGTCGACGCGTGGCTGGCGACCCGGGCCGACCAACCCGACCGTCTCGACCTCGCCATCCACCGCCGCGACGATGCGCGGTGCATCGGCGAACTCGCCCTCATCGATCTCGACCCAGCCAACGAGTCAGCTGGCATCCGCATCGCGCTGGCCAGCACGGACCTCGCCGGGAAGGGCTACGGCAGCGACGCCATGCGCACCCTCCTCGCACACGCCTTCGACAGCGTCGGGATCCACCGCATCCACCTCGACGTCTACGCCTTCAACACCCACGCCATCCGTACCTACGAGAGGCTCGGCTTCACCCATGAAGGGCGCGCCCGTCAGGTGCTGCTCTGGGAGGGCGTACGTCACGACGCCCTGATGATGTCGATGCTGCGGCCAGAATGGGAGTCGGCACACCCACGACAGCGCGACCACGCGCACTGAGCACCCCCACCCCACTGCGCAGGATCCGCACGCGTTCGTGGTCGCGGTCCGGCACGTGGACCGTGGCTCGCAGGTCCGTGGTCTCGGACGCACGGCGCAGCCGGAGCGGTCACGGGGCCAGGCTGTCGATGAGCCAGCGAGCGAGGTCACCGCTGCACAGGCTCGACCACGAGGTCGGACACCCGGGCGAGTGCGTCGAAGTCCCGGTCGCGCGCGAGCACCGGGCTGCCAGTTCGTAGCGCCACGGCGGCGATCAGGCAGTCGATGCTCGAACGCACGGTGAGCCCCCTCGATCGCGCCGAGCGGTAGAGCTGGGCGGCGACCTCCCAGTCCTGCAGGCCATCGACGGCGAGCATCGGTCCGCGCAGCAGCAGGGCGCGCAGATCAGCGGCGCGTCGTGGGCTGCGGGCACCGGCGGTGAGTTCGTAGAGGATGGGCTCGGTCCATCCCAGCGGCCTGTCGTGGAGGATGGCCTCGCGGAGGTAGCTGGTGTGCGGGCTGTCCGTGCCGCGGAGGTAGTCGATCCAGGCAGAGGTGTCGACCAGGACCATCACGCGCTGTCCGGAGGTGCGTCCGCACGCATCCGGTCGAGGTCACCCTCCCAACCGGAACCCTCCATGGCGATCGCCTCGTCAACGCTCAGCCGCGCTCCAACGAGCCGGCGCAACGCGAGATCGACCGTGTCCTTCTTGCTCCGCGTGCCGTACAACCGCATCGCTGCCTCGACCATGTCGTCGTCGAGTTCGATGTTGGTACGCGTTCTGGACATGATGACCTCCCCGACTCGACACCACCATACACCTCGAAGTGTATCGTGGGTGGGTGCTGCAACCGGGGCGGGACACCGCAGGTGAAACGGGTCTTGGTGTCCCACCGTCGATGATCTGACGATCCACATCATGGCGTCGCAGCGGTCGTGAAGCCTCCCGCAACCCGCTACCTCACCACGCCGCTCGGCGAGCCCGCCCGCCCTCCGGTCACTTGCTCCGACCCGGCCTCTGGCTGCGTACCGAGCGTGCACCCCGCCACCAGCGAAGCCGCTGCCGCCGTTGCTGTCGTCCCCCGTGCGTGCACGGTCTCTCCCGCGCCTGCCGCTCAGTTGAGTGCTGGGAGGTCGTCGGTGACCGCGAGCAGACCCCAGTCGTCGGTGACCCACCGCCCGTTGACCTCATGCTCGCCCCAGGCCGAGACGTTCTCGTCGTAGCCGAGACGCTCGACGAGTGCATCGCCACGGAAGAACCCAACCTGGTTGTCCGGTGGCGCAAGGTCGTAGTCGAGCGCTCCGACGTCGATGTGGCGCGCGTCATCCAGTGCCGCGACCAGGGCGTCGATATGGGCGGGGTCCGTGAGCTCAGCGACACGGTCCGCTTCTTCCCAAGCCTGCGGCGTGCCGGACGTTGGCCAAGCGCTACCACCCTCTCGGATCTCGATGCGATCCGTTGCGGCAACCTGCAGTTCGGCGGGCTGGCCGACCCCAGATCCCTCATCGGTTGCGTCCTGGCCGGTCCCCAGCTCGTCGGCTGCTCTGCCCTCGTCCGTTCGCTCGGACCCTGCCTCCGGTTCCTGAGCGGACGTGTCGCCGCATCCGGCCAGCAGCAGGCAGGCTGCTGCTACTGCGGCCATCGACGTTCTGATCATGGTGTTTCCCGTTGGGGGTCGTGTCGTAGAACGCCGACAGGGCCGTACCGGTCCCCGGTCGACCCCGTCCGTTCACGATAGATGGTCGACCGGATGCTTCTCCGGTGATCAGCAGCAGCCGAACGCACCCGATGCGCGGCCTCGCGCCCAGATCAGGAGGGCGGGGCGAGGTTCGCGAACATGGGGAAGTGCGTGACGTTGCGGGTCCACAACCGAGCGTTCCGATCCTGGCTGACGGTGGTGGCGTGGACGGTCGCCGCGTTGGTTGCTCCTCCTGGGGACGCATGCCAGCCAGGACCTCCATCTTGACCACGACCGAAGCGGCCAGATCGTGTCCGGCTCCGAGGGCGTCGCGCACGGCGTCGAGCGCAGCCGCGTTCCCCCGCAGCAGGTCGATGACCACGGAGGTGTCCCGCAGGACCGTCACCCGTTCGCGTCGGCGAGGCGCTTGGCCATCCCCGGCCGGATGCGCGCGACGTAGGCGGCGCCGTCCTCGTCGTGGGCCTCATCGATCCAGGCGCCGAAGCCCGCCTCGATCGCGGCGAGACGCTCGTCGCGACCTACGGTGCGATAGGACGTGTCGACGGCCCGTCGCACCAGCTCAGCGACCCCGACGCCGGTCTGCTCGGACTCGGCGCGGACCCGGGCGTACTGCTCGTCGGTAGCGGGTATGTGCACGAACACGTCGCCGTTCGCGAGCACACGCCGTCCCTTCGCCATGCACAGCCCCGTACGCAGTAGGTCATCTGTCCGTGCGCAGGAAGCTACGACGTCGGTGTGACACGCCAACGAGAACGCCCCGAGCTCTGTGGAGAGCTCGGGGCGTTGTCGGGTGCTAGGGCGTGTGCAGCTGCGTGATCACTCGTGAGGGTGCGTGTTCATCATCCGGAGACGATGCATCCTCTTGTCATTCTCAGCTGCAGCCGCTGGTGGTCCCGCAGGACTCGCACACGTGGCAGGCACCGGCGCGCTGCATCCGGATCCCGCAGTCGAAGCACATCGGTGCGTCGTGATCGACCGGCACCGCTGCGGCACTGACCTCGGGCAGTGGCTCGGACCGGGCCACCGACGCCGCTGACGGGGCGCTCGGCACCTCCGGCTCGGTGTCGCCGTAGCCCTCGTCGAGCATCTGGGTGCGCTCCTCGAGGGTGTAGATCCCGAGCGCTTCACGCTGGTCGTAGGGCAGGTACTCCAGCGCCAGCTTGCGCGCCAGGAAATCGACCACCGAGGTGGCGAAGCGGATCTCGTCGTCGTCGGTCATGCCCGCAGGCTCGAAGCGCATGTTCATGAACTTCGACACGTACGCCTCGAGCGGTACGCCGTACTGCAGCCCGATCGACAGCGAGATGGAGAAGGCGTCCAGCAACCCCGACAGCGTCGATCCCTGCTTGCCGAGCTTGACGAACAGCTCGCCCACACCGTCGCCCGGGTACTCACCGGCGGTGATGTAGCCCTTGGCGTCACCGACCCGGAAGCTGATGGTCTGCGACGGGCGCGTCTTGGGCAGCTTGCGCCGCTGCGGCACGTGCACCACCTCGGCGGCCGGGGTGTCGGCCTCCTTCGACGCCTTCTTGGAGACGCTGAGCGGCTGGGCGACCTTGCAGTTGTCGCGGTAGATCGCGATCGCCTTGATGCCCATCTTCCACGCGTCGAGGTGCAGCTGCTCGACGTCCTCGACCGTGGCGGTCTCGGGCAGGTTCACCGTCTTGGAGATCGCCCCGGAGATGAAGGGCTGCGCCGCGGCCATCATGCCGACGTGACCCATGTAGTGGATGGCGTCGTCACCCATGGCGCACTGGAACACCTTGGTGTGGTCGGGCTTGAGCGCCGGGGCGCCGTGGATCGTCTTGTTCTCGTCGATGTAGGCGACGATCGCCTCGACCTGCTCCTCGGTGTAGCCGAGGTGGCGCAGCGCCTGCGGCACGGTCTGGTTGACGATGGTCATGGAGCCACCGCCCACCAGCTTCTTCAGCTTGACCAGCCCGAGGTCCGGCTCGATGCCCGTGGTGTCGCAGTCCATCATCAGCCCGATGGTGCCCGTGGGGGCCAGCACCGTTGCCTGGGCGTTGCGGTAGCCGTGCTCCTCACCCAGCGCGTAGGCCTCGTCCCACGCCCTCCGGGCGGCCTCCATCAGATCCCGCGGCACCGGTCGCGGGTCGATGTCGTTGACCGCCTCGCGGTGCTTGCCGATCACGCGTTGCATGGGCTGGGCGTTCTTCGCATAACCGGCGTGCGGGCCCTTGACCCGGGCGAGCTCCGCGGAGGTGCGGTAGGCGTGCCCGGTCATCAACGCGGTCAGTGCCCCGGCCCACGCACGGCCCTCCTCGGAGTCGTAGGGCAGGCCGAGCGACATCAGCAGACCACCCAGGTTGGCGTAGCCGAGCCCGAGCTCACGGAAGTCACGGGCGTTCTGGCCGATCGCCTCGGTCGGGTAGGAGGAGTAGCCGACGATGATCTCCTGGGCGGTGAACACCACCTCGACGGCGCGCTTGTAGGCCTCGACGTCGAACCGGCCCGCCTCGTAGTCGTAGAAGGTCTTCAGGTTGAGGGAGGCGAGGTTGCAGGCGGAGTTGTCGAGGTGCATGTACTCCGAGCAGGGGTTGGAGCCGTTGATCCGGCCCGACTCCGGCGAGGTGTGCCAGTCGTTGATGGTGGTGTCGTACTGCAGACCGGGGTCGGCGCACTCCCAGGCGGCCTGGGAGATCTGGCGCATCACCTCGGCCGCGTCCTTCTCCTCGATCACCTCGCCGCTGGTCACGGCGCGCACGGGGTAGGTGGTGCCCTCCTCGTAGGCGCGCATGAACTCGTCGGTGACCCGCACGGAGTTGTTGGCGTTCTGGTACTGGATGGACGCGTAGTCCTCACCGTCGAGGTCCATGTCGAAGCCGGCCTCGCGCAGCACGCGGACCTTCTTCTCCTCGCGGGCCTTGGTCCAGATGAACTCCTCGATGTCGGGGTGGTCGACGTTGAGGATCACCATCTTGGCGGCACGGCGGGTCTTGCCGCCGGACTTGATGGTGCCGGCGGACGCGTCCGCGCCGCGCATGAAGCTGACCGGTCCGGAGGCCTCGCCTCCGCCCTTCAGCGTCTCCTTGGAGGAGCGGATCGTCGACAGGTTGATGCCGGAGCCGGAACCGCCCTTGAAGATCGTGCCCTCCTCGACGTACCAGTTGAGGATCGAGGACATCGTGTCCTCGACGGCGAGGATGAAGCAGGCGGAGCACTGCGGTTCCTGCTCGACGCCGACGTTGAACCACACCGGCGAGTTGAAGGCGGCCTTCTGACGGACGAGCAGGTGCTTGAGCTCGTGGTTGAAGACCTCCGCGCTCTGCTCATCGGCGAAGTAGCCACCGTCGATGCCCCAGGCGGTGATGGTGTCGACGACCCGGTCGATCATCTGCCGGACCGAGTGCTCGCGCTCCGGCGTGCCGAGGGTGCCGCGGAAGTACTTCTGGCTGACGATCTGGGTCGCCATCATCGACCAGCTGGCCGGGAACTCCACCCCGCGCTGCTCGAAGGAGATCGAACCGTCCCGCCAGTTGGTCAGGACCGCGTCGCGCAGTTCCCACTCCAACTCGTCGTAGGGGTGGCTGCCCTCCCGGGTGAAGAAGCGCTCCAGGTGCAGGCCGGTGCGCCCGTCGCGCTCCTCCACCCGAAGGGGCGCAGAGGACACGTCGATGCGCGCGTCGTCGGTGTGGGTGGTGTCCGCGGTGGTCTCTGACATGGGTCCTCTGGCTCCTCTTCCCTGGCACCCGGCGGTCCGTGAGGGACCAGCGGCGGGCACGACCTGGCTCGGGCTCCGGACCGACGGTGGTGGAACTACATCCGTGCAAGTCCGGGGTGCACTGAACCGCTCGCCGGCACGCTACGCAAGCATCTTCTCCGTTCCGATCGCCTGCCTGCCCACAACCTGTGGTGGTCGCTGAGCCCATGGTGACACAAGATGTGGTGTTCGCACAGGCGCTCCCCCGTCCGTCCCGCGCTCCATCCCCAACTGGTGGCCGAGTTGTCCACAGCAGCGTCCACCGCTTGCGGGTCGGCAAGCAGCGCGCTCGGCGCACACGGTGTCCTGCCGGCGCTCGCTCACGGGCCTGCGCAGCCGTGCCGAGCAGTGTGTGGCTGGTGTCCACCGCCGCGGCAGCCCTGCTCTAGCATCCACGCCGTTGCCCCATGACCGCTGGAGCGCAGTGATGGCCACCGACGACGCGGACGACGCCACCGCTGTGGGCGGCGGGACGCCAGGGGCACGTCTGCCCCGCGACGACGGCGACGGGGGTGGCCCGAGCGAACCCGTCACGGGCGGCGCCGAGCACACACCGGTCCCCGTGGCCCGGGCGCGCGACACCCGCGTGCCGATCTGGCTCGACACCTGGGTCCAGTACACCTGGCGGGGCATCGTGCTGCTGGTGGGCGCCGCCGTCGCTGTCTCCGCGATGACGCGGCTGTACCTGGTGACCCTGCCGGTGATCATCGCGCTGATCCTGTCCACGCTGTGCGTGCCACCGGCCCGCAAGCTCGAACGGCGCGGGCTCCCCCGGCTGGCCGCGGCCGCCCTGGTGGTGGTGGGCGGCGTCGGCACCTTCTTCGGCATCCTGGCCGCGCTCACCCCGGCCTTCGTGAGCCAGATCCAGCAGCTCGGCCCCACCGTGGGCCAGGGGTTCAACCGGCTGCTGGTGTGGCTCGAGGAGGGCCCGATCGGCTACGACCGGGCGCAGCTCGACGCCCTGCTCGACACCGCAATGAGCTCCCTGGAGGGCGCGGCCGGCACGATCGCGACCCAGATCGGCTCGCTCGCGCTGGCGCTCGCCGAGGGCGTCACCGCCCTGGTGCTGGCGCTGGTGCTGCTGTTCTTCTTCGTCAAGGACGGGGAGCAGCTGGTCAGCTGGTTCCAGAAGCTGACCCCCGAGGTCCACCGCGATGACGTCCGAGCCGCTGGACAGCGCGGCTGGGTGGCACTGTCGGGGTTCGTGCGGGGCACCTCGGCGGTGGCACTGATCGACGCGATCGGGATCGGGCTGGGCCTGCTGCTCCTGGACGTCACCCTCGTCCTGCCCCTGGCGGTACTGGTCTTCTTCGGGGGGTTCGTCCCCGTGATCGGCGCCTCGGTGACCGGGCTGCTCGCCGTGCTGGTCGCTCTCGCCGACCAGGGTGTCGGCACCGCGCTGATCGTCGCCGCCATCGTCCTGGCGGTGCAGCAGATCGAGTCCAACCTGCTGCAACCCACCATCATGCGCCGTGCCGTGGCGCTGCACCCGGTGGTCATCCTCGGCGTGCTCACCGCTGGCGCGGTGCTCATCGGGATCGTCGGTGCGTTCCTCGCCGTCCCGATCACCGCGGTCGTCGCGGCCGTCGGCAACGAGCTCCGGCTGCGCGCGCAGATCCAGCGGGCGGGGCACCGGCCCGGCCCGACGCCGGTGGGAGGGCCGGGTGTCGACCCGGACACGTTGATGGCGCAGTTCCCCGAGGAGACGCGGCTGCGCGCGGCGGCCCGGCGACGCGGCGACGGCGACCCCGAGCGGCGCCCGAGCGGCCGGTACCGGCGCAGGCGGGTCATCGTCGAGGTCGAGGATGACCCGGGTGGGCGTCGCCGTGGCCGCCGGGCCGCCCAGCGGGCCACCACCGGCACCGACGATGCAGCGACGACCGGTACGGGGGACGGCTGAGGGTTCAGTTCCCGTCGGCGTCGTCGGTCGGGAGCCACCCGGGTGCGTGCCGCACCGGTGGGACCAGCGAGGTCAGCAGCTCCGCCACCTCGAGCACCAGCTCCTCCCGGCCGACGTCGGCGACGATCTGGACCGCCAGTGGTCTGCCGCCCTCCTCCCACAACGGCACCACGGCCGCCGGGATGTCCGCCAGGTTCCAGGCCGCGGTGAAGGGGTAGGCGGACAGGGTGACGGCGATGTTGGCCGCCCAGGGACGGGTGTGCCAGGCGGTGGCCGCCGGCTGCGTGCGGGCGAACGCGGGGGTGAGCAGGACGTCGTGGTCTGCGAAGAAGGGGACGAGCAGCTCCCGCCAGTGCACCGCCTGCGCCTCCTCCACGGGGGCGGCCTTCGCCAGACGCTCCCCTGCGGCCACGTGTGCGCGGGTCCGCGACTGCAGGAGCTCGGGGTCGAGGTCGAGCGCCGTCACATCGGCGGCCGCGCCCTGGGTCCACCGCGACACCACCGCCTGGACCGTGGACCGGTCGTAGTCGGGGTCCTCGCGGACCACGTCGTGGCCCGCATGGCGCAGCAGGCGACCCGCCTCCACCACCGCCTCGCGCCACGCCCCGCTGACCGCCACACCGGGTGCGGGTGACCGCCACGACACGGCCACCTGCAGCGGCTCACGGCGGGTCGCCACCGCGGGTTGCTCCGAACCGGCCAGCACGCCGAGCAGCAGACGCAGGTCCGCCACGGTGGTGGCCATCGGGCCGAAGCGGGTCATCCCGAACCAGTGCGGTGTTCCGGCCATCTCCACCCCCAGATGGGGCGAACCCGGACGCATGCCGATGATGCCGCAGGCGGCCGCGGGGATGCGCACCGAACCGAGGCCGTCGGTCCCCACCGCCAGGGGCACGATCCCCGCGGCCACAGCGGCCGCGGACCCGCCCGAGGAGCCGCCCGCACTGCGGGTCGGATCCCAGGGGCTGACCGTGGTGGCGGCAGGGTCGTCGGAGGTGCCCCACAGCGACAGCTCCGGACAGCGGGTCTTGCCGAGGATCACGGCACCCGCGGACCGCAGCCGGGCCACGAGCGGATCGTCGGCGGCGGCCGGCATCGCAGGGGTCGCCAGGGACCCGTGCCGGGTCGGCTCACCGGCCACGTCGATGACGTCCTTGACCGCGACCGGGACACCCGCCAGGGGGAGCCGGCTGCGCGCAGGATCGGCATCGACGGCGTCAGCCTCCTGCAGTGCGCTCTGCTCCCGCACGGTCACGAAGGCCCCCAGCCGGGGCTCGACCGCCGCGAGGTGGGCCAGGTGCGCAGCGGTGATGTCCCGGGCACTGACCTGCCCCGCGTGCACCGCCTGCGCGAGCTCAGTCGCCGTCCGTCCGACCAGTTCCACCGGTCACCTCCACTCCACCTCGCGGCTGTAGCGTCTCCCACGACCGCACGCACCCTAGGGCCCGTGCAGGGAACGTGTACCGGTAGCCTTCGTAGCGGCCGGCGGCTGCTCGTGCGGGCCCACTGGACCGCACCCCACGCCACCACGGAGGACATCGTGGCCGCTGAGAACCATCGTCCCGAGGTCCACCTGCGTGTGCTCGTGCCCGACGATGCGGGTTGGGTCGCCCAGACGGACCGCACCTCCGCGACCTCGCTGGCGCGCCCGATCGGTTTCGTGGAGGACCGGCTGCGGGAGGAACTCGAAGCCGGCGAGTGGGCCGACGACAGCCGCTTCGGTTGGGCCATCATCATCGACGGTTACACGGCGGGGTTCGCGCTGGTGGAGCGCCGCGACGGACGGGACGCCGAGGTGGTCCTCAGGATCGGACCGAAGGCCCGGGGGCGGGGTGCTGGCCGCGAGGTGCTCCGACAGCTCGCGGACCATCACTTCTCCGCCTCACCGGAGCTGGTGCGCCTGACCGGCCGTGCCCACGAGCACAACGTGCCGATGCAGCGGGTGTTCAACGCCGCCGGCTTCCGGATGGAAGCGCGCTACCGCGACAGCTTCCCCCTCGGCGATGGCAACGCCGCGTCGGAGTGGGGCTACGCCCTGACGCGCACGGACTGGCAGGCGGGCCGCCACCGGGCCGCGGCGACCGGCTACGACCTGCACGGGCTCAGCTTCGCGCTCGACGAGACGATCGAGGGCGACACGGCCCACGGCCTGCTGGTCAAGTTCCTCCAGGAGGGCCGGCGCGTCATCGGCCGCTACACCGCCGACCACCAGATCGACGGTGAGGCTGCCGGCATCCTCTCCGGGGACGTGCTGCGCTACCGCTTCGTCCACAGCGCCGAGGACGGCCCGAGCGTCGAGGAGGTGCTCGGCCGGGGTCGGGCGCGACTCCAGCGCCGCGAGGACGGTCGCCTCGAGATCGTGGACAGGTGGTCCGACGAGCGTGGGTCCCACGGCCAACGGGTGCTGGTGCAGCGCATCAGCGAGGGCTGAGCGGGCCTTCGGGGATCTGCGTCACGGCGATGTGCAGCGCCGAGGCCAGCGCGTAGCAGGTGCCGTCCTCGTCGATCACCGCCGAGCGCGCCCGGATCTTGCGGCCGTCCATGGCGTCGAAGCGCGCCACCACCCGCAACGGTTCCTCCACGGGCACATCGTGGTGGTGGTGCACCTCGAAGCCGGCCAGCAGCGCGCCCACGGCACCCTGGGCCCGGATGGGCTCGATCGCCGCCCACACCGTCGGGCAGTCCAGCACGGCGGCGACGATCACCGGGTCGACGACCCGGCCCGTGCCGAGCGCCGCCGCCGGGATCCACGGCGCGACGATCGTGCCGCCGCCCGCCGGCCGAGGGTGCATCCGCAGCCCCTGCGGGTGACGCGGCTGCGGGCCACACACGAAGCACGTCGGGTACTCGTGCTGGGGCTGCGGCGCCGGCAGCGGCACGGTCGCCAGTGCCAGCAGGTCGAGACCCACCGGCGCCGGGTCGTGCCCCGCGAGCTCGACCTCACCGCTGGTGAGCAGCTGACCATCACGTCGTGTCTCGAAGCGGTAGCGGGCCGGCCCCTCGTCCGCACGGACGCGGGCCTGCACCGGAGCGCCCAGGGGTGTGGGGGCGTGCAGGCGGGCACGCACCCCGGTCAGGGGCGCACCGAAGCGATCCGCCAGCCGCGCGATCACGCCACCGACGCCGGCAGCGAGCCCGCCCTGGAGGATGCCCGGGGGCCCGTCGAGGCCCGGCGCGGCGGTCATCTCGCGCACGAGCCACCCTTCGGCGTCCACGCTGGTGTCCGCGCCGAGCGCGAGCCCCAGCGCCGTTGGCCCGGCCGGTGATGATGTGCTCATCTCCGCAACGCTACTCAACCACCGCGGACGAAGGGACGGACGTGACACGACGCTGGGGCATCATGGGCACGGGCACGATCGCCGCAGCCTTCCTCGCCGCGATCCGAGCGGAGGGCAGCAGCGTCGTGGCGGTGTCCTCCGCCGACCCCGAACGGGCCCGCGCCTTCGCCACCCGTCACGACGTCGAGGTGGCGTGCGCGCCGCACGCGGCGCTGCTCACCGACGCCGACGTGGATGTGGTCTACATCGCCACGACCAACGAACGCCACCACCTCGATGCCGCCGCCTGCATCGCCGCCGGCGTCCCCGCCCTGGTGGAGAAGCCCTTCGCGATGGATGCGGTCACCGCCCGGGCCGTGCTGGCACGAGCTGCACAGGCGGGGGTGTTCGTCGCCGAAGCGATGTGGATGCGCCTGCAGCCCGCCTACCGCCGTCTGCACGCGACGCTGGAGGCGGGTGAGATCGGCGTCCCCGGTCTGGTCGAGGCGTCCTTCGGGGTCGTGCTCGACGACGATCCCCTGCGGCGCTGGCAGTCGGCCGCGCTCGGTGGCGGCACGTTGCTGGACGTCGGCATCTACCCCGCGACCTTGGTCCACGACGTCCTCGGTCCCGCCACCGACGTCCAGGCCACCGGGATGCTCGGACCCACCGGGGTGGACCTGCGCCTGGGCGTGACCACAGCGCATGCCACCGGCAACGCCGTGTGGTCCAGCTCCTTCCTGGAGCCGGCCGGGGTGCGGGCCCAGGTCACCGGCACCGAGGGCCGTCTCGTCCTCGGCGAGCCCTTCCACCACGCACCGCGGCTGACCCTGGTGCGCGGCGACGGCCGCCACGAGGAGCTCGAGGTCACCGACCACGAGCTCGAGTACCGCCTGGAGGTGCGCGAGGTGGAACGGTGCCTGGATGCCGGCGCACTGCACAGTCCATGGTTCCGGCCACAGGACACCGTGGCGGTCCTGGAGGTGTTGGACCGCATCACGGCACGCATCGGTCTCGGTCGACCACCGGTCGCGGTCCTGCCGCCGGAGCCCACCTCGCCGTGAGGTCACGGATGCTCGTCTGGGACCACCGCGGCGCGTAGGTTGCGCCTCCCATCCGTGAGGAGCTCACCACCAGTGCGCTGTCCAGGCTGCGGTATCGACGACGACCGGGTCGTGGACTCCCGTCCCGCCCTGGCTGGCGACGCGATCCGGCGACGACGGGAGTGCCGCGCCTGTGCACTGCGCTTCACCACCTTCGAACGGGTCGAGCTGCCGGAGCTGACCGTGCGCAAACGTTCGGGAGCGCTCGCACCCTTCGAGCGGGCGCGGGTGCTCGACGGCATGGCGCGCGCCGCCAAGGGGCGGGTCGGACTGACCGCCCTGGAGGAGGCCGCCGCCGAGGTGGAGCGCGAGCTGCGTGCCCTCGGCACGCGCGAGGTCAGCTCCGAGCAGGTCGGCCTGCAGGTCCTCAACCAGCTCCGCGACCTCGACGATGTGGCCTACGTGCGCTTCGCCAGCGTCTACAAGGACTTCCAGGGACCCGAGGACTTCGAGCTGGAGCTGTCCAGCCTGCGCAAGGACGCGCCGCCGAAGACCGCGTGAGATCACCGGCTGTCGCGCGCGGTGGGTGGCCGCCGACCCGACGGCCGCGGCCCCCGACCGGATGATCCTTCAGCGTGCCGGGAGCAACACCACGGTCCACGGTTCCACCTCGGCGCCGTCGATCCCGTTGAGCTCCTGTATGGCCCGCAGGTGCTCGCGCGGATCGACGCCGTCGGGCGTGGAACTGCGTGCGACCTCCCACAGGGTGGCACCCGGCTCGATGACCGCGTGACCGGCCACCGGATCGTCCAGCTCCGCCTGCGCCCCCACGGTGCCCAGGGCCGCACCCAGCGCCACCATCAGGCCCAGCAGCGCGACCAGGACCATGAGCCGACGGCGACGGAAGGTCGCCGGGGGCGTGACGGCGGTGCCGTGGGTGGCGGACATGGCTGGCTCCTGGGTTCCCGGCGGGTCGACGGTCAGCGGTCTCGGTGGGACCGGACCGGGGTAGCCCCGGCCGGCCAGCGACCGAACAGCATCCGAACGAACGGACGTTCGTGCTGCAGTCAACCGAACGCGCGTTCCCACGTCAAGCGCGGAACGAACGGATGTTCCCGCATCCGCAGGCATCCTGTGCTACCGTGCACGAACGAGCGTTCGACCAGACGAGCGCCCGGCGAGCAGCAGCGCTGACATCGGACCCCCGGCCGTCCGCCACCTCGGGCTGACGGGGCGTCACGTGGCGGTAGGCGGCACAGCGACACCATGGGCACGGAGCGGCGGAGGGATGACCATGGACGACCACCAGGACACCACGACCGGCACCGACGTCCCCGGCACCGTCGCGTCCACGCCGGAGGGTGACGGCAACCCGGCGGGCGGACCGGACAGCGACGTCGAGGTCAGCGCGGAGCTGACACCGCGGCAGCGGGCCATCCTCGAGATGATCCACGCCCACGTCGACGAGCACGGCTACCCGCCCTCGGTCCGTGAGATCGGCGACGCCGTGGGTCTGCGGTCCCCCTCCTCGGTGCATGGCCAGCTCGAGAGCCTCGAGCGCAAGGGCTACCTCAAGCGCGATCCCACCAAGCCCCGGGCGCTGGAGCTCGGTCGCGACCCGATCACCGCCCTGGATCTCCCGCGCTCCCCCGCGCGCCACGTCCCCCTGGTCGGCGAGATCGCCGCCGGCGGTCCGATCCTGGCGGAGGAACGGGTCGAGGCCGTCTACCCCCTGCCCAAGGAACTGGTGGGCGACGGGCAGCTGTTCCTGCTGCGGGTGCGGGGCGACTCGATGCTGGAGGCCGGCGTGTTCGACGGTGATCTGGTGGTCGTGCGCGAGCAGCCGACGGTGGAGCAGGGCGAGATGTGCGCGGCGCTGATCGACGGCGAGGCCACGGTGAAGTTCTTCCGTCGGACCCGTGCGGGTGTGGTCACACTCGACCCCGCCAACGAGCACTACGAACCGATCCCCGTCACCGACGGCCAGGATGCCCGGGTGATGGGCAAGGTCGTCACGGTCCTGCGCACGATCCGCTGATCGCACCGGAGCCCACGGCGTCACGGGCGAGCGGTGTGCACGCCGGTGCTCAGCGCTCCCACGGCTCCGGTGCCGCCGCGAAGGGGTCCTGGTCGAGGTAGCCGCGCAGCTCCAGCGCCGCCTCCTCGTCCACGTCCGCGGTCAGCACCGTGCCACTGTCGGTGTGCTCCTCAGCGACCACGTTGCCCTGTCGGTGCGCCAGCGCGACCAGGTCCTGGCGTGCGTAGGGAACGTGACCGGTCACGCGGTAGCGCTGCGCGGGCAGGTGGGCGATGATGCGCGCCACCAGCTCCTCGATCCCCTCACCGGAGACCGCCGAAGCCAGCACCGGACGGGTACCGAGCTCGGACTCGATCCGCCGTGCCAGCGCCTCCACCTCGGTCCGGTCGGCGAGGTCGATCTTGTTGAGCACCAGCAGCTGGGGCCGCGCGTCGGCGCCGATCTCCTCAAGGACCTCCTGCACCGCCACGATCTGGGCCTCGGCCTCCGGGTGGGCCGCATCGACGACGTGCAGCAGCAGATCGGCCTTGGCCGAGCCTTCCAGTGTCGATGTGAAGGCCTCCACGAGCCCGTGGGGCAGCTTGGCAACGAACCCCACCGTGTCGGTGAGCACGATGTCGCGTCCGTCCTGCAGGGGTAGCCGGCGCACCGTCGGATCCAGGGTGGCGAAGAGCCGGTCCTCGACCTTGACCCGGGCACCGGTGATGCGGTTGAGCAGCGACGACTTGCCGGCGTTGGTGTAGCCGACCAGCGCGACCTCCTGGACCCGCTTGCGATCGCGTTCGGCGGCCTTGGTCGCCCGGATCCGGCGGTAGTCCTCGAGATCGCGGCGCAACTTGGCCATGCGCCGCATGATGCGCCGACGGTCCACCTCCAGCTGGGTCTCGCCGGGTCCCCGACCGCCGATCCCGGCGCCGCCGGCGACCCGACCGCCGGCCTGACGGGACAGCGCCTCACCCCAACCGCGCAACCGCGGCAGCAGGTACATCAGCTGGGCGAGCTCGACCTGCGCCTTGCCCTCCTTGGAGGTGGCGTGCTGGGCGAAGATGTCCAGGATCACGATGGTGCGGTCCAGCACCTTCTGGCGGATGTGCTCCTCCAGGGTGCGCTGCTGGGCAGGGGTGAGCTCGTCGTCGAAGACCACGGCGTCAGCCCCGACGGCGGCGACCAGCGCCCGCAGTTCCGCGACCTTGCCCCTGCCGATGAAGGTCCCCGGGTCGGGGGTGTCACGCCGCTGGACGACACGCTCGACCACCTGCGCACCGGCGGTGTCGAGCAGGGCGGTGAGCTCGTCGAGGGAGGCGTCGAGCTCCTGCGGTGTGGTACCGGGCAGCTGGACCCCGACGATCACCGCACGCTCGACGGGGCGGATGATGTCCACACCCTCGCGGGGCGCGTCGTCGGCGATGACGTCGCGTCGCCGTCGGCGCGCTTCGGCGCGGGAGATCGATGTGGCGTCGTCGAGATCGAGGGGACGATCGTCGTCGAGGTCGGGTGCGGGCGCGGGCGCGGAGCCGTCTCGGCTCCCTGGTGCGGTGTTCAGCAGCGTGCCTTCGGTCAGGACCGCGCGGTGACACCACGCAGCCATGCGTCGTCGAGGTGGCCCTGTGCGACCTCGACAGCGGGTCCGGTCATGGTGACATGCCCGCCGTGCTCGTGCGCGACCTGGAGCGTGCCTCCTGGCAGGTGCACCGCCACCTCACGCGCGAGCCGCCCGAGCTCCTGCAGGGCGACCACCGCGGCACAGGCACCCGTCCCACACGCGGCGGTCTCGCCCACCCCGCGCTCCCACACCCGCAGGCGCAGATCGCCGGGCCCCACCACCTCGGCGAACCCGACGTTGACACCGGCCGGGAAGCGGGGATCGCGTTCCAGTCGTGGACCGAGGCTCGTGACGGGGGCGTCGGCGACCTCCTCGACCTGCAGGACCGCGTGGGGGTTGCCCATGGAGACCGCGCTCAGGCGCACCTGGGCACCGTCGACGTCGAGGTCGTAGACGGGGCCCGAGCGCTCCGGAGCCGCGAAGGGGATCTGCTCCGGCCGCGTCGTCGGCAGACCCATGTCCACCGCCACCGTGGCGACCTGCCCGTCGCCGTGGCGTGCCACGATGCGCACGGGCTTGACCCCGGCACGCGTGCCGATACGCACCGTGCCATCGGGGCCCGGCGTGACGTAGCCGTGGTCGACGAGGTGTTTGGCGACCACCCGGACCCCGTTGCCGCACATCTCCACCACGGACCCGTCGGCGTTGCGGTAGTCCATGAAGGCATCCGCCTCCGCGCCGCCGCCGCCGATCCGGATGACGCCATCGGCGCCGAGACCCGTGCGCCGGTCGGCCAGGGCCCGCACCAGCCCGGGCGGCAGCTCCAGACGGTCATCGAGGTCGGCGAGCAGGACGAAATCGTTGGCCGTGCCGTGCGCGAGGGTGAAGTCCATCTGCCCATGGTAGGGCCACGGTGGTGCACAGGGGCCCGTCAGCCCGCCAACACCTCCCGGGCCTGCTGCGCGGTGTGCACCCGCGCGCGGGGGTCGGCACGGAACCAGGCGCGCTGGCGGCGGGCGTAGCGCCAGGTCCGAGCCGCGATCCGCTCGGCGAGCGCATCCTCGGGCAACGCTCCGTCGAGCACCGCTGCCGCTTCGGCGTAACCGATCGCCTGACGCGCGGTGCGGGAGAGCTCCCAGCGCGACCGCAGGCGGGCGACCTCGTCGAGGAGACCGTCAGCGACCATCGACCGGGCACGGGCGGCGATCGCCTCCCGCAGCACCTCGGTGGGTGGGTCGAGGCGCACCACCTGCAGGTCGGGGTAGATCGAGCGGTGGGTCGCGTAGGCGTCGTCGAAGGCGGAGAACCGCTCGCCGGTCAACTCCCACACCTCCAGGGCGCGGAGGGTGCGCCGGAGGTTGCCCGGCTCGATGCGCGCAGCGGCTGCCGGGTCGATGGCCGCGAGGTGGGCGTGTGCCGCAGGCGGATCCGCGCTCCACCGACCCTCGAGGTCGGCGCGGAGCGCGGGGTCGGTGGGAGGGAAGCGCAGGGGGTCGACCACGGCCCGGAAGTACAGACCGGACCCGCCGACCAGCAGCGGGGTCGCCCCGCGGGCCCGGACCTGCGCGATCGCTTCCCGTGCCCGCGCCCGGAAGTCGACCACCGTCAGCTCGTGATCAGGGTCGAGCACATCGACGAGGTGATGGGCCACCGCAGACCGATCGGCGGGGCTCGGTTTGGCCGTCCCGATGTCCATGCCGCGGTAGACGGTGAACGCATCCACCGCGACCAGTTCCGTGGGCCGACCGGCGGCGATGCGGGCCCGTGCGGCCGCGAGGGCCACCGCGGACTTGCCCGAGGCCGTGGGGCCCACCACCGCCAGCACCGCCACCGTCGCTCCCCTGCGCCGCCTCGTGTCGAGCATGCGCGACGGTAGGGCAGCGCGGGGGATGCGGCGGAGGACCGTGTCGACACGCACCAGGGTCCGCGACCTCGCGGTCGCGGACCCTGGTGGTGCGGCGGTTCGGGGTGCGTCAGCTGCGCGCGGCCGGTTCCTCCGCCAGGTGCTCGTAGCCGTCGACCTCGAAGCCCTCCGCCACGGACCGGGCGGTGGCCACCTTGCCGAGCAGGATCCCGTAGATGATCTTCGAGAGCACGTCGGCGATGGTGAACAGGTAGGTGCGGGTCACGGCCGCCTCGGCACTCTGACCGAAGTCCCCCAGCATCGGCACCACGTAGGCGACGATGTAGAGGTTCCAGGAGAAGGCGAAGAGGTAGCGGATGTTGCGCATGGTCGTCTTGGCCTCGCCGGGCAGGTAGCTCAGCGACTCGCCGGTCAGACGCCAGAAGATGCTGAAGAAGTAGATGTAGGGGATCATCGCGGCGATACCCCACCACAGCAGTCCGCCGAGCGGGCTGGCGACCTCGTAGAACTGACCGATGTAGCCGAAGATCACCATCAGGGCCCCGGCGCCACCCATCTTGAAGCGGTAGCCGAACAGGTCCTTCTTGGCGATGTTGAGGACGAACAGGCTCTGGGTGAGCAGCAGCGGGACGTCGATCAACCAGTTGAAGTAGCGGTAGCCGTGGTTGTAGGTGGCGTCACCGAGGACGTAGAGGCCCTGTCCCTCGTCGAAGACGAAGGCCTGACCGAGCGAGAGATCCAGGCGCAGCAGCAGCAGCGCCGCGGAGAGCATGACGACCACCGACATGGTCGTCATCGACCGGTAGCGGGGCGCGACGTTCTTGCGGGTGAGGATGAAGTACGCCAGCCCCGAGAAGTGGGCGGCGTACCCGATGGTCAGAATGGTCGAGATCAGGTCGAACTGGGCCGGCGTGAACTCGACGACGTTCTCGAGGTTCCACAACACGAGACATCATCCTTCGGACGGTGGATCGGGGGTCGGTGCGCGGTTGTCACGCACGGGCGCAGGGACGCAGCGTCCGGACCCGCGACGCCGCACGGGGCGGGGCCCCGTCGCTGCATGTCCGAGCTTCGACACCGTTCGGCGCGCGTATGACCTCGTCAGGTGACGTTGCTGCCGACCACGGGCAGATGCCCAGACGTACCCACACCGGGGGTGACGGCGGCGGTCCGCCACCCCTGGCCGGCGGCCATCGCGGCGGCGGTGGCCCGTCCAGCGGCGGTGTGGCGCACGCTGAGGGGCGCCGCCGCAAGGGCGTAGTTGGTGGCCGCCTGCACCACCTCGGCGACGACGAGGTCACCCGGCGCGTAGGCCGCAGCCGTGCCGGCGGTGACGTCCGCGGCGGGCAGGTGGACCAGGTGGTTGCCGCGGGTGCGTGCCGACCAACGACTGGCGTCGCTCTTCGACGGTGACTCGACCAGCAGTTCCTGTCGGGTGCCGACCAGCGCCTCGTGCCGCTCGCGCGAGTGCGCACGGACCATCGGTTCGAGGCGGCCGTACCGGTCCGCGACGACCTCGGGCGGCACGAACTCCTCCACCAGTTCGGCCGCGGGTGTACCGGGACGCGGGGAGTACTGGAAGGTGAAGGCCTGATCGAAACGCACCGCGTCCACCACCTCGAGGGTGGCGTGGAAGTCCTCCTCCGTCTCACCCGGGAAGCCGACGATGATGTCGGTGGTCAGGGCCGCATCGGGCAGCAGCTCCCGCGTGCGCTCCACCAGGCGCAGGTAGCGCCGACGGCGGTAGGAGCGTCGCATCAGCCGCAGGACCCGGTCGGAGCCGGACTGGAGGGGAAGATGCAGGTGGGGCATCACGTTGGGGGTGTCGGCCATCGCCTCCAGCACCGCATCGGTGAAGTCCCTGGGGTGGGGGGAGGTGAACCGCACGCGCTCGAGTCCGGCGACCTCGCCGAGCTCGCGCAGCAGTTCGGCGAACATGCTCGCCCCGGCCAGGTCGCGGCCGTAGGAGTTGACGTTCTGGCCCAGCAGGGTGACCTCGACGACCCCGTCCTCCACCAGCTGGCGGACCTCGTGGACGATCTCGCCCGGGCGGCGGGAGCGCTCCCTGCCGCGCAGGCTCGGGACGATGCAGAAGGTGCAGCTGTTGTCGCATCCGACCGAGATGGAGACCCAGGCGTGGTGGCGTACCTCACGCTTGGCAGGCAGGGCCGAGGGGAAGGTCTCGAGCTGCTCGATCAGTTCCACCACGGGTACCGCAGCGGAATCGGCCTCGGCCAGGAGTGCGGGCAGCGCGGGCAGGTTGTGGGTGCCGTAGACCACATCGACCCACGGCGCCCGTTCGGCGACCGTTGCCCCGTCCTTCTGCGCGAGGCAGCCACCGACCACGATGGTCAGGTCCTCACCGGCAGCGCGGCGGGCATCCTTGGTGGCCTTGAGGTGACCGAGTGTGCCGTAGAGCTTGTTGTCCGCGTTCTCGCGGACCGCGCAGGTGTTGAGCAGCACCAGGTCCGCCTCCTCCGGCGAGGCGGCCGCGCGGTAGCCGAGGCTCTCGAGCAGCCCGGCGGCACGACCTGAGTCGTGCGCGTTCATCTGACATCCGAAGGTCCGGATGTGGTAGCGGCGCGGCATCCTGGCTGACTCCGGGGGTGGCGGTGGTGGCGTCGCCGCAAGGTAACGCCTGGCGCCGTTGCACCGTGCCGGTCCCCGGCCTGCTGTCACGCCGGTGGGTGGGCGACGATCGAGGATCGACCGCGAGGTGGTACCACTGCCACCTCAGGCGTGATCGGCCTGGTCGGCGACCGTGTACCGACGACGTTGTTCGTGGTGCTCGGCCTGCGCGTCGTCGAGGTGGGTACCGCGGCCCGCGGCCATCGCCGCGAGCCCGATCAGCCCGACCAGCGCAGCGGAGGGTCCACCCCCCGGCGTGACCACGAAGGTGGCGACCAGCGCAGCGAGCAGGACGTAGCCGATGAGGGCGCGTAGCCGTGACCGCCCGACGAAGGCCGCGATCGCTGCGACCAGGACCGGGACACCGATCAACAACCAGGTCTGCAGCAGGTCCATCAGGGCCTCACCTTCCCGATGCGCGGGGTGCGTCGTCCCCAGGCTACCGCCCGTGGGGCGGCCAGCACCTCCCCGCAGGTGCGCACGCGCGGGTCAGTGGCCTGCGGTCCGCGCATCGTCACGGGTACTGAACACCGCCTCCCGAGCGACCTTGCGCGCCAGGCTGTCCGGGTAGCCGCGACGGGTGAGGTGGCCATGGACACGCCGGAAGGCCGTCTCGGCAGGTGCAGCGGTCAACCGCGTGGCCCGCTCCATCGCCACCGCGAAGGCCGCTGCCTCCTGGTCCTCGCCCTCCGCCGCTGCGAGGACCGGGTCGAGGACCGCATCGTCGAACCCGCGCGCCCGCAGATCGCGCCGGATGCGGGCAGGTGCATGTCCGGCGCGCCGCTTCTCCTCGACCAGGGCGCCGGCCATCGCGGCGTCGTCCACCAGCCGCTCCCGCCGTGCCCGTTCGAGTGCCAGTTCGATCCCGCGGGCGCTGTGGTCGCGGTCGGCGAGCTTCTCGCGCAGACGACCCTCGGCCTGCGGCGCGGTGGCCGTCGAGCGACGGATGAAGGCCAGAGCACGTGCGACCTCATCGCTGAGGGGCTGCTCCACGGGCTGCGTGGGGGCGGCGGCCTGCTCGGCGGCCCCCACCTCACGGTCGGCGGCAGCCTGTGCCGCCACCCGGCCGGCCTCGCGCGCACCCACCTGCCCTACGCCCCGCACCGCAGGCGCTGCGGCACCCGACTCCCCGTCGTCGCCGGCGGGTGGGGCCGCGTCGGGGTCCACGGGCTCGACCTGCAGGGGTTCACGGGTGACGCCGCGCGCTGCCAGCCAGGCTTCGGCGTCGCGGAAGGGTCCGTCACCGGCAGGCACCTCAGACCTCCTCGATCGGCTCGACGCCGTCCTCCGCCGCCAGCGGATCGAGGCCGAGCTTCTCCTTGACCCGCTTCTCGATCTCCGCGGCGACGTCGGCGTGCTCACGCAGGAACATGCGGGCCTTCTCCTTGCCCTGGCCGAGCTGATCGCCGTCGTAGGTGTACCAGGCACCCGCCTTGCGGATGATCCCCTCCTCCACACCGACATCGATCAGCGAACCCTCCTTGGAGATCCCCTCGCCGTAGATGATGTCGAACTCCGCCTGCCGGAACGGTGGTGCCACCTTGTTCTTGACCACCTTCACCCGCACGCGGTTGCCGACGGCGTCGGTCCCGTCCTTGAGCGTCTCGATCCTGCGCACGTCGAGCCGCACGGAGGAGTAGAACTTCAGGGCCCGGCCGCCGGGGGTGGTCTCCGGGGAGCCGAACATCACACCGATCTTCTCGCGCAGCTGGTTGATGAACACGGCGGTGGTGTTGGAGCGTTTCAGCGAGCCCGACAGCTTGCGCAGCGCCTGGGACATCAGCCGTGCCTGCAGGCCGACGTGGCTGTCACCCATCTCCCCCTCGATCTCCGCACGGGGGGTGAGCGCGGCGACGGAGTCGATGACGATGATGTCCACCGCCCCCGAGCGCACCAGCATGTCGGCGATCTCCAGGGCCTGCTCGCCGGTGTCGGGCTGGGACACCAGCAGCTCGTTGATGTCCACCCCCAGGGCCTGCGCGTAGGTCGGGTCGAGCGCGTGCTCCGCGTCGATGAAGGCGGCGATCCCACCGGCCTTCTGCGCCTCTGCGATCGCGTGCAGCGCCACGGTGGTCTTGCCGCTGCTCTCCGGGCCGTAGATCTCCACCACCCGGCCACGCGGCAGACCACCGACACCCAGCGCGATGTCCAGCGAGAGCGCCCCGCTGGGGATCGCGGGGATCTGCTCGCCGACGGTGTCGCCGAGCTTCATCAGCGAGCCCTTGCCGAACTGCTTCTCGATGTTGGCCAGCGCGAGGTCGAGGGCCTTGTCCTTGTCCACGAGCGTCTCCAGACGTCCAGAACGGGGCGGGGGCGGGATGGTCGGTGACGGGGGTGCCGCCGCACGGTCGCACCGTACGGGGTGGGGGTGACACGACGCCGGTGGAGCCGCCGTCGCCTGTGGATGACCGCCGTCGACCCCCACCGCATCGCCGGTGGTGACCGCGGCCTCCGCGCGAGCCACAGACTACCCGAACGGATGTTCGCGGTCGAGGACGTCCGGCACACCAACGCGATCGTCCATCGCCGTTCACCGGCGCGCGAGGGTGCCGTAACCCGCCCGTCTCCCACCCGGCGTAGCGTGCACCTCGTCGGTTGGACGGTCGCCGCCAGTGGTCCCCGACCGACGCACGACCTCCCACCGGCCGCGACGTTCCACCTCGTCGTCGGCCACGCGGACCGGTCTCCCCAACCGCTCCGCGAGCCCCCGGGCGCCACCACCCGGGGGCTCACTCGTGTCCACGGCCGGCGGCGGCTGGCTAGCGTGGTCCCACCCGCCGCTTCGTGCCGCGCGACCAGAGGCCACCCATGGACGTCGCCGAACCACCACCCACCCCGCCGACGCCGGGCCCGCCCGCTGCGCCGCGTGACGGCACCCGGTTCGTCTTCATCGACACCGAGACCACCGGTCTCGACTTCGGTCGCCACCAGCTGACCGAGGTGGCCTGGATCGTGCGTTTCGAGGACGGACGGCAACTCGAGCGCTGCTTCGTCCCCGAACACACCCTGGACGGCGCCGACCCCACCGCGCTGGAGATGACGCGCTACCACACGCGCATCGCGCCGCAGCCGCGATCACCGGCCTCGGAGTGGTTGGAGCTGCTGCTCGAGGATGCCACCAAGGCCGTCCTGGTCGGCGCCGTGCCCGACTTCGACGCCCGGCACCTGGAGATGGCGGCGGCACGGATCCGGCGCACCCCCACCTGGGACCACCACCTGCTGGACGTCGAGACCCTGGCCCTGCCGCTGATCTCACCCGGGCCGGAAGCGCCACGCAGCCTGGCCAAGACCTGCAAGGCGTTGGGCATCCCCCACGACCAGGACCAGGCACACGGCGCGCTCTACGACGCACAACAGGCGATGCGGGTCTTCGACCGGGTCTACGAGGTGCTCGGCCAGCTGCGCAGCGACGACGCGCCCCTGCCGCCCGCCGTCCCGCGCAACGGCAACGGCACCACCGGCTCTGGCAGCCCGAGCAGCCATGCCACCGCCGCCACCAGCCCCGCCACCAGCCCCGATGATCGCGCGCCCGGCACCGGCAGCTGAGCTCACCGCGGCGCGGGCCAGGCCACCTCGGTCTCGATCTCGTACGCGCCGTCACGTGGCGTCCGTGCGGTCGTCCACAGCCCGACGCCGTCGGGGCGCCAGTGCGCCTCCGGGGGGTCGATACGCCGCACGTCAGCGGCCCGCACCCGCGCCCTGCCCCGGGCTCTGGCCACGGTGAGGTGGGCCCGGAACCGCCGGCCCGGTAGCGCGAAGCCGACCTGGCGCAGACGTGTGTGCAGCGTCGCGACGACACCGGCCAACGCACCCGGCGGATCCTCGGCGAGCGCCAGGACCAGCACCCGGTCACCGAAGCGGTCCGCCCCCGCGACCGACAGCCGCGGCGCCGGTCGTGGCGCCACCTCGGCCAGACAGGTGCGCAGTACCGCCACGGCCCGATCGGCGGCGTCGTCGTCCACCGCACCGAGGAAGGCGAGGGTGACGTGCCAGCTGTCGGGTGACGTCGCGCGCAGGTGCGCATCCTCGTGCCGCAGGTGGGCGGTCGCCGCAGCGATCGCCGCACGCGTGGGGCCGGGCACGTCGACGGCCAGGAACCGCCTGCCGACCACGGGATCGGGGTGGTGCGGTTCCGATCGGCTCACGCCTCGCCCAACCGGATGCGCAGCAGGTCCAGGGCCGCGCTGCCCAGCCGGGCGATCACCTGCCGACGGTCACCGGGGATCCGACGGCCGTGAACCTCGACCTCACCGTCAGGGTGGGCGAGCGCCCAGAAGCTGGTCCCCACCGCCAACCCCTCGACGCTGTCCGGTCCGGCCACACCGGTGACGGCCAGGGCGTGGTCGACCCCGAAGCGCTGCTGGACGGCCTGCGCCAGGGCGCGCGTGGTGGCCTCCGACACCGTGCCGTGCTCCGCCAACAGCGAGGCGGGCAGCCCCAGGGCTTCGCGCTTGGCACGGGCGGAGTAGGCCACGACCCCGCCCGCCAGCGCATCGGAGGCGCCCGGCACCCGCCCGAGGCGGGCGGCGATGTCACCGGCCGTCGCCGACTCCGCGGTCGCGAGTGTGCGCCCGCGATCACGGAGCAGACGCAGGACGACGGTCTCGAGATCCTCGTCGTCGACGCCCACCACCGCGCCGTCCAGCGCCGCAGCAACCTCCTCGACCAGCGGTTGTGAGGCGGCCACGACCGACCCGCGGTCGGGGCCGGAGACCGTGAGCCGGACCTGGATCTCGTTGCTCTTGGCCAGGAAGGACAGCACGGTGCCGTCAGCACCGTCGACCAGTGGCTCGACGATCTCCGCGACGTCGGACTCGCCCCGACCGACCACGTGCAGGATGCGGGTCAGCGTGACCCCACCGCCGGTCAACTCCGCGAGGATCGGTGTCACGGCGCCGTCGAACAGCTCGTGCAACTCCCAGGGCACGCCCGGCAGCGCGACCACCCGCGTCCGGCGGGGCGTGTCCATGACCAGGTGGAACCCGGGGGCGGTCCCAACCGGCGGGATCGGATGTGCCCCCCGCGGGATGCGGGCCTGCCTGGCGTTCTGTCCCGGCATCCGGCGCCCCATCGCGGCGAACCGCCCGGCGATCTCCTCCTCGAGCTCCGGGCGGTGCTCGAGCTCCGCACCCACGGCCGCGGCGACGGCCTCACGGGTCAGGTCGTCGGCGGTCGGCCCGAGCCCCCCACCGATCACGACCAGCTCCACCTCGGTGGCCAACCACCGCAGGCCGGTGACCAGGCGGTCCAGGTCGTCGCCGACGGCGAGGTGGTGCACCACCTCGAGGCCGTGCTCGGTCAGCCGGCGGCTCAGCCAGGTGGCGTTGGTGTCGGTCAGGTCGCCGAGCAGCAGCTCGCTGCCCACCGACAGCACGGCCGCACGCGGGCGCTCCGGGCGCGCCGATCCCGCGGAGGCCTGCGCACCGCCGCTCACCTACCTGCCTCCTCACGGGCGGCACGTGCCAGACGTCCGGCCCTGAAGGCGTAGTCCACCCCGGACCAGACGGTCAGCAGCACGGCGAGGTAGAGCAGCACGTCGGGGGTGCGACCCCCGAGCACGGGCAGCAGGTAGGCACCGATGGCGATCATCTGGGCGATGGCCTTGATCTTGCCCGACGCGCTGGCGGGCATGACCAACCCCATCCCCTTGACCAGCTGCGTGCGCACGACCGTCACCGCCACCTCGCGGACGATGATCACGGCGACGGCCCACCAGGGCACCTCGCCCACCAGGGCCAGGGAGGCCAGCACCCCACCCACCAGCAGCTTGTCGGCCAGCGGGTCGGCGAGCTGGCCGAAGGGCGTCACCGTCCCGTAGCGCCGCGCCACCCAGCCGTCCGCGGTGTCGGTCAGTGCCGCCACCACGAAGATCCAGAACGCCCACCACCGCGGCCCGTCGCCCTCCTGCAGCAGCAGCCACAGGATCACCGGTACCAGGATCGCCCGCAGGAAGGTGAACGCGTTGGGCAGGTTCAGCGCGTCCGGGCCGATGATGCGCACGGGCGGGCCCGGGGCCGAGGCCGCTGCCTCGGCCTCGCGCTGATCGAGCTCCCCCGGCCCGTCCTCGTGCTCCGAGCCTTCACCCACGTCTTCCTCCTGCCGTCGCCACGTCCACCTCGGCGACCAGATCGACGCCTACCGAGTCCACCACACGGGCGGTGACGACGCGACCCACCGGCACCGCGGCGGGCTGACCACCGGGGGCGCGCAGCTCGATCTCCCCGTCGGTGTCGGGCGCTTCACGGTAGGAGCGGCCCAGCGTGCGCAGCCCGAGGTCACCGGCGTCCTCCGCCTCGTCGACCAGCACGTCGAGGTGGCGACCGACGACGCGCCTCGCCCGGCGATCGGCGATGCGCTCCTGGAGCGAACGCACGCGTTCCAGCCGCTCGCGCGCCACCTCATGGGGCACCTGCCCGGGCATGGTCGCCGATGGCGTGCCGTCCTCGACGCTGAAGGTGAAGAAGCCCGCCCAGTCCAGTTCGACCTCGGAGAGGAAGGACTCCAGCAGCGCCACGTCCCCCTCGGTCTCACCGGGGAACCCGAGGATGAAGTTGGACCGGAACACCGCGTCGGGATCGAGCGCGCGGGCCCGCGCGACCAGGGCGGCGAAGCGCTCGTGGTCACCGGAGCGCCCCATGCGTGCCACCACCGGACCGGCGACGTGCTGCAAGGACAGGTCGTAGTAGCTGGCGACCTCGGGGATGTGCGCGATGGCGCTGAGCAGCGGATCGGTCAGCTCCGCCGGCTGCAGGTACATCAGCCGCAGCCGCTCGATGCCCTCCAACCGGGCGAGCTCGCGCAGCAGCACCGGCTGCAGGGACCGACCGCCGGGCAGATCCTTGCCCCAGGAGGTGGTGTTCTCACTGACCAGCACCAGTTCCCGTACGCCCTGACCGGCCAGCCAGCGCGCCTCCTCGACCAGTTCGTCGAGTGGCCGGGACCGGAAGCGGCCACGGAAGGACGGGATGGCGCAGAAGGTGCAGGCACGGTCGCAGCCGGAGGCGATCTTCAGGTAGGCCCAGGAGCGCGGCCCTGCGTCGGTACCGAGGTGGCGCACGGGGAAGCGGGGGCCGCTGGGCGGTATCCGGTCGAGGTCGTCCTGGCTCCCGGGGTGCGCACCCGCTCCGGCGGGCCCTCCGGCGGTGTCGGGGACCACCAGCAGCGGCAGGTCCCGGCGCACCGGTGCCGTGCCCGGGTCGTCACCGCCACCCGGCCGGCTGCCGGGATGCGCGGGGCCCACGCCGAGCACGCGATCGGCGACCTCGCCGCGCAGCAGCTGGGCCGCGATCGCGGGGAGCCGGGGGTAGCCGTCGAAGCCGACGACGGCGTCGGCCTCCGGGATCGCCTCGGCGAGCTCGTGGGGGTAGCGCTGGGCCATACACCCGACCACCAGCACGGCCCGTGCGGCACCGTCGTCCTTGAGCTGGCAGGCGGCCAGGACGGTGTCGATCGACTCCTGCTTGGCCGGCGCGATGAAGGTGCAGGTGTTGACCAGGACCACCTCGGCGTCGGCGGGGTCCTCGACCATCCGGGCGCCCTCACGGTGGAACAGGCCGGCCAACTGCTCGGTGTCGACCTCGTTGCGGCCGCAGCCCAGGGTGATGATGGCCACCCGCTGGCCGACCGCGGACGTGGCATCGTCGACCGCGACATCCTCTGCCTGCGACACGCGTGACCTCCCTGGTGCCGGCGAGCGAGACCGGTGTGGACGGGCTCAGACCTCGGACGGGCCCTCGGGTGTGTAGCTGATCGTCACCGGGATGCCGGGATCGCCCTGCGCACCCAGGTCCTCGCCGTTGAGGGTGGCGCGCACGCCCCCGGGGTTGCCGAAGCGGACCTCGAGCTCCTGCTCGGCATCGAACTGCAGCGTCTCCCCCGCGCTGACGACCTGCTCCATCACCACCGCGTCGTCGGCGATGACCCGGATCCAGGAGTCGGACTCGAAGGCCAGGAGCAGCTCCACGCCCTCGAAGGTCTCCTGCTCGCCGTCCTCCTCCTCCGGCTCGGTCGACCCGTCCGCGTCGTCGCCATCGTCGGGTTCCGCCGTCGCGTCCTCGTCCGTGCCATCGGGATCGTCGTCGGGGTCCGGGCTCGGTTCGTCCCGGTCGTCCTCGGCGGTGACCGGCGGCGGTCCCACGGGCTCGTCGGGCGCGGCCTGGTCCGGCGCTCGCCCGTCGGTCGAACCGAGCACGGCGATACCGGCGAGCACCACGACGATCGCCAGCAGCCAGGCGATCCACGCCGGCGGGGCCCCGCGGCGTTCCTTCGGCGCGCTGACGTCGCCGACCAGCGACGCGGCGTGGAGGTCGTCGTGGCTGACCTCGCGGCGGAAGGTGTCGAGCAGCGGGTCCGGGTCCAGCCCCAGCTCGATCGCGTAGCTGCGCAGGAACCCCTTGGCGTAGACATCGCCGCCGAAGGAGGCGAAGTCCTCGTCCTCGAGCGCCGCGAGCTGGCCGGTGCGCGCACGCAGGGACAGGGCCACGTCCTCGATGGAGCGGCCCTGGGCCTCACGGGAATCGCGCAGGATGCTGCCGATGCCCGTGGAAGGCGCGTCGTCAGGCATGGTCCTCCGTGCGGCAAGCTCGGTGCGGTACCGCCGCGGCACCGTGGGGCGCCCCCGTCGACGTCCTTGCGGCAGGGTACGAGCGGCTCCAACCGCCCGCAGTTCTGACCGCCAGGCGCGATGCGCCGCACAACCTAGCGGGTGCGCACCACGGGTTCCTCCCGATGCCGGACAGTGGCTATCCTCCCGCCCATGAACGCACGCACACGCCTCTGGATGCTCACCTGCGCCGCCCTGCTGGCGGTGGCGCTGCTCGCCGTGCCCGCCGTGGCGGTGGACGACGGCGTGGACGAGACCACCGAGGAGGGACTCGTCGAGGAGCCCGCCGAGGAAGAGGGCGGGCGCATCGTCCTGGCCGACAACCCCCGTGACCGTCTCGGCCTGCTGCTGCTCGGGGCGATGGTCGTCGGTGGTGGCGTCGCACTGGCCGGCGGCCGCAAGCAGCTGAAGGGCCGCAACCCGCAGGCCAGCGGCGATTTCCGCTGGCGGTGACCCGCGGGCGCCCCGCGGTGGCGGGGGCGGATCGTCAGGTCAACGTCCCCCGCGTGCGGGCCTCGTCGAGATCCTCGGGCTGCCACAGCACGTCCCGGGCCTTCGACCCCTCGTTGGGACCGACGACCCCGTACTCCTCGAGTTCGTCCATCAGCCGCCCCGCCCGGGCGAACCCGATCCGCAGCTTGCGCTGCAGCATCGAGGTCGAGCCCAGCCCGCTGGTGACGACCTGCTCGGCCGCACGCCACAGCAGCGCCTCGTCGGACCCGTCGTCGCCGGAACGGGCAGCGTCGGTCTGGTCGGCCTCCGCGCCCTCCTTGACCACCCGCTCGTCGTAGTCGGCCTCGCGCTGGGCCTTGCAGAAGCTGACCGCGGTGGTGATCTCGCGCTCGGTTACCCAACAACCCTGCAGGCGGGTGGGCTTGCCCTGGCTCGCCGGCAGGAAGAGCATGTCGCCCTTGCCGACCAGCTTCTCCGCCCCGTTCATGTCGATGATGGTGCGCGAGTCGGTCTGTGAGGCGACCTGCAACGCCAGGCGGGAGGGGATGTTCGCCTTGATCAGCCCGGTGATCACGTCCACCGAGGGCCGCTGGGTCGCGATGATCATGTGGATCCCGACGGCGCGGGCCATCTGCGCGATGCGGCAGATCGCGTCCTCCACGTCCCGTGGCGCGACCAGCATCAGGTCGGCGAGCTCATCGATCACCAGCAGGATGTAGGGCAGCGCCTGGGCCTCGAGCTCGGTGGGCAGCCCGTCCTCATCGGGTGGGCCGGGGCGGGAAGCGACCTCACCGGCGGCCACGGCCTCGTTGTAGCCGTCGATGTTGCGGAAGCCGAGATGGGCCAGCAACTCGTAGCGCTGCTCCATCTCCTTGACGCACCACTGGACGGCGTCGGCAGCGCGCCGCGGGTCGGTGACCACGGGTGAGAGCAGGTGCGGGGCCCCCTCGTAGGCGTTCAGCTCGACCCGTTTGGGGTCGATCAGGATCATGCGGACCTGGTCGGGCCGGGCGCGCATGACCACCGAGGAGATCATCCCGTTGAGGGTCACCGACTTCCCCGAGCCGGTGGCACCGGAGACCAGCAGGTGGGGCATCGTGGCGAGGTTGATCAGCTCGGGGTTGCCGGCGATGTCGACACCGAGCGCCACGGTCAAGGGGTGCGGATCGCCCGCTGCCTCCGAGGAACGCAGGATGTCGCCGAGGGTGATCAGGTCGCGCTGGCGGTTGGGGACCTCCACGCCGATCGCGGACTTGCCCGGGATCGGGGCGACGATGCGCACGTCCGGGGCCGCCAGGGCGTAGGCGATGTCGTCACCCATGTTGGCGACCTTCTTGACCTGCACGCCGGGGCCCAGCTCGATCTCGAACCGGGTCACGGTCGGACCACGGGAGTGCCGGGCGACCGTCGCGTCGACGCCGAACTGGTCGAAGGTCTCCTGCAGGGCCGCAGCCTGGGCGTCGATGACCCGTCGCGACTCCTTGCCGACCGCCCGACCGCCCGCCAACAGGTCCATCGACGGCAGCTGGTAGTCATCGAAGGATGCGACGGGGCGGACCTTGCGGGCCTTGCCGGTCGGGGCAGCCGGGACCCGTGCCCGCTCCACGGGAGGGTCGGGCACACCGCCGGGTGGTGCGCCGCCCTCCGCCTCGCCACCCTGCGATCCGTCGCCACCCTCCGACAACCCCTCGGCGAGGGGCGGCTGGGTCGCGCTGGTACCCGCCAGCGTTGCGCGCACCCGCGTCGGCGCGGCCGGTTCCTGCGCCGCGGCGGTGTCGCCGTCGCGTGAGGAGCGCGCGCTCGATCGTGCAGCGCGCCCCGTGGCCGCCGGGTCCGCGTCGGCTTCCTGGTCCGCCGCCGGGGCTGCGGTGTCGCGCCACGGCGTGAGCGCGGCACGCAGAAGTTCGACCACACGGCTGAAGGGGGTCCGCGTGACGATGAGCACCCCGAGCAGGACCACGGCGAGCAGCACCGCACCGGCCCCCCAGGCCGACAGCGCCATGCCCAGCGGCGTGGCAACCCCCCAACCGATGAGCCCACCCGCACGCCACAGGGCGCGCATCCCCGCGGCGGGGTCCGGGGCCCCGGCAACCAGGTGCAGACCGCCCAGGACACCGAGGATGAGCACGACGGACCCGACGGCGATCCGCCCCACCTCCGGTCCGGGTCGACCGAGGACCACCAGCAGACCGAACCAGGTGACGACGACCGGCGTGGCGTAGCCCGCCAGACCGAACAGCCCCAGTGCCACGGCCTCCAGGAACTCGCCCACCGGTCCCGCGGCGTCGGCGTAGGTACCGAGCCCGGCCAGGACGCCGAGCACGATCAGCGCCAGCCCGCCCATGTCACGCCGGCGCTCACCGAGGTGTTCGCGGAAGGCACCGCGCACCCTGCCCGAGCCCGCCGTGCGCCCGCCGGTGGCTCGCGTGCCGCTCTTGGCGTTGCCGCTCTTGGCGCCGCCGCGCTTGGACGTGCCGCTGCGCGTGCCGGTGCTGCCGCTCTTCGCGTTGCCACCGCCGCGTGCGGAGCGGGTCCCGGCGGCCTTGCGCGTGGCGGGTTTGCCCGTCGAGGAACGGCCGCGCGTACCTGTGGACGACGCCACGGTCCCTCCTCGATCGGTCCGGTAGTGGTGCGCGCAGGGTAACCGTAGGACACCGGTGGAACTACACCCCTGGCCCGTCCGGTGCCGTGAACGGTGCCACCTCGCCGCCGATGGTGTGCGCACAGCGTCCACCAGCGCGGCGTGACCCGGTCGGGGAGGTCGCGCTCGGCCGCCCAACAAGTTACGGTTACGACACCGTAATATCGGTGGCGCCCCGCACCGCCCTGCCACCCGAGCGCATCCGCAGCTGGCCCCGCACCGGTCGAGCCGCGGCGACGAGGAGCACCGCGTGGAACCGATCGTGATCCAGGGAGGCATGGGGGTCGGCGCGTCGAGCTGGCAGCTCGCGAGCGCCGTCGCCGACGCCGGCCAGCTCGGCGTGGTCTCCGGCACCGCCGTCGCGGTGACGGTGGCCCGCCGCCTGTCCGAGGGCGATCCCGGTGGCCACCTGCGGCGTGCGCTCGACGCCTTCCCCGTCCCCGAGATCGCGCAGCGCGTCCGCGACCGTTACTACCGCGAGCACGCGCGTGCACGTGGCGCCCGCTTCCCCGGAGTGGCCCGCCCGGTGCTCGAGCCGGCGCGCAAGGACCTCGAACTGCTGGTGGTCGCCAACTTCGTGGAGATCACCCTCGCCACGCAGCACACCGACGGGCTGATCGGCGTGAACTACCTGGAGAAGATCCAGCTGCCCACGCTGCCGTCGTTGTACGGGGCGGTGCTGGCCGGCGTCGACGCGGTGCTGATGGGCGCCGGTATCCCGGCGCACGTGCCCGCCATCCTCGATCGTCTCGCCCGCCACGAGGACGTCGAGATGCGCATCGACGTCGAGGGGGGCGACAAGGCGATCTCGCGCTTCTCCCCCGCAGACTTCCTCGACGGACACCCCGCACCGCAGGTCACCCGTCCACGCTTCCTGGCGATCGTGTCCTCCCACACCCTGGCGACCTACCTCGACCGCAACACCTCGGGCGCACCGGACGGCTACGTGGTGGAGATGCCCGTCGCCGGCGGTCACAACGCGCCCCCGCGCGGCAAACCCAACCTCGACGAGAGCGGTCAACCGATCTACGGCGCCCGTGACACGGTGAAGCTCGACGCCATCGCTGCGCTCGGCAAGCCCTTCTGGCTGGCGGGCGGCTACGGCGCTCCCGACCGGGTCGAGGAGGCGCTCGCCACGGGTGCCGCCGGGGTCCAGGTCGGCACCGCCTTCGCCTTCTGCGAGGAGTCGGGGCTGACGCCGGAGCTCAAACGCAGCGTCCTCGACCGGGTCGTGGACGGCTCCATCTCCGTGCGTACCGATCCCGTCGCGAGCCCCACGGGCTTCCCGTTCAAGCTGGTCGAGCTCGAGGACACGATCGCGGAGCCGGACGTCGCCGAGGCGCGACCGCGCAAGTGCGACGTCGGCTACCTCCGGGAGGCCTACCGCAAGGAGGACGGCGAGCTCGGCTACCGCTGCTCGGCCGAACCCATCGTCGACTTCGTCAACAAGGGCGGTACCGAAGAGGATGCGCAGGGGCGGCGTTGCCTGTGCAACGGGCTGCTCACCTCGATCGATCTCGGCCAGGTCCGCCGCGAAGGCTACGCGGAGCCGCCGGTCCTGACCGCTGGGGACGACCTCGTCGACCTCAAGCGTCTGCTCAACGGCTCGACGAGCTACACCGCCCGGGATGTGATCGACCACCTGCTGGGCGTCCGGGCCTGAGCGCCCGCGTCAGGCCTCCTGCACCACCGGGAGGATGAAGGGACGACGTCCGGTCTCGGCGCGCCAGAACCGCCCGAGCGCCTGCACGACGTGGCGGCTGACCGCTGCGGTGTCCTCGAAGCGTGTCGCAGCCAGCCCCGCCAGCTCGGCGTCGACCGCCTGCCGGGCCCGCTCGAGGATCCCCTCGGACTGCTCGTGGAAGACCACGCCCTTCTGGGTCACCACGGTGTCACCGCTGACCCTGCGGGCGTGGGTGTCGATGGTCACGATGGCGATGCAGATGCCGTCCTCACCGATGCGCCGACGGTCGCGCAACAGCGCGGGCCCGACGTCGTCGAGCAGCCCGTCGATGTAGACGTGGCTGGTGGAACGACCCGGGCCCCGGGTGACCTGCCCGTCGCTGAGCAGCAGGGAGTCGCCGTCCTCGCAGACGAACACCTTCTCCGGTAGGCACCCCGTCTCCCGGGCGATGTCGGCGTGGGCACGCATGTGCCGGTACTCGCCGTGGACCGGGACGACGTGCTCGGGTTCCACGATGTTGTGGAACAGCACCAGGTCCTCACGGCTGGCGTGGCCCGAGACGTGGACATGGGCGACCCCGCCGTGGATCACCGTGCAGCCACGACGTGACAGGTTGTTGATCGAGCGGAACACCGCCTGCTCGTTGCCGGGGATCAGGCTGGAGGCCAGGATGACCAGGTCGCCCTCCCCCACCTCGAGGCGACGGTGCTCACCCGCACCCATCAACGACAGCGCACTGAAGGGCTCGCCCTGCGAGCCGGTGGAGATGACGATCAGGTCGCTGCGATCGTGGTCGTCGACGTCGTCGGGCTCGACCGCCAGATCGGCGTCGAAGTCGAGGTAGCCGAGCTCATCGGCGATGGCCATGTTGCGCACCATGGAGCGGCCCACGAACACCGGGCGACGCCCCACGGCCACCGCAGCGTCCAGGATCTGCTGGATGCGGTGGACGTGGCTGGCGAAGGAGGCCACGACCACCAGGCCCTCGGCCTCCAGCAGGTGCTGACGGATCGTGGCACCGATGGTGCGCTCCGGCGCGACGTGCCCGGGGTTCTCCGCACCGGTCGAGTCCGCGAGCAGCAGATCCACGCCCTCGTCACCGAGCCGCGCGAAGTGGGCGAGGTCGGTGGGACGTCCATCCAGTGGCGACTGGTCCAGCTTGAAGTCACCGGTGTGGACGATCAGGCCTTCGGGCGTGCGGATCGCGAAAGCGACCCCGTCGGGGATCGAGTGGCTGACCTGGACCGCCTCCACGTCGAACACGCCGTGCTCGACACGGTCACCCGGCTCGACCTCGTGGAAGCGGGGCGTGGGCAGCTCCGGCCACTCCTCCAGGATCGCCTCGCAGAAGGCGATGGTCAGGCGGGTGCCGTAGACGTCGATGACCCGGTCGAGGTCGCGCAGCAGGTAGGGCAGCGCCCCGATGTGATCGAGGTGGCCGTGGGTGAGGAAGACCGCGTCGAGATCGCCGGCGCGTTCCAGCAACCAGCTCCAGTCGGGCAGGATCAGATCCACGCCGAGATGCTCCGCGTCGGGGAACAGCACCCCGACGTCCACCACCGCGAGGCGACCCTCCACCTCGATGGTGGCCATGTTGCGACCGATCTCACCGAGGCCGCCGAGGAAGGTGACCTCGACGGTGTCGTTGCTGCTCATCGTTGCTCCTGCACCGGCTCGAGCGCTGCGAGCAGCGTGCCGACGACCGCCGGGGAGGCGTCGACCAGGGGGGGACGGACGGGACCGGCGGGCAGCCCCAGGCGGGCCAACGCGCCCTTCAGGGGGGCCGGTGAGGGCTCGGCGAACAGCGCGCGGTGGACGGGCAGGCAGGCCAGGTGCAGCTGGCGGGCACGGCCGGGATCGGTGGGGAAGGCCGCCACCATGGCCGCCAACTCCGGGCCGACCAGGTGCGAGGCCACGGAGACGAAACCGACCGCACCCACCGACAGCAGCGGCAGGTTGACCTCGTCGGCACCTGACCACAGCGCGTAGCCGCCGGGGGCACCGGCGGTGGCACGCAGCAGATCACCGGCGCGGCCGACATCGGCGGTGGCGTCCTTGACCCCGACGATGTTGTCCACCTCGGCGAGGGCCACGTGGGTCGACACCTCGATGACCCGGGCGCTGCGGCTCGGGATGTCGTAGAGGACCACGGGCAGGTCCGTCGCGGCTGCCGCCGCCCGGAAGTGGGCCTCGAGGCCACGCTGATCGGGGCGGTTGTAGTAGGGCGTGACCACCAGCACCGCGTCCGCACCGGCGTCCGCGGCAGCCGCGGTGGCCGCCACGGTCTTCGCCGTGTCGTTGCTGCCGGTACCGAGCATCACCGTGGCACGGTCGCCCACGGTGTCCTTGACCACCCGCAGGATCTCGTGGGCCTCATCCCCGTGCAGGGTGGGTGACTCGCCGGTCGTGCCGTTGACGAGCAGCGTGTCGCTGCCGGTGGTGACCAGGTGCTCCGCCATGACGGCCACGCCGTCGAGATCGACCTCGAGCGCCGCGGTGAAGGGGGTGATCATGGCGGTGACCACCCGGCCGATGCCGGCTGGTGGGGCAGGGTGCTCGACGGGCGGTGTGGACATCGTGGGTGGTCGCCTCCGGGGGGTGACACGGCCGTGCGAAGCTGGCCGCCCCCTATCCTAGTGGTCCCCCCCGACGCCCCGGCCCGTGCGGTGCACGCCGCCGCCGACGGACGGCAGCGGCGCACGGGCGGCCCCGACAGAGGAGACCGTGGTGATCTGGCACGTGGTGCGGTTCGATCTCGCCGAGGTGGACGAGACGACCCGGCAGGAGATCGAGTCGTCCCTGGCCGGGCTGGCGGCGATCGAGGAGGTGGCCTGGCTCCGGGTGGCCCGCGACGTCGAGGAGCCCACGATGACCGGTCTGCTCACGGTCTTCGCCGACGCCGACGCCCTGGCGCGCTACCGCGTCCATCCCCAGCACGTACCGGTCGTGGAGCGCATCCGTGCCCTCGGCATCCCGGCGGTGCGGCTGGACATCGCCACCGACGATGACCCCTCGGACCTGCCCTGAACAGCCTCGCTGCCGCGCAGGCGCTGTTGGCACACGCCGGACCCGGGTCGGCCTGGCAGGCGATGGTCGTGGTGTTCGGCATCGCGCTGGCGGCGGTACTGCTGGGCGCCGGCCTCGGATGGATCCGCATCACCGCCATCCGCGACCTGCTCGCCCCCCTGGCCGCCGCCGTCATCCTGGGCGGCCTGGGTGTGCTGGGGCAGTCCGTGTTCGCCGACTGGGTCAGCTGGGCGCTGCCCTTGGCCGTCGTCTCGCTGGTGACCCTGCTCGTGGGGGCGGGTACCGGCCTGGATCTGCGGCTGCCCGCACCCCTGCCCATGGGCGCGCTCGCGCTGGCGGGCGTGGGCATGTGGACGCTGTCCACGCCGCTGGCGGTCGCGCTGCATCCGACGGCGGAGATCCTCCCGCTGAGCGACGACGCCGCGGTGACCATCAGCTCCCCTGCGGACGACGAGGAGGTCACGGCAGGCGTCGTGGAGGTCACCGTCGAGGTGACGGGTGGCTCGATCGGTCCCGGCGGCCTGCCGGCGTCGACGCTGCCCACCGACCCCGAGGAGGCCGGTGCGCTCACCGCGACCCTGGCGCGGGTGCGTGACGACGGCAGCACCGAGCCCCCACGCGAGGTGGGATGGGAGGTCGCCGGGTGCTCGGTGTCCGCGCCCTGCCGCACGGTCGAGGTGCCCGTCACCGTCGAGCCGGGCACCTGGGAGCTGACCGTGGACCTCAACCGCGGGGACGGCACCGCCCTGGCACCACCGGTCCGAACGCACGGGCGGTTCCGTGCACTGCCCGTGGAGGGGAACTGACCCTGAGCCCGCCGGCGCACGGAGCGGCAACCCCGTCAGCTGCGCGACCCCCGGACCGTGGCGTAGAGGTAGGCGCCGGCGATCGCGAACACCACCGCCTGGCTGGCCGCCGCCGCCGGCAGCAGCGGCAGGCTGGGCAGGCGCGCCGCCACCCCGACCGGGACGGTGGGCAGCACCACCAGCAGCAGGACCACCGCGCCGGTCGCGGGGACGAGGCGGTCACCCCTGCCCGCGCCGACACCGAAGGCCGCGACGGCCCCGGCGGCGAGGTAGGAGGCCACGGGCCACCACACCGAGGTGTCACCGCCATCGGCGGCCACCGCGTCGTCGAGGATGCGGGCGAGGTCGAGCAGCAGCAGGGGCACGATGCCCACACCGACGCCGAGCAGGACCGACCGCAGCCGCTCGTTCATCCCTGATCCTCCCGCGCCTGGCGGCCGTCCGTGCGCGCCTCACGGCGACGTTCCGCGGCCTGCTCGGCGGCCAGGCGCTCCAGTTCCGCGTGACCGTGGTCGACATGGACCATCGCCTCGGCCACGGCGCGGTGCCCGGCGACCTCGTCGATCTGGCGGTGCATCTCCTGCACCACCCGCCGGTACTGGGGGTGGCCCTGGGGCACCGAGCGCAGCTCGAGCATCTGCATCGCGGCCCGGGCGTTGAGCTGGATGGCGTAGCGCATCCGGTAGGCGAAGCAGACCGCGTACTGCGCGGCGGCGGGGTGATCGGGAGCCAGCAGGGACTCCAGTGCCGCGGAGCGCTCCAGGGCCTCGTGCCAGCGGTGCTCCACGCCCGCCTCGGCCAGTTCGGGCGGGGTCTCGTAGCCGTGGGCGGTGGTGAGGTCCTGCCACTCGATCGTGAGCATCCGGTGGCGCTGCAGGTCGCGGAACCCGCCGTAGTCGCCGAGCACGTCGAAGCGGTACCACACCCGCTCGAACCCGCGGCCGGGCTTGTGCCGGCGGTTGACGCGCTCCCCGACGTAGGCGGTCAGCACCTCGGCGCGACGCTCGGCGGGCCAGCGACGCACCTCGGCCTCGAGCTGCTGCTCGGGGATCGTCACGTGGGGATAGAGCGCACCGGTGACCAGCGCCACCTCGGCATCGACCGCATCCCGCGGCGCCCAGTCGGTCAGCGTCACGAGCTGGGCCGGCTGGACCGGATCCTGGGGCACGAGCGCAGCCGCCAGGGCGCGGGTCTCGTCACGGCGCGCTGCGAGGTAGTCGGACCACGCCCCACCGCGATCGGGGCGGTCCACGCGGGTGAGGAAGGAGGGGATGACCTGGCGCAGTTCGACCAGGAGGCGGTCGGCGAGCGTGCGCGACTCCGCCAGCTCGTCGGCCTTGAGCCGCAGCAGCAGACCCTCGTAGGCCTGACCCGAGGCGAACATCCCGACGTTGGAGGTGGTGGCCGCCGGCAGGAGCCCACGGATCAGGTCCAGGGCCTTGGCCTTGGTGGCGTTGCGGTAGGCGAAGGGTGAGGTCGTCTCGTCCTTCGGCCAGCGCCGGCGTACCCACTCCAGCATCTCGGGGACCAGCGCGGCGTAGATGTCGAAGATCGCGTCGAGGTGCTCGACGTAGGCCGCGGCGTGGGGCCCGGCCATGACCTCGGCGTCGCGGTGGTAGCGGTACCGGCCCCCCGGCTTGGTGTCGTAGGGGATGTAGCGCGTGGA
>JAWLFQ010000151.1:0-3219 GCA_041685505.1 Nitriliruptoraceae bacterium
ACGAACGGGCCCTTCTTCAAGCTGCGTGGCATCTGTCAGCCCTCCATGGGTCCGACCCGGACTGCGGTCGGGGTCCGCCGGCTGCGGCGGCTGCGGGTCACCCCGCGAACGTTGGTCACCGACGCTTCTTGCCGCGACGGCGGATGATGTACTGGTCGGAGCGGTGGTTGGGCTTGCGGGTCCGTCGTTCCGGGTTGCCCCACGGGTCGGTCGGATGACGACCACCGGAGGACTTGCCCTCACCACCGCCGAGCGGATGGTCGACGGGGTTCATCGCGACACCGCGGGTCTGCGGTCGCACGCCCTTCCAGCGCGTGCGGCCGGCCTTGCCGAGGCTCATCAGCTCGTGCTCCTCGTTGCCCACGCTGCCGATCGACGCGCGAGAGCGGGCGTCCACCAGCCGGATCTCTCCCGATGGCAGCCGGATAGCCGCGGACTTGCCTTCCTTGGCCAGCAGCTGGATCGCGGTCCCGGCCGAGCGGCCGAAGGTCGCGCCGCCACCCGGCTGCAGCTCCACGGCGTGGATCGTGGTGCCGACCGGGATGTTGCGCAGCGGCAGGGCGTTGCCGACCTTGATGTCCGCCCCGGGACCGGACTCGATGATCGAGCCGACCTTGAGGTTGCGCGGCGCGAGGATGTAGCGCTTCGCACCGTCGTGGTAGTGGAGGAGCGCGATGCGGGCCGACCGGTTGGGGTCGTACTCGATCGCTGCCACCGTCGCGGGCACCCCGTCCTTGTTCCGACGGAAGTCGATGACCCGGTACTTGCGCTTGTGCCCACCACCCCGGTGGCGGCTGGTGACGCGTCCGTGGACGTTCCGGCCCGCCTTCTGCGGCAGTGGCGCCAGCAGGGACTTCTCCGGGGCGGAGCGCGTCACGGTCGCGAAGTCGCTCACCGAACCCCCACGCCGCGCGGGCGTGGTCGGCTTGTACTTGCGGATCGCCATGATGATGCCTCGTGGTTCTCGTCGGACGGAGCTGGAGCCGAACGGGCCGGGACTACAACCCGGCGTCGAACAGCTCGATCTCGTCGCCTTCTGCCACCGTGACGATGGCGCGCTTGGTGTCGGGACGTTTGCCGACGATCAGGCCGCGGCGCTTGCGCTTGCCGGGCCGGTTCATCGTGTTGACGCTCAGGACCTTCACCTCGAAGATGCCCTCGACCGCCTGCTTGATCTGGGTCTTGTTGGCGCGCGGATCCACGACGAAGGTGTACTTGTTCTCGTCGAGAAGGCCGTAGGTCTTCTCGGAGATCACGGGCCGGTAGATGATGTCGCGGGGGTCCTTCATGCGGACGCCACCTCCTCGGGTGTCGGGGTGTCGAGGTCGCCGCGGCGACCCCCCGTACCGATCAGCTCGAGGGCGTCCTCGTCGAAGACGACCACGTCGCTGACCACCACGTCGTGGGTGTTCAGCTGGTCGACGACCAGGGTGTGGACATCCGGGAGGTTCCGGAAGGAGCGCATCGTGGCCTCGTCACGCTCGGCGAGCACGACGAGCACCCTGCCCTCGAGCCCGAGCGCTGACAGGGCCGCCACCGCGTCCTTGGTCCGGGGAGCGTCGAAGGACAGGTCGCGGACGACCGTCACCAACTGGTTGTCGGCGCGGTCCGACAGCGCGGAGCGCAGCGCGGCACGCTTGACCTTCTTGTTGACCCGCACCGACCAGTCCTTCGGCACGCGGCCGTGGGCCACACCGCCGCCCACCCACTGTGGGGAGCGGGTCGATCCCTGACGGGCGCGCCCGGTGCCCTTCTGGCGCCAGGGCTTGGCCCCACCGCCTCGGACCTCACCACGGGTCTTGGTCTTGTGTGTGCCCTGTCGCGCGGCGGCCAGCTGTGCGGTGACCACCTGGTGCATCACCGCGATGTTCACCGGACCGCCGAACCAGGCGTCGGGCAGATCGGTCGACCCGACCTTCTTCCCGGCCAGGTCCTGGATGTCGATCGTGGTTGCCATCAGGCGTCACCACCCTTGTTCTTGGACTTCACGGCCGACCGGACGAAGACGACCTGGCCGTCGGAGCCGGGCACCGCCCCCTTGACCAGCAGCAGCTGGTGCTCGGTGTCGATGTCGACCACCTCGAGGTTCTGGACCGTCACCCGCTGGCCGCCGGTCCGCCCCGCCATCTTCATGCCCTTGAAGGTGCGTCCCGGGGTCGCGCAGGCCCCGACGGCACCCGGGTGGCGGTTCTTCTTCTTGACCCCGTGACCGTCGCCCATACCGGAGAAGTTGTGCCGCTTCATGACACCGGCGTAGCCCTTGCCCTTGCTGGTGCCGGTCACGTCGATCACATCGCCCTTGGCGAAGGCGTCGACCGCGACCTTGTCACCCAGTTCAGGGAGGTCCGAGTTGTCGTCGAAGCGCAGCTCGGCTAGGACCTTGGCGCTGTCCACGCCGGCTTTCGCCAGGTGGCCGGACAGCGGCTTGGTGACGTGCTTGCGCACACCGTACGCCAGTTGGACGGCGGTGTAGCCATCGCTGTCGATGGTCTTGACCTGTGCAACGGTGTTGGGTTCGGCTTGGATCACGGTCACGGGGACGACGCGGTTGTCGTCGTCGAAGACCTGTGTCATGCCAAGCTTGGTCCCGAGGATGCCCTTGGGGGCCATGCTGGTTCCTTCCTCGTCGACCCGTCGTACGGCGCCTGGGGCGGCGACCGCAGTGGACGAGTCCGGGGCGAGCGGGCGAAACGGAGCCGGTCGGCTCAGAGCTTGATCTCGATGTCGACACCGGCAGGCAGCGACAGGCCCATCAACTTGTCGATGGTCTTCTGCGTCGGCTGGTGGATATCGATCAGGCGCTTGTGGGTGCGCATCTCGAAGTGTTCCCTCGAGTCCTTGTACTTGTGCGGGCTCTTGATGACGCACCACACGTTGCGCTCCGTGGGCAGCGGTACCGGACCGGTCACGTGTGCGCCGGTGGCCTCGACCGTGTCCACGATCTCGCGTGCGGAGCGGTCGAGGATCTCGTGGTCGTACGCCTTGAGGCGGATCCGGATCTTCTGGTCAGCAGCCATCGTCTCTCTTCTTCATCCCTCGCGTCCGGCGGGTCGTGAGCTACCACGTGGTCCGCGAGCGCTGCTCGTCGTCTGTGTCCTGCTCGCCACCCTCGGAGCCGATCGGCCCGGCCGGGTGGGTGCTGCGGGGGGTCTGGCCGGGCAGGGCGACCCTGCCTGTGGAGTCCCCGGACAGCCGGACCCACCCGCAGCCGACCCGATG